>CAYTPJ010000170.1:0-4533 GCA_964439755.1 uncultured Oscillospiraceae bacterium
AAAAGAAAATTTTGATATTTTTTACGCCACACATGCCCAGCAAAATCCAAGCGAAAGCAACGCTTTGAAAACGGAAATTAAAGAAAATTTGATGCAAAATATAAGCAATTATGATTTTTCTATCACAGAGCTTTCAAACCTCATGAATATCCCTGAAACAAAATTAAACAAACTCTTTAAAGAATATTACGAAATGACCTTCCCAAAATACTTGGAATTTTTGCGTATTCAAGAAGCTTGCGTTCAAATCAAAAATGGTTTGAAAATAAAGGATGTCGCTCAAAATGTGGGCTATCTATGCGAATATTCCTTCAGACGCTCTTTTAAACGCATCTTGGGCGTAACGCCCTCCACCTATATTTTACCACAAGGAGATATAACGCATGAAACTTAAATATATTTTAGCCGTCTGTTTGCTTGTAGCACTATACCCATTTGTCTGTTTTGCACAACAAACGAACGAACCCCCCGAATTGATTTATTTCTTCAACGAACCTTGCTTGAGCTGTGTGCCCAAAAAAGAGAATGCTTTTATCCAATTATACAATCAAACGCACGGTGAACGAAAAAAAGACTACCCAATGACGCTTAAAATGATCAACATTTTTACATTAGATGGTCTTAAAACATACCAGCAAACTTGCTTAGATTATGGCATCCAAAGCAGTGCATTTACCGACTCTATATTTATTGCAGGTGATTTATTGCCTTTTGATATGGCAAAATCCAGATTGTCTGAACAATGTCTGGTGGCGCATGAAATGTTAAAAAGCAATATTTTAACAGCTGATGTCATTCAAAAAAACAATCTTTTAACCAAAGACAACCTTTTTTCTAATGATGATTTTTCAAGCGATACGATACACTTCATTTTATTTTATCGCATTTTGTGCCCCGAATGTGTCGAGTTGGAACCTTTTATTGATGATTTCCCCAAAACCCTCTCTGTTGACGACATTGCTTACAATATAGACATCAAAAAAATCAACACGAGGCAACCACGGGGTGGAGATAAAATATATGCTCTGTTTGAAAAATACAATGTACCTGCTGAACATCAGGGAGTGCCCATTTTATTCTATAAGGACGGTTATATTTCCGGCAAAGAAAATATTGAAAAAACCTTGCCTACTCTGCTCTTGCCTAAAAACCTTGATGCTGTTTTAAACTTCGATTTATCTGCGAATTGATTTTCATGTTGTTTTCTTTTTGAACTGCTCATTCACTCTATATTAAAAAACCGCCTGCCTTCCGACAGACGGTTTTTTTACATTGATTAGTAGTTGGTCAAGTTATACATTTCAATGGCGTCGTTGGAAAGCTTTTCAAGCTCCTTCACGGCATCTTCGGGGGAAAGCCCTTGTAAGCACACTTTTTCTGTCACATCTTCCACATACTGGCGCACTTCGGGGAACACAGAGAGCAAAGAGCCTACGTATTCTGGGCCTGATGCGTGCAACTGGTCGAGCGCTGTTTGGAATTGGGGATACTTGGTGATATTTTCTTTAAAGGTGTCCGTTTGTTGTGCTTGCACGTTGATGGGGAAATACCCTGTAATGCTGTTCCAATACGCTTGATTTTCAGGGTTTACACAGAATTTGATAAATTCAAAAGCAGCTTTTTCTTTTTCTTCGTTGCTCTTAATCATCCAAAGGGTGCCACCTCCTGTGGACACGCCTCCTTTGTCCGTTTCATTGACATAGGGGAAATACGCTGTGCCCACTTCAAAAGTGTCGCCCACATTTTGGAGCACGCCTGCCAAGTTCGCAGTAGAGGCGAGGAAAATCGCCGCATCGCCTGCCACAAAAGCAGCACGGGCATTCTTGGTACCCCCACGTTCTACATAGTAGGTGTAGGGAGATTTCGCAATTTTTTCCCACATTTTAAAGATGTCAAGGGCGGCGCCATTTTCTGAGAACATGACTTTGGTGGCATATGATGTGCGCCCATTGTCTTTGTTCACATACTCTTTGCCCATTTTGCCTACCCATTGTTCAAAGAACCAGCCATAGTTGGAGAAAGCAAAGCCGTAGCGCTCCACCGTTCCATCTTCTTTATAGGTAGTGAGCTTTTCAGCAATTTCTAATATGCCATCCACTGTGGTGGGCACGTCTTTGATACCTGCTTCTTCAAACGCTGTTTTGTTGTAATACATCAAAGGCGTAGAGCAGTTGAAAGGCATGGAGTTGATTTTACCATCCACTGTGTAATAGGCAAGGAGGTTGGGTTCAATAACAGAAGTGTCCCACTGTTCTTTGTCGATGTACTCTTGCACAGGCACAATCCATCCACTGTCAATGATAAAGCGTGTGCCGATTTCGTAAGAGTGCACAATGTCGCAAGGAAGGCCACCCATACCCGCTGCTTTGAGCTTGTTGATGGCATCATCATATGCGCCCTGATATTGCGCATCTACAAAAATCTTGTCCTGAGAAGCGTTGAAACGGTCTACAATGTTGACAATGGCTTCTGCATTTGTACCTTCTAAGGAGTACCAAAACACCACGTTGGTTTTGTCCTCAGCCGTTGCACCTGTAACAGATGCAAGGAGCATGAGCGAGAGAAGAAGTGCAAAGATTTTTTTCATGAAATTTTCCTCCTTTTATATTTTTGAACGCTTTTTGCATTCAAAATTTCACATTTTAGCCCTTCACTGCCCCTGCCATCAAGCCGTCTATCAATTGTTTTTGCATGAATACGAATATGGACAAGGAGGGAATGAGCACCACAATCACGGCCGCCATCATGAGCGCAATGGATTCAGAGTCAATGTCGTACATTTGAGATACACCAATTTGCACCGTGCGCACATTGTCCGAGTTGGTCACGAGCAAAGGCCACAAATACTGGTTCCACTGGAGCAAAAACACGTATGCGCCGAGTGCGCCCAGTGCAGGCCGTGCAAGAGGGATAACAATGGAAAGCAAAAATCGCCAGTTGTTGCACCCCTCTAATTTGGCAGACTCGTGCAACTCTTTTGCAAACGTGAGGTAGTTTTGACGCATCAAGAACACGCCCATCGCAGAGCATCCATAGGGCAATATGAGCACGTGAAATGTGTCCAGCCATCCCCAACTTGCCACTGTTAAATAATTGGCAATAATTGTCGCTTCCCAAGGCACCATCATGGTGGCAAGGATGCACATAAACACGACTTGGCGCCCCTTAAATTCCAAAAAGGAAAATGCAAAAGCCGCCATAGAGCACGTCACCATTTGAAGGAGCGTTACAGAGCCTGCCACGATAAAAGAGTTCATAATATGACGTGGAATAGGCGTTTTGGTGAACACTTGCACATAGCTTTGAAACTCCAAATGAGAAGGCAAAAACTGCTGATACAATTCATCTGCTGGCATCACGCTCATCATAAGTGTGTATAAAAGGGGTACCATAATGAGGAGCACAAAAGGGACGTTCAGCAAAAGTTTGAATATTTTAAACGCAATTTTCCTATGATTTCTTTTAATGACCATTGTACTCATTGATAGTGCACCCCCTTCTTTTCGTACTTAAATTGAATGAGCGTAATCGTCATAATCACCACAAAAAGCACAATGGAGCGTGCTGCAGCAGAACCAAATCGGAAGTTCCGAAACGCATCTAAGTAAATGGAATACACAATGAGGTTGGTGCTATTTGTGGGGCCTCCTTGCGTGAGCAATTTTACAAGCGTAAAGGACTGGAATGCGCTGATGATGTTGATAATAATTTGAAAAAACAGCGTGGGCGACAAAGAAGGGAGCGTAATATGAAAGAGTTTCTTTCCATAATTCGCACCGTCAATGGAGGCAGACTCATACAGTTCTTCTGGAATATTGCGAAGCCCTGCGCCAATAAAAATGAAGTTGATGCCACTTTGAAGCCACACGGACAAAATACATAGAATGGGAAAAGTGTACCGTTCGTCCGACAACCAATTGATGTTCGTGCCCAAAATGTGATTTAAAAGCCCGATGGAGCTATGCAAAATCATACTAAAGCTCATGGCTGCTGCAGAAGATGCAATAGCGATGGGCATGGCGTAAATAGCAGAGCAAAAGGAGCGTAAATAAAAGCGTTTGGCTGTGAGCAAGCTTGTCACAAGCCCTGTAAGCAGTGCACCAGAGGCGACAAAAAACACGAATTTGACCGTCACCCACATGCTGTTCCAAAACTCTGCGCTGTATTTCCCAAACAAGATATCATAGTAATTTTGAAGCCCGTACATCACTTTGGGTTGACCAAACTTGTTCGTTAAAAAGCCACTTAAATACACTGTTTTTAAAAAAGGAAAATACAAAAATACGCCAAATATTAAAAGCGCAGGGAGCAAAAAGAGCCAAGGTTCTATTCTGTCATACGCACTTTTTTTCTTTCTTAAAAGCGTTGTCTTTCTGTTTTGAAGCGTTTTTGTCGTCATACTTTTTTCCTTCCTTTTTTGTAAAAAATGAGAGAAATACCCCTTTGCATTATTCCTTAAATCACCAATCAACGCACTTTGTTTTCGCCTTCATTATAAAGCATTGATTACACTTTGTCAATACTTTTGTTGTA
>CAYTPJ010000171.1:0-4484 GCA_964439755.1 uncultured Oscillospiraceae bacterium
ACCATTATCATTTTCTCATATCCTGAACCTCCTTTACCTGCATTTGCTTTTTCTACATATTTATCAGAACAAATGCAAAGTACAAGTTTTGATGAACTTAGCTCTTGCTCCATGAATAAAGATAAATCAGAACCTATTCTCAAATCCCATTGGTCTAGAATAACATCAACGCCCATATTCTCTCTTAGATTTGTTGCTAATTTTTTTACCCAATCTTTATGCTCTTGTGAGTCATGTGAGTACGATATAAATATTTTGGGTGCAATTTTCATAACGATCTCCCTTCTTATAATCTATCTAAATATAAAATAAATCCGAACCCTTCCCCAATCGGGCAAAAGTTCGGATTATCTGCTTTTGGTGGAGCATAGGAGAGTCGAACTCCTGACCTCTACAATGCGAATGTAGCGCGCTACCAACTGTGCTAATGCCCCATGCGTTGTGCTTTTTTTGAGCACACACATAGTGTAGCACTTTTGGAAGAAAAAATCAAGAGAAAAAATACTTTTTATACATTAAAAATACGTCATGGACACATAAAATGAGGTGTTTTTTAAATTGCTCTTACATGATACCAAGCGCACGCAATGCAAATATGGTTACAAACATCGTGATAAAGGAGAGCACAGTCGTTTGGAGGAGAATTTGGCCTGCAAGCTCGCCATCCCCTGTGATATTTTTGGCAAGCACATAACTGCCGATGGCTGTGGGGGTGGAGAAAAAACAAATGATAACGCCCATGCTTGCGCCACGGAAACCCAAGAGCACAGCGATGGGAATAACAATCAAAGGGATGATGACGAGGCGCAAAACAGAGGAGATAAAGGCAAGCTTACCCGAATTTTTAAAGCTTTCAAAGTTGGTCATAGCGCCCAAGGCGATGAGGGCGACAGGGGAGCCAGAGGCACTGAATTGAGAGAGCGTTTTAGTGAAAAACACAGGCAGAGGGATTTTTGCCACGTTGAACAACACACCCAAAAGGGCAGATACCAAAAAAGGGTTGGTGATGATTTTCTTTGCAATTTCTTTGTAATTCACCTCTTTGCCCCCTGAAAAATAAGAGAGCACAACGGGCGCAATGATGTTATATGCAATGATCATCAAAGGAAGGGGCAGAGCGAACACGGCGCCTGCATCTTGCCCATAGAGATTTAATATGAGGGGCAAGCCCAATACGCTTGCATTGCTTCTAAAAGTACCTTGAATAAACTCCCCACACTGTGCTCTGTTTTTAACAAACTTGGGCACAACCATCCAAAGAATTGCAATCACGACAAGCGTTGCAATCAAGGGATAAAAGAGGATCACAGGCTGTAAAGAGGCTGTTAAATCCGAATTATAAATAGTAATAAAAATGTTGCAGGGAATGAGCCATGTGAAACAGAGTTTGTTGATGCCCTGCGCTGTTTTTTCGCTGATTACGCCTATTTTTTTGAGCAACATGCCCACGAGCACGCTCAAACAAATGGGTGCAACACCGTTTAAAGTAAAGCTTAAAATCTCCATGGTGTATGAGTTTCTCCTTTATGTTGACAGAAAGAGGATGCAGAGAAAACACAGTTTCCCTGCATCTCAATCGCACGATATTTATAAATTAAACAATCAAAGCCTGCATGGCTTTTTGAAGGGCAGATTGCATTTCCTGCGCTTTCTGTTCTTCCTTATGGCAAGTGTTTACATAAAGCTTGATTTTAGGCTCTGTACCACTTGGGCGCACGCACACCCAGTTGCCTTCTTCCAATTCATAATACAATACATCAGAAGGTGGCGTATCAAGGGGGGTAACAACGCTGTTTTCTGTGCGTTCACCCTTTAGATAATCACGCACTGCGAGCACTTTAATGCCTGCAATCTCTTTCAAATGGTCTTGACGCAAGGAAGACATGATGTTTTTCATCTTTTCCACACCGTCTGCGCCTGGGAGCGTTACAGAGATGACCTTTTCCACATAATAGCCATATTGCTTATACAAATCGCTGAGCTTGTCGTACAGCGTTACATTTTCTTCCATCGCTGCACACGCTGCTTCACAGAGCAACAAAGAGGCATTGACACCGTCTTTATCACGCACTTTTGTGCCGGACAAATAGCCGTAGCTTTCTTCAAAACCAAAGAGGAAAGTATGGTCGCCCTTTTCTTCAAACTGCTGTATTTTTTCACCAATGAATTTAAAGCCTGTGAGCACATCCATCATTTCAACACCATAGCTGTGTGCAATTTTGCTTGCAAGCTCGGAGCTTACAATGGACTTAATGACTGCGCCATTTTGGGGCAATCTGCCTTGTTTTTTAAGTGTTTCCAAAATGTGTGACAAGAGCAAGCACCCAATTTGATTGCCTGTTAATGTGTAGAACACACCATCTTGACCCTTTACAGAAACGCCCATACGGTCACAATCGGGGTCTGTTGCAAAGCACACAGTGGCGCCCACTTTTTGAGCGAGTGGAATGGCGAGTGCAAAAGCATTCTTATCCTCTGGGTTGGGGGCAGAAACGGTGGGGAATGCAGGGTCTGGAAGCTCTTGTTCCTTGACGACAGACACATTTTGAACGCCCAATTCCTGGAGCATACGGCGCACAGGCACATTGCCCGAGCCGTGCAAGGGGGTATATACAATATTCAAGTTTTTCCCTTGTTCTTGAATGACATCGGGGCACAATGCAAGCTGTTTGACCATGTCAATATAGTCATCATCCACTTGCTTGTTGCCAATCATTTGGAGCAAACCCTTGTCCAGCGCCTCTTGTTCATCCATAGGCACACACGCTTCTAATGTGTACGCATAAATAAAGTCCGTCACGATTTTTGCATGTTCAGGGGACAACTGTGCGCCATCTTCGCCATACGCTTTATAGCCGTTGTATTGCTTGGGGTTGTGGCTCGCTGTAATCACCACGCCTGCTGCCGCATTCAAGTGACGAATGGCATAGGATAAAATAGGCACAGGGCGCAAGGCATCAAACAAGTAGGCTTTAATACCATTTTGGCAGAGCACAAGCGCTGTTTGCTTGGCGAACACATCGCTGTACAAGCGACTGTCATACGCAATGACCACACCTTTTTGCTCTGTGTGTTGAGATTTTACAAAGTCAGCAAGCCCTTGCGTGGCTCTGCGCACGTTGTACACATTCATTCTGTTTGTGCCTGCGCCAATCACACCACGCATGCCTGCTGTACCAAAGGATAATTCCGTGTAAAAACGGTCTTTAATTTCCTTTTCGTCCTCCTTGATAGAAAGGAGTTCTTGATACGTCTGTTCGTCATCCTTAAAACGGGTTAAAAAAGATTGATATGTTTCCATGTACGATTGCATTTTTTACCCTCCCTTTTGTTTTATCTATCTATATTATATAATTTTTTGTGTAAAAAAACAAGCTTATTTTAAAAAATCTTGCTTATTTTTATACCCATATTATAGAATATATTCTAAATTGTATTATGCATCAACACTTTCAAGGGGAATACACATATTCCATGTCACCCCTTCAAAATTCCAAAATTCTTTGCCCTTGCCTGTGGCTAAAAATAGGTGCGTGGGTTTGCCATTGTGAAATAAAATATTCGGTCTTTCTAAATTGGCTTGTGTTGTCACTGTGCCATCAGCCCATGTTATTGTACGGCTATACGCTTTGCCTTCTTGAATATCCCAATGAATGCAATCTGCACTTGTGGCATACACACCAGCCCCCAATTCGCCCGTAATGCCCCCACAATTGTTTTTGAAATCATCTTTCATAATCAAATGAAATTTGCCCTCGGCATACCAAATAAAGGGATCCTCAATGTGCCAATCTTTGTTGGGGAAATTAAAAATAGGTTCGTCCGTCAGTCGTTCAAAATGACCGTCCGGTCGATCTGCAACAGCAATGCCCAATTGCAATGGATCTTTGCAACTGGTACGTGATTTATAAATCATGTATGTTTTTCCATTTTCTAAAATGGCACAAGAAGGGTTTGTGGTGATGGTGCAATCCCAATACCTACAATCACGAGGCTCTAACAAAGGGGCATCAGGGCGTTTCCATGGGCCATAAACAGATTTTGAAGTGGCTACACCAATGCGTTTTTTATTCCATACTTCGAGGAAACCCCTCTCTGTTATTTCATCGGCATGCTTGGGTATATCCCCTCCATAAGTTGAGCCAAAATAATACAAATAGTATGTGCCCTTGTAATATTTAATAGAAGGGTTGTGTTGATTTAAGGCATCAAAATAGTTTCTTTCTCTGCGTTCAAACACATATTCTTTAAACGTGTAAGGGCCTTCGGGCGTATCGCTTATTGCGTGGGCAATTTTGCAGTTGAACAACCAGTTTGCGCCAAAGCCCATTTCTTTGGGCCAACAAGAGGCGAACATGTGGTATTTGCCGTCTTCTCCTTGAATAACGCTCCCACACCAAATATAAAAATCTTCCATTTTAAAGCCACCGTTTAAAGGGGCAGGTTTTAAAGTAAATTTTTGCATGTTTTTTCTCTTTCTTTTT
>CAYTPJ010000172.1:0-4451 GCA_964439755.1 uncultured Oscillospiraceae bacterium
CGTGTGCTCAAACAAATGGAATACACCATGCACTCTGTGGTGCTTTTCGCCCTCAAAAAAGAGCCTGGACCTTCCTATGACCAAGCACTTTCTTTCAGAATGGAGTTCGCTGCGCTCTTAGGGCAAATGCTTGCTCTGCTGGGCATTGCGCTCATATTCTTGTTTTCTCCCACCACTTCTGTAAACCATCAAACTTTAATTGAAGGCATTCGCCCTTTGCTCGCCCTCCCTGCGCTCTTGCTCGTGTTCTCTGCACTCGTGTGCGCCCTCTTATTCCCCATGACCAAGCAACACATCGATAAGCTCAACCGTTTGATGGAGCTCAACAAAAATGGTGAAAAGAACTTGCCTTTGAGGCAACAATTAGAAGCCGTGGTCATTCGCCGTTCTTTAAAGCATTACGGCATTAAAATATTGCTTGCCCTTTTCCGACCCTTTTATTATCATCGCATTGTAGGCCGTGAAAATGTGCCTGCTGAAAAAGATGTGCCCACCGTGTTTGTGTGCAATCACGGAGAAATATACGGCCCTATTGTCACCAACCTCTATGTGCCTTTTTCCTTCCGTCCATGGGTAATCAACAACATGATTGATAAGGAGGACTTTGCTCGAACAACAGCAGAAGGTGCTTTTTCGCACGTCAAGTGGCTCAATGAACATCAGCGCCTTGCGCTCGCCAAGTTTGTCGCCCCCTTGGTTGTTTGGATCATGCGCTCTGTGGACTGTATCCCCGTGTATTACAACAATCCACGCCAGCTTATGAACTCCTTTAGAGAAAGCGTTTCTGCCATGCAAGCAGGCGACAATATATTGCTTTTCCCTGAAAATTCGGACGACACGCCCGACCACCGATATAAACTTTCTGGTGTGAGCCACTTTTACACTGGCTTTACCATGCTCGGGCAACTCTATTATAGCAAAACGCATGTCGCTTGTAACTTTGTGCCCATCTATGCAGACAAGCAAAAGCGCACCTTGACTTTTGGTGTGCCCACTAAGTATGACCCCACGCTCCCTGCCAATGACGAAAAAGACCGCCTGTGCACCTATCTAAGAGGCGAAATGTTGCGCATTGCAGGGGAAGAAGATACTTTTCCTCAGCAAACAGCTTCCATTTAAAAAAAGGAGATTGCTATGCAGACACAAAAAAAGAAAAGGAAAAAGACGCACATAAAAGTTCCATTACTTGGGAAATTCTTTCTGTTGCTCCCTGCCACATGCGCCCTTTTTTACCCTGTGTGGCTGCCCCATCAATTAAAGTTAGACACTTTTACCATTCAAACAAGTGCGCTCCCCAAAGCCTTTGACGGCATCACCATCGCTTACATTTCAGACATCCACTACGGCCCTTATTTTAGCAAAGACAGAGTGCAAAATTTGGTCGAGCGTGTAAATGCTTTGCACGCTGACTTTGTCGTGTTAGGAGGGGACTACGGCAGAGATTCTCAAGGCGCTCTGGACTTTTTTAACCTTTTGCCCCATTTTATCGCCAAGCAAAAAGTGTATGCCATAATGGGCAATCATGACCGTACAACGCCCGAAAGCAATTTGGAAAAAATAAAACTCGCTATGGAACACGTAGGCATTACCCCTCTTGTAAACGACACAGACATGTTCACAAAAGAAGGCAAAACGCTTGCATTTTGTGCCCCGGACGATTATTACAACGGCTTTCCAGACATAGAAAAGCTCAAAGAGCAAACAGAAAGTGCAGATTTCACTGTGTTTTTGCCTCATACCCCTGACTTTTTCTTGCACATGGAGGACTATTTTTTTGATGTAGCACTCTGTGGCCACACGCACGGTGGGCAAGTCACGCTCTTTGGTTTGCCCTTAAAAAGTTCTGCGCAATCGGGCAGAAAATATCTGTCCGGACTAAAGTATGAAAAAAATGCGCACCTTTTCACCTCTAACGGTGTAGGCACTTCTTTTTTGCCCATTCGCATGGGCGCAAAACCACAATTTCACCTCATCACATTAAAATGTAAATAAACATTATCATGCGCACCTAAACATGCGCATTTTTCAAAAGTCGTAGGAAAAAGTGTGATATTCCACAAAAAGTCGTAGGAAAAAATGTGTTTCAACTCAAAAAGTCCTTGCATTTTTTGTAATTGTGTGTTATACTATGTACACATTCATGTTTGGAGGTGCAATCATGTACAGAACTGCGATAGAAAATCTATATAAATGGAAAAAAAGCAAGCACCGTAAACCTCTGATTATAGAAGGGGCAAGGCAGGTTGGAAAAACTTGGCTGATGAAAGAGTTTGGGCGCACAGCTTATGAGGACACCGTATATATCAATTTTGATTCCAATTTTAGAATGTCGGAATTGTTTGCATCTGACTTGGATGTAAATCGCTTGATCATGGGGTTGGAACTGTATGTTGGGAAAAAAATTCACCCCGAAAACACCCTGCTCATATTTGATGAAATTCAAGAAGTGCCTCGTGCGCTTTCTTCTTTAAAATATTTTTTTGAAAATGCACCACAGTACCACATTGTGTGTGCAGGGTCTCTTTTGGGGATTGCCCTTCATCAAGGCACTTCTTTCCCTGTTGGAAAAGTGGATTTTCTCAAACTATATCCCCTTTCTTTTCAGGAATTTTTAAGAGCAACAGGCAATGAACGCTTTGCAGAATTGCTCAACAATCAAGATATTCAAATGATCACTGCCTTTAAGCAAACCTTTATAGATGCACTCAAACAGTACTATTTTGTGGGTGGTATGCCAGAAGTTGTGCAAAGTTTTGCAGAGGAAAAGGACTTTATCGAAGTCCGTAACATACAAAAAAAGATCATCACAGCTTACGAACAAGATTTTTCCAAACATGCGCCCAATGACATTGTACCCAAAATACGCATGATTTGGAACAGTATTCCTTCACAGCTTGCCAAAGAAAACAAGAAATTTATATATGGGCTTGTCCGTGAAGGTGGGCGTGCAAAAGAGTTTGAAACAGCCATTTTGTGGCTTTTAGACTGTGGGCTTATTCACAAAGTGAGCCGTGTCAAGGATGGTAAAATTCCTTTAAAAGCATATGAAGACCTAAAAGCATTCAAGCTTTTCATTGTTGATGTTGGGCTTCTTGGGTGCATGACAGGTCTTGGGCAAAAAACTTTGCTTGACGGCAATGACCTTTTTGTAGAATTTAAAGGGGCTTTGACAGAACAGTATGTGTGTCAGCAACTCAAAACACTTGAAAATATGGGCATTTATTATTACTTAAATGAGCGTGCTTCTTGTGAAATTGACTTTGTGCTTGACACAGGTGAACAAGTGATCCCTCTTGAAGTAAAGGCAGAGGTTAATTTGCAAGCAAAAAGCTTAAAAAGCTACCGTGCAAAGTTTAGCCCTGCGCTTTCCATCCGTACTTCCATGGCAGATTATAAGCAAGAACAAGGGCTTGTCAATCTCCCCTTGTATGCAGTGGAAGAAATTCAAAAAATAGGGGGTGTTTAAAATGGTGCTTGAAAACAAATTAGGCATAAAGGATTTTTCAAAGCTTGCTCATATGGAAGAAAAGATAAGCAAAATCAAAGCACTTGAGCTCTTTGAAAAAGGGTTACTCGATACTTTCCCTGTGGGAAACTTTGAGGGGCTTGCCCAAATACACGCCTATCTTTTTTCTGAAATTTACGATTTTGCTGGCAAAATGCGCACAGTAAACATTGCAAAAGGCAATTTCCGTTTTGCCCCTGTCCTATATCTTGAAACGGCTCTTCAAAGTATCGGGAAAATGCCTCAATCAACGTTTGACCAAATCATTGCAAAATATGTAGAAATGAATGTAGCGCATCCCTTTAGAGAAGGGAATGGACGTAGCACACGCATATGGTTGGACATGATTTTAAAAACCAACTTAAAACAAGTCATCGATTGGAGCAAGGTAAACAAAGAGGACTATTTGTTGGCTATGGAACGTAGCCCCATTAAGGATATTGAGATTAAATATCTTTTAAAATCTGCGCTTACGGCAGAAATCAACAACCGTGAAGTGTATATGAAAGGCATTGATGCCAGCTATTATTATGAAGGCTACAATGTCTATCCCCTCCAAACTTTGACAGTAAAAAAGGGCGAATAAGGCTTTACCTATACAATAAAACGCAAACATATGAAACCAACTGTTAAAAAGCTGATGGAAGTGCTTTGATGCTTTTTTATTTGCATAACATAGTGTAAAATAAGCAAGTGAGAAACAAATACGAAACCAAAGGAGATGTTCACTGATTAGATACGATGATACACCAAACAGCTTACAAAATGATAGAAGACATCGAAAAAATACTTTTTTCTTCTCCTTCTTGCCAATGGTGGAAAAATCACGTTCAAAAAGCCCCAACAACTTGACACAGACCGAATTGAATTTGCAAGTTGACAACAAAAGAAATAATATCCCGAGTTTGACACATAAAACAGTTAAAAACATGCGCAAAGCCTTATT
>CAYTPJ010000173.1:0-4427 GCA_964439755.1 uncultured Oscillospiraceae bacterium
TCAATGTAACTGCAACTCTAAATTGCACTGTTGCATTTACTTTGAGAATTTACTTTTTAAATTTTTTCTCTCATTTTTTCCTCTTTTTTTCTTTTTGGGCTTTTCTTTTTCCAAATTATGTGTTATAATGTCTCAAACCCACGCAAAATTAGGAGGAAATCATAATGGCTAACCGTCTTAAAATTGGTATTATTGGTTGCGGTGGTATCGCAAACGGAAAACACATGCCTTCTTTAAAGGCTATCAACCGTGCTGACATCGTTGCATTCTGCGATTTAATCGAAGAAAAAGCAACAAAAGCTGCAGCAGAATATGGCGTTCAAAACGCTAAAGTGTACACAGATTATCACGAACTTTTAAACGACAAAGACATTGACGTGGTATACGTTTTGACCCCAAACCGTATGCACGCCCCCATTTCTATTGACGCTCTTAACGCTGGCAAACACGTCATGTGTGAAAAGCCTATGGCAAAAACAGCTGAAGATGCTCGCAAAATGGTGGAAGCTGCTAAAAAGAGTGGCAAAAAGCTCACCATTGGTTATCAGCATCGTCACAAGCCCGAAAGCCGTTTCTTAAAATCCTGCATTGAAAGAGGCGATTTAGGCGATATTTACTATGCACACGCATATGCCATTCGCCGTCGTGGCACCCCCAACTGGGGCGTGTTCTTAAATGAATTTGAACAAGGTGGCGGCCCCTTAATTGATATCGGCACCCACTCTTTGGATGTAACGCTCTATTTAATGAACAACTATAAGCCTCGCATGGTGGTGGGCACCACGTACAAAAAAGTTGAAAATGCTGAATGTGGCAATCCTTGGGGAGGCTGGAGTAAAGACCAACATACGATGGAAGACAGTGCCTTTGGCTTTGTCGTCATGGAAAATGGCGCTACTGTTATTTTGGAATCCTCTTGGGCACTCAACACCATTGAGCCTGTTCCAGAAGGCTCTACACAGCTTTGTGGTACAAAAGCAGGTGCTCAAATCAAGGGTGGTTTGTCCTTGAACAAGGGCGAATTCGGCAGATTGGTAGACATTAAACCTGACATTTCTGCCGGTGGTGTAGCTTTCTACGAAGGTGTTCAAGATACCCCTGCCATCACAGAGCAAATGCGTTGGTTGGATGCCATTGAAAATGACACAGACCCTGTTGTGCTTCCTGAACAAGCTTGCGTTATCAGCGAAATTTTAGAAGCCATTTACATCTCTGCAAAAACAGGCGAACCCTTCTACTTCAATAAATAATTTCCTATTATATTATAAAAGGAGGTGTGCTCTTTGAACGTTGCAATGATTGGAAAATGGCACGTACACGCAGAGGGATACGCCAATGAATTAAAAGCTCTACCTCATGTAAATATTGTCGCTGTGTGCGACAAGGACCAAGCAGCTGCTCAAGTTTGGGCAGATAGTTTGGGTGCAAAAGTGATGTCCTTTGAAGATATTTTAAAGGACGAAAGCATTGACTCTGTTGCTGTGTGCACTGCAACCAACGAACATCCTGCTGTATTGCTTCAAGCAATTGAACACGGTAAAAGCGTGTTTACTGAAAAAGTACTCACGTTGTCTTATCAAGATGCACTCAAAGTAAGGGATGCTGTACGCAAACACAACACACACTTTACCATTTCTTTCCCTCACAAGTGTAACCCTTTGCTCATTAAAGCAAAAGAATTGGTTCAAAATAACGAAATTGGTCAAGTGACTTACATGCGTGTGCGCAACGTACACAACGGCTCTGTTGCAAACTGGTTGCCCCCTCATTTTTATGATGTAACAGCGTGTGGTGGTGGCGCCATGATTGACTTGGGTGCACACCCTATGTACACTTTGTGTGACTTTTTGGGCACACCAAAAACTGTGCAATCCTTGTTCACAAGCGTTACAAACAGAGGCGTTGAAGACAATGCTGTCAGCCTTTTATCCTTTGAAAATGGTGTGATCGGCGTGTCTGAAACAGGCTTTGTGTCTACCGACAACCCCTATACGCTCGAAATCAGTGGTACAAAGGGATACATCCTTGTGCAAAACGGACTATTTTTACACAAAGATGGTAAAGTTGAAGAAATCACAGACTTTGCTCCTCAGCCCGCTTCTCCCATCGTACAATGGGCGCAAGGCGTGGACAACCCAGGTTTCTCCATTGACCACGCTGTGCTTTTGAGCCTTGTAATGGAAAGTGCTTACCAAGCGCAAAACAAGTTGATACATATTACAGAATAATCAATAAAAGCTGTTTTCTGTCAAACATTGTGTCAAAAATATCAATTGACATTTTGTCAAAAATATGATACTTTATAAGTACTTAGATGAGGGTATAAATGAGCATTTACCTTGTTTATACCCTCACTTAACGTAATTATGTTCTTTTTCAAGAACAAATTTGGAGGACTACCAAAATGAAGAAGATTTTAGCTCTTACTCTTGCCTTGGCACTCTGTTTTTCCCTTCTTTCATTCTCTGCTTCTGCAGAAAATGCAAAGTACAAAATCGGCATTTTAGCCCCTGCTGTAACACACGGTTGGGTAGCTGGCGTTGCTTACAATGCTGAACAACGTTGCATCGAATTGAAGGACGAAGTAGAATACAAACTCTACACCTCCAACAACGCTGAAGAAATGACTGCACAATTGGATGACCTCAAAACTTGGGGTGCTCAAGCCATCGTTGCTTTCCCACAATGGCAGGGCATGGAAGTGCCAATTTCTGCCGCAATTGAAGAAGGTATGGTCGTTGTCAACTTTGACATCAAAATTGACACAGACAATATTTTCCTTGTAACTGGCGACAACGAGTCCATGGGGATCGAAAGTGCAAAGTACATTGTCGAAAAAATCGGCAAAACTGGCACAGTCGTGGCTTTGCCCGTGCCCACCAGTGGCTCTGTAAGCGAACTTCGTATGAAGGGCTTCTACGATACCATGAAAGAAATTGCTCCTGACATGGAAATCAAAGAATATGCCACTGCCTTCACTCGTGAAGCAGGCTTAAAAGACATGAGCGACATCTTGGCTGCAAACGCAAAGATCGATGCCATTTACAGCTTGGATGACGAAACTTCTATCGGCGCTCTGCAAGCAATCGCAGACAATGACCGTACAGACATCAAAGTCATCACAGGTGGTGGTGGTTGCCAAGAATACTTCAAAATGATGCCTGAAAATCAGAACATCTACATCTGCTCTGCACTTTATAGCCCCTTGATGGTGAAAGACGCTGTGGACGTTGCGCTTTCTGCTTTAAAGGGTGAAAAACCTGAAGCAGTGAAAATCATCCCCACAACCATCGTTGACCGTGACAACTGCAATGATTTCATTGACGAAAACAACACCGTGTATTGATTTTTATACACAAACAAAGGGTCTGTGGAAACGCAGACCCTACTTTTGAGTTATAAACACTTTTTTTGGGGGAAATTATGCAACTAAAAATGCAAGGCATCACCAAGTCCTTTAAGAGCAATTGTGTGCTCCATCACGTAGATTTTTCCTTAAACGAAGGGGAAATTTGCGCTTTGCTTGGTGAAAATGGTGCAGGCAAATCTACTTTAATGAACATTTTAGGTGGCGTGTTGCCAAAGGACGAAGGGGAAATCTATTTAGATGGTCAAAAAACAAACTTTAAAGCCCCCGAAGATTCTTTGCAAAAAGGCATCGCCTTTATCCACCAAGAGCTGAATTTAATCAACGATTTGCCCGTTTATGAAAATATGTTTATTGGCAATGAAATCAAAAAGAAAAATGGTTTTTTAGACCATCAACAGATGATTTTAAAAACACAGCAGGTGTTTGACCAAATGGACGTCACCTTATCCCCCACCAAAATGGTGCGTGATTTGGATGCGTCTTATAAACAAATTGTCGAAATTGCACGTGCGCTTTTAATGAACGCAAAAATCATCATCATGGATGAGCCTACCACTTCCCTCACCACACCCGAAATTGAGCACGTATTTTCTCTGCTCAAAAAGCTTAAAAAGGACAATGTATCCATTATTTTTATCTCACACAAACTCAAAGAAGTGATTGAGCTTTGTGACAGGTTTGCCGTGCTTCGTGACGGCATTATGGTCAAAGAAGGGCTTGTTCAAGACGTCACCACGTCAGATTTAGCGCTTTACATGGTGGGTCACCACATAAAGCAAGAAAAGAAAACAGCATTATCTCATCAAGAAGAATTTTTGCGCCTAAACAATCTATCTTTGCCCCCCTATTATGAGCACATTTCCCTCTCTGCCTATCAAGGCGAAGTGTTGGGCATTACAGGGCTTTTGGGGGATGGCAGAAGTGAGCTTTTCCAAACAGTATTTGGCGTGCTCAAAAAAAAGTCAGGCGATATTTATATAAATGACCAAAAAGTGCACATTGTTTCTCCTGAACATGCCCTCAAATTAGGCATTGCATATGTGCCCAAAAACAGAAA
>CAYTPJ010000174.1:0-4390 GCA_964439755.1 uncultured Oscillospiraceae bacterium
TTGCCCGGATACATTTTCATGCCAATAGGGATTTGATTATGGTCAAGCAACAATCTTTCAAGGCCTGTAGACTCTTTTCCTCTTTTTATGCTCCTAAATTTTATGGTGATAATTCCTAAAGACGGGGTTTTGCCAACAAAATATTATTTTTTTAACATAGATGTTGATATTTTTGGTTTTTTAATGTATAATGGATGTAGAAAGTATTTGCTTTTATTTTTGAGAGGAGGAACCCCTGATGAAATTAGTTATCGCAATTGTACAAGATGAGGACGCTTCCAGATTGGTGAGCAATTTAATGAACGAAGGTTATGGTGTCACAAAGCTTGCTACAACAGGTGGTTTTTTACGTGCTGGCAATACAACACTGTTGGTAGGTGTTGATGATGACAGGTTTGATGGATGTATGGCAATCATTGAAAAGAT
The DNA here is from genome assembly GCA_964439755.1 of uncultured Oscillospiraceae bacterium. GTDB lineage: Bacteria > Bacillota > Clostridia > Christensenellales > Aristaeellaceae > CAYTPJ01. The sequence goes on from CAYTPJ010000174.1 coordinate 427, forward strand.
TTGCAAAAGTCGCAAGCAAATCGCTACTTCTCCTGTTACAATGGGTGGAACAACAGGCATGTATGCACCTTATCCCATTGAAGTAACAGTAGGTGGCGCAACTGTGTTTGTGATGTCGGTGGATCAGTTTGTCAAGTACTAATCTTACGCTTTTTGATTTTCAAAAACGAGGGGAAAATATTCATACTCTCGTAGAGGATTTTTATGCCCAAAGGCTATCTTCAGCAATTTTAATCATTGGAGCAGATGGCACGGGTAAAAGAACGCTTGCCGCACTTTTAGCAAAAGGACTCTTGTGTACAGAAAACAGTTCCAAGCGCCCTTGTAACTTATGTCGTGCGTGCAAGCGTTTTGATGCGAAAACACATCCTGATTTTTTGACGCCTACGCTTTCAGCCAAGGATAAATCCATTAAGGTAGAGTCTATCCGAAATATTTTGGATGCCTTAACTCGCCATTCTTTTGAAGGGGGTAACAGAGTTATCCTTATAGAAGATGCTCAGATAATGACTCCACAAGCACAAAATTGTTTGTTAAAATCTTTGGAAGAAGCAGATGAAAATACTTTTTTTCTGCTCACTGCAAACAGTGAATCCAACGTGCTTTCAACCATACGGTCAAGATGCCGCTTGACACGATTACCCCCACTTTCATACGATGAGGTGGAAAAAGTTTTAATTCAAAAAGGTGTTTCTAAAGAGGAGGCAAGCGAATTTGCTTTTGCAAGTGAAGGTAGCATTGGAAAAGCAGATAATCTAATTGGAAACACAAGTTATATGAGTTTGAGGAAGCTTGTTAAAGAATCTTTTTTCTCTATTACTTCGCCATTTGATGTGACCATCAAGGCTTTTCCTTTAAAAAATATAAAGGACGAGATAAACGATGTGCTTGACATAATAGAGCAGACATTGCGTTTTTCCTTGAAAGACAGGTCATTTGCAGATAATCTCACACACGTTTCAGACAAGGGCATTATGAAAATGTTAGATAATGTGCTTTATGCACGCAAGATGCGCCTTTCAAACGTGAACACACAAGCCATTATCGAGTGGCTATTAGAACAAATTTCGGAGGAAGTTACTTTATGGCAACAGTAATTGGTGTGCGTTTTCGCAACGCAGGGAAGTTGTATTATTTTTCACCTGAAAATTTATGGCCCACAGCTGGGGATGCTGTTATTGTAGAAACATCCAGAGGGATAGAGTTTGGTGAAACTGTAACAGGTATTCAGGAAATATCAGACGAATGCATTACGCCTCCTTTGCGTAATGTGATTCGCATTGCAACCCCTGAAGATGTTATAAAGCATAAGGAAAATGAAGAAAAAGAAAAAGTGGCGTTGTCTGCTTGTCAAGATAAAGTGGAAGAGCATAAATTGCCCATGAAATTGGTGGGCTGTGAGTATACGTTTGACAATAGCAAAGTATTGTTCTACTTTACATCAGATAAGCGGGTGGACTTTAGAGCACTTGTAAAGGATTTGGCAAGCATTTTCCGTACACGTATTGAACTGCGCCAAATTGGTGTGCGTGATGAAGCCAAAATGATGGGGGGGCTGGGTATTTGTGGCCGTCCTGTGTGTTGTGCACAATTTTTGGGTGACTTTGAACCTGTGTCTATTAAAATGGCGAAAGAACAGAATTTGTCTTTAAATCCCACTAAAATATCTGGTGTTTGTGGACGTTTGATGTGTTGCTTAAAATATGAAGAAGATTATTATGAAACAACACGCAAAAAAATGCCACGTGTCGGCCGTGAAGTGTCTACTGCTGATGGTGTGGGTATGGTAGTGGATATCAATGTACTCAAAGAAACGGTAAGAGTTCGTATTCCAAAAGGCGATTCTACAGAGCAAAAAGATTATCATATGGATGATGTGAAACGCCTTAATGTGCCACAGCCTAAGCCTGTAAAAGTGAAGACGACAAATGGAGATGATGATAAAGAAGCTGTTCAGGTGCTTGAAAACACTCAAAAATCCTTTGCAGAATCATCGACTGAAGATTTGGACGAGCTTCTGGAGCTTGATAAGCTCAATCATTTAGAAGATACATTATCTAAAGAAGAAGCAGAGGACCTTGCCTCTTTGGATGAAACAACACCTGTTGCAAAACCTAAAGAAAAAAAGGTCAATCCATGGGTTGTGCCCAAGGAGTTTAGACCTAAAAATTAAAGCAAAGAACTATTTGAAAATATAGTAAAAAGGCTATTATTGTACATCCTAAAGTACGATAATAGCCTTTTTGTTAGTCAAAGTATTTTTTCAGTTTGTCTTGCATCAATCCAAGCAATATACCACTTGTAATTTCTGCCATTGTCCAACCTGATTCAACAGACCATGAGGACCAGCCCACATCATTTGAAACACCAAATACTTCTCTTTCTTTTACATCCATTGTGCGTACCCAAACGCCGTCAATGTTTTTATCTTCACTTTTGATTTGAACACCTGCAAAGAAAGATACGATATCTTGCCACAATTGTTTAAACATTTCATCTTTTGTTACAAAATATGCCATCATAAAGCCTTGAGGCAACCAATTGATGGAATAAAGCATGTCACATACAGGGTCACCATTTTCTGAAAATACAGAGCATTCTGCATCCTTTGTGTTTGCGCACACAGCTGTATACCCTGTGTCCCATTCAACGTATGTGCCATATTTTTTAACCTTGTTTAAATCGTTTGTCACTTGATATAACCAAGCTTTATGTTCTTCTTTTTGGGTTGCATAGTACAGAAGGGAAAGGGGCAGGATGAGACGGCACATTTCCTGCGTTTCGCTATGTTCTCTGGCAGTAAAAGGATAGACATTCATCATGCTGCTTAGCCCTTTTGTTGCTATTTCAAGGTATTTTTCATCCTTCAAAATCATGTAGCCCATAAGCATAGAAGCCAAATAATAGCCATTATAATGTGCGCTGGGTGTATTGGAAATTTTTCTCGAAAGTTCTTCTAATGTGGTAACACCAGTAACACCTTCACCATATGCCCATTTTTTATGACCATCTTTAGAAATAGCGTTGTTGTTCAACCCAGAAGCAAGCACTTCTGTACCATACATATCATCAAAATCCACACGGATAGCACGAAGACCATCTGTTCCAGTTGATTTTACAAGATAATCGAGTGTGCGTTTTAAATTCTCAAGATGCGTTGTATCCTTTGTAAAAAAAGATTTAAATAACAAGGGAAGTAGAAAGCCACGTGCTGTGTCATCTTGATAATTGACACCCCACCAACCACTTAAAGACCCACGTACCATACCTCTTTGAGGGCAAATTTCTTTCACCTGCATATCCAAAGGCATACGGTATAAGCCATCTGATATTTCTTTGTATTTTTCATTTCCAGTGTATAGATAGAGCAAAAAATACATATATGCAGATTCGCCTGTACAATCCAAACGGAGTTCGTTTGAAACCAGATGATTTCCATCAGGTTTTACGTGCGCAGACAATCCTTCTTTCACAACATAAGGCGCACCGTGATGGTCAAGCATCATATTTGCATTTGAAAACCATTGTTCAACTCGTGTAACCACTTGCTCTAAAGATTGCTGATTACTTAAGGTATAAGCTTTGTCCATCATGTGGTGTACTTTTTCTTCCGTGGTGCAACCACCTAACCAGCATACAAGGTCTTTCAGTATTTTAGACCATATTTTTTTAGGCGCAAATTTCGCTTTAGAAAAATTAGAAAGCCTAAACGAACAAACCATAAGCCCTTTTTCGTCTTCCCACAAAGCAAAATGACTAAAGTCCACCTTGATTTTATCTAATTCCTTCACGGTGTAAAAACCATCAGGATTATTGACATATTGTAAAATAGGGGTGCTTTTATTGATGCCTTTATAAGCATTTAAACGCTGATTGCTTTGATCGTCTAAAATAGTACCTTGCGTAATTTCATTAGACAAGGAACCATTTGTGTTCATAATAATCAGCTTGTCAAATCTTGTAT
>CAYTPJ010000175.1:0-4377 GCA_964439755.1 uncultured Oscillospiraceae bacterium
TGCAGTCGTTCTTTTTACAATCTCTTGCACATCGTTTTGCACTTCATCTGCTTTTGTGTTTGCTTCATCTGCCTTTTCTCCAGCACTGTCTGCTGTGCCTTGCGCATTCTCTGCGCTCCCTTGCGTTTCATGCACCTTGTTTTCGAGCGCCTCTACGCTTTCCTGAAATGTCGTTTCCGTCACTCGAAGGTTGATCATGCCTTTTAAATTCTCAATCACAGAGTTGTATTCAACGTTCCCGGACAAGTCCAAGCTGTTGATGTCAATGCGTGCAGCAGACAACGTGCCTGCCGTGATTTCGTCTGCATTAAACCCACTCCCATTGCCAAACGTTCGCCATTTCCACGCATTCTTTGCATCCTTTTGGTTGGCAATTGCAAACATGCCAGGCCCCAAATACAGCGCACCATAGGAAGGGCTGTTGAGTGCATCATTGACCAAAAACACCCCTTGATTTTCCTTTACTTCTGCCGTTTGGTATGCACTGGATGCATACAGACATGTTTTTAATCCATCAATAATGCCCGACAATTTTTCTGCACGCACATTGCCAGAAGGTGCAATCACTTTGTTGATTGCGTTGTTCGCCTTGTGCCCTGCTGACAATGTGCTTTCAATCAAATCTTCACTGCTTCCAAACTTCACAATTTGGTTGATGTTCGTGCTCCCTTCAAACACACGTTCTTTGCACCGTAAACACACGTCTGCCCCCAACATTTCATGGTGTAAAACAGCAGTATCTCCCAGTTCAAATTGCTCAAAAGGGGCATAAAATGTGTAGTACAGAGTGCTCTTCAATTTGGACAAAGATATTTCATAGCTTATTTGAGGCACTTCCACTTTCTTTAAATGCGCTTGCCCCAACGTCAAAAGCGCTTGCGCATCGTCCTCATCTGAAAAGGTGGCATACCCTTCCATAATGTGGCTGTACTTGTTTATGTGCACGCTGTCTATGTAATCTTTGCCCTCATTTATGTCCTTGATGTCTGCTCCGTTATACCCAATGATGTGTAAGCGTGTCACCACGTTTTTTACATCCTCTGTGCACTGTATAGAGGTGATGTTTTTGCCCGAACGAAGGGGCATTTTCTTGTCTTTGCCTATCTTGTGCAAAAGAGAAATAGTGAAGTTGTCAAACTGTAACTCTCCACCCCATTTTTTCACAATTTCTTCCTTTAAACAGTGCATTACATCCTTTTGTAATATGTTTAAATAATCCTTGTGGGATAAATCCACGTCCACTTTGCCCACACGAAAGGGGGTATCTTGGAGTATTGTTTTGAGCGCTTGTTCTGCATCTATGCCATCTAATAAACCTTCTTCCATGTCCGTTTCTATGTTTTCTATCACATAGTTTTGAAGGTCAAACACAATATGAGGCGCTTCCACTTCGAGCATACTTTGGTTTACTTTGCACACTTGCTTTACCCTGCGTATTCTGTACAATTGCCCTTGCACAAGCACCAAGTTATCTGCCTTTATGTGCATTGCTTCCATCCTGTTTTGTGGATACTGAAATTTTAAGCACCAATCCCCATTGATTTTTTGAGATACCTTATCCTGCACTGCATAAGGCAACGTGCACAACTGCCCAAAGAGCAAACTGTCTTTTTCATTTATTGTAGCAGGAAATACTTTGAGCACACGTTCACCACCTTTCAATCATGAGCGCCTGCACATGTACAGAAAATGTGCTTCCCCCAATTGCTATGCCTGAAACATCGTTTACAGGGAATTCCCCCGAATATAGCACACGCACTCTTTGCCCCCCTTCCAACTTGTACACCACTTGTTCTACACAATCGATGTACACCGTCACAGGCACATTTTGCGCTTCAACGAGCGTTAATTCCCCTAATGTAAACTGCGTGTATGTGCCCTTTATAACAAAGTATAAACAGGGCGCATGCGTGCCTTCATCTTGTAACACGTTTAATCGCCCAGGCGCAGTAAACGTGCCCGACACTGTTTCTGTAAAGCGTGTAATCTGCTCTTGAATGGGCAATTGTGTGTTTGGTTCAAAGCCCTGTGCTTTGGATTTCACTTTGAAATAACAAGGAGGGCACACGGTAAAGGTACACTGCACACGGTATGTTTTGTTGCTCACTGGTTGATAGGTTACACCGTTTTCAATGCCCCCCAGCACATATTTATCCTCATTGCGCCACAAACGCATTTTAGAGCCTGTGAGCCACTTGTGCAGTTTTTCCACCTTCTTGCTTGCGTCCTTCCTGTCATGACCACTTACAAGCAGTTTGATGTCTATATTCCCTGTGTCATAGGAAGGTGCCCCTTCTAACACACTGCCAAACGCACCCACCACCTGCGTGCGCTTCACCTTCTTTTTGGGCAATAAAAAAGGGGATGCACTTTCTAACATCACCCCTTCAAACGCCGTGTTTTTTACACCGTCTATCTCTATCCATGCCATTTTTATCCCTCCCTTTGTGCACGCCGGATGGTGCTTTCAAGCTCTGAAAATATTGCATCCTTGTCGCTTGCTTCGTTGATCACCCAGCCCGATGCATCCACCTGCACGCTGTTTCTGTTCACGCCCACACCTTGTGATGCTATTTGCTCTATGTTCGCCACTGCATCTTGCTCTATGCGTTCAAATATGCTCTTTAATGTGTTTAAAAGCCCTTCCTTTTCTGCCGTCACCCCTTCTGTTAAATACTGCATCAAGTTTTCGCCTGCATTTTTAAACTTCTCTTGATACTTGTCAATGATGCTCACCATTTCATTGATGTTCCCACTGAGTGCAAGTTTTAGCGCCTCTTGCTTTAGGTTTTCTTCCTCTGTCAGCTTGTCATATTCTTCATCCACTCTGTCCATTTCGTCCTGCAAGTCGTCTATCTCTTTTTGCCTTAAATCATCTTCCAAGCGCTCCTTTTCAGAAAGTATGAGTGCATTGATTTCTTTCTCAATTTCCCTGCGCTTTCGTGCGCTCTTTTCTGTCCTCAATTCCCTTTGAAGCTCTGCCAAATTGTCTTCATACGCCTTTTTCTGCCGTGCTTCGTCTTCTTCATCCTGCTCTTTTTGAAGCGCCTCTATCTTGTCGGACAATGCCTTTTTGTGCGTTTCCCTTTCCTGCTCATACTTGTTTTCGAGCGCCTCCACCAATGTATCATATAAGCCTGTCACCTTGTCTTTTTCATCGTCCAACTTTTCGTTCAGCAAGTCCTTTTCTTCGTCCATCAGCTGTTCTTTTAAAGCAAACAATTTTTCATCTATCGCCCATATTTCTTCCTTGGTGAGTGCATGCGCCTTTTTAATGGTGTTGAGCGCCTCTATTTCCTCTTGTGTGGTCATTTCGCCCATCGCCTTTTGGTGTTCCAGTAAGTCCATGTCCTGTTGATACGCTTCCAAGCGTATTTCTTCCTGTATGTCAAATAGCCGTTCTTCCAGGTCTCTCTTGTCATCTAAGGACAATTTCTTGTACTTTTTCTGTAACGCAAGTAAGCGCTCATATTGCGCCTGTAATGACAACCTTTCAAGCGCCATTTCGTGTTCCAAACTGTCCACTTCTTTTTGATACTTGCTTTTTCTCGACCCTCCACCACCTGTACGCACTGCCCCACCTTCACTTTGCAATTTACTTTTAATGCTTAAAAGTGCATGGAGTGCATTGTACCAAGGGCTTAAATCAATCTGTACATTTGTACCAATTGAGCTACTCAGTTCCATGTGCCCTATTTCTCTTTGAATGTCTACAATAGCGCTGTCCACTCTTTTTTTAGACACATCCAGTGTACTGTCTAACACATTCATTTTATTTTTTACAGCAGTTGTCGCCTGTTCAAATGTAAGCGATACAGAAGTAAATATGTCTGGATATTTTTTTAAAACGCTTTGTAAATTTTCCACTTGCCCTGTCTGATTTTTTAAATCATTCAGTTCTTTTGACGCTTGAAATGCACGAGCTTTTTTCTCTTTAAATTGCGCCAAATACTTTTCTGTGCGTTTTATTTCCTCCGTGAATGTCTTGAGTTCTTTTATTTCCTTGTTTTGCGTTTCCCCCTCTTTCAAATGCAATAAAGAAGGGTTTCGAGCATTCTTTTCCATGTCTTTTCTTTTTTTATCCAGTGTATCCATCCATGTAAGCGCCTTTTGAAGCCCTTCCACCATCCTGTCTGCATTTGTGGATAATGTAAATTCAATTTCTCCAAGTTCCACCTTGTATGCTCCTTTCTCTATCATAATTTTTACAATTGCTTTCCCTTTTTCCCTTGACCCATGCCTGACTTTTTGATATAATATTCTTGTAGAAATTCTACCATACCATCTGTTTTTTCTTAGGTGCAAACTTTATGCCCTATATTCTTTAGGAGGTATCGCCATATGAAGCGCATTTTTACCTTATTTTGTCTTTTGGTT
>CAYTPJ010000176.1:0-4359 GCA_964439755.1 uncultured Oscillospiraceae bacterium
CTGCAAAAAGGGTAGTGGGTTCTTCTAATGAACCACCTAACAATGCATATGCATCATAATCATCTAAACGAACAGAAGATAAATTGTTTAAAGATACCATATCGGAATGTTCAAAACTTTCCGTAAGGAGTACTGAAAAATCGCATTCTTTGTCTGTTACAATCAATAATTTCATACAAAATTCCCTTCTTTATGAGAACAGGCTGCCTTTATGACGGGCAGCCTGTTTAGGATTTTTAAGGGACACTTATTAGGGAATTAACCATTCACGTTCGCTTTGTGGCTTGCGTAAAGGCATTTGAGGTGCTTCGTTGTAGATTTTAAGCACTTGTTCCATATCGCCATACTGTGTTAAACCATCCATGAATGTATCCCATTCAGAAAGGTCTTTTGTACCCATAACAAATTTAATGAGGTTTTCTGTGATGTATGTAGACCAAGCGTTTACAACCAAGGCACAGTCTTCTGCATCATAGGTATCAAGTTTGGGCAATTGTGCATAGTAGTATGTTTCCATTGTGCCGTTGGATAAACCTTCAGCGCAGGTGGTCAAAGCATCTAAAGAGGGCTTTGCATAGTTTGCACAAAGGGCATCACCAACATAGAAGTTAGAAACGAAGGGGTCGGTTGCATAAGTGGGGTTACGAGCAATGCCGTACACGTTCTTACGTTCTGCAGGATCCATATCCAAATATTCTTTGGTATATTCCTTTTTGCCTGCTTCGTTTACAGTGTATGTTTCGCCTTCAACGCCCCAGTAAGCAGCTGTTGCATATTTTTCAGAACCGATCAAGTCCAAAATAGCAGCACAGAGTTCGGGATTTTTAGCAGTATTTGCAATTGTGTAAATCCAGCCAACACTATCTTCATTGTTGAATGCAGATACGTAAGGTTTCACGCCTTCTTCAGCAGGGCTTACCATGTATGCAGCGTTTACACCATTGTTTGCAAGTGTGCTTGTTGCTTCGTTGAAATAGTTGTTTGTGAAAAGCCATTTACCAGAAGTCATTTTAACGCCACAAGCATCGCTCCATGTGTTAAAGTCTTTGTTGATATAGCCTTTTTCATAGCATTCAGCCATAGCAGTGATGGCATCTTTGTAAGCTTTTTCGTTGTTTAAGAGAGGAAGTACCCATTCGCCCTTTGCATAGTCATATACAACAGAAGAAGGAGCAAGTGTCTTTGTACCGAAGATAGAGCTGAAACCACCAAAGATGTAGTTGAAGCCCCATGCTAAATAGATCATGCCGTCTACATCTTCTTCAGCAGAGCAAACGATGTCCATGCATTTGCGCATTTCTTCCCAGTTCTTTGGGGATTCCAAATTGTACTTGTCCATCAAATCTTGGTTTTGGAACCAAACTTCAGAGATGGCGTTGTACCAGCAAGGGAAATAGAGATAGTAATCGCCAGCGTCTGTATCATACCATGTCAAGTGGGAATACACATCACGACGTGCTGTATATTCAGGCATATACTTTGCATAGTCTTTGAGGCTAACAGTACGGCTACCATCGCCATAGTTTTCCATGAACAAAGCAGCATCACGATACATCATGATGTCAGGCATATCGTCACCAGTTGTCAAATACAAGTCGAGCAAAGTGCCAGTGTCACTTGCGGGAATTTCGTATTCGATGGTGATGTTACCAAGTTGTTCTTGGAGCCATTTTCCAAATACGCTGTTTGCGTCAGGAGCTGAATAGCTTTCCCAACCCATTAAACGGATGGTGATAGGTTCTCCTTTATAGGGGAGAAGGGAAGTTGTTTCTTCTGCTACACCCATAGCAGGGATGAGTGTGGTTGCCATCATGACAACTAATAGCAACGCAATGAGTCTGTTTTTCATGAGTCTAGACCTCCATATATTTTGGACCCTTTAAAAGGGAACCAATTCAGCTTTTAATTGCACCGACCATAGTGCCTTTTACAAAATATTTTTGCAAGAAAGGATAAATACACAAGATGGGAATAATCGTTACAAGAACAGTAGCGCATTTGATGTTCTGTTCCACAACGTGGCTCATGGCTAAGAGCACATCCCCTTCTTTCTGTGTTTTGTTGGACACTGTTACAAGCACTGTACGTAAGTAAAGTTGCATAGGTTTCAGTTCATCTTTTGTAATGTACAGGAATGGGGTAAACCAGTCGTTCCATCTACCAACAACCCCGAACAAACCAAATGTTGCAAGCAGTGCACTGGATAGGGGAATCATAATGGTAATCAACACTCTATAATGTCCTGCGCCATCCATATATGCCGCTTCTCTTAAAGAATCAGGAATGGATTTAAAGAATGTACGGAAAATAATCATATTGTATGCTGAAACAGCACCAGGCAAGAGCATAACCCAAATAGTGTTTCTAAGCCCTAAGCCTGAAATCAAGTAATAGCTTGGCAACAAACCACCACCGATAAACATTGGAATGATCATAATCAAATTGATGATTTTTTTGCCCTTAAAGTCATTCACTGTAAAGGGAAATGCCATCATTGAAGTTAACACCAAAGATATAATGGTTCCTCCACCAGCGTATATGATGGTGTTCATATAAGATCTGCCAATGTTAGAGCTTTTAAAAATATACTCATAGGCTTGCAATGTGAAACTGTTAGGAAAAATTAAAGGCAATGAAACTTTGAGCGAATCCGCACTGCTGATAGAGCAAATGATGCAATACCAAATGGGATAAATAAAGCAAAGTGCTAAAATGATTTGAAGTACGACGTTGAAATAATCAAACCACGTTGCTTTATTTGTACTATTTTTCTTCTTGACTTGAATTGTTTCGTTCATCATAATTGCTCCTTTCTCACCAAAGTGATGTTTCGCCAACACGTTTGGCGATCCAGTTTGTAACAACAAGCAACACAAACGAAATGATCATTGTAAACAACCCAGCAGCTGTTGCGTAGGATTGCCTATTGCCACCAATACCAGCACGATATGTGTATGTACCGATAACATCTGCTGTTTCAACAGTTGCTTCATTATAAATCAACATGATTTTCTGATAATCACTGCCTATGATACCTGATGATGCGAAAATCAACAATATGACAACTGTGGGCATAATAGAAGGCATGGTGACATGGCGGACACCTTGAAAGCGAGTCGCACCATCAATTTTGGCTGCCTCGTAGAGCTCAGGGTTGATGCCTGATATAGCGGCGATATAGATGATGGAACTATACCCAATGCCACTCCAAATACCACTACCTATGTACAATGTTCTAAACATTTCAGGGAGTAAAAATGGATTGTTGTATTCATTGCCAAGAGACGCCGCAAGGTTTGCAACGGGACCATCTGTTGCAAGTAAAATCTTCATTAACCCTACAACGACAACCGAGGACAAAAAGTAGGGCATATAAGAAATGGTTTGCACTGTGCGCTTGAATTTGTTTGAGCGCAATTCATTGAATAAAAGTGCTAAAACGATGGGTGCAGGGAAGGAAATAATCAATGATTCGATACCGAGGATCAATGTGTTTTTAAACACACGTGCAAAGTATGGATCATCGATTACTTGTTTAAAGTAACGATACCAAGGGTCGGCAATAGGGCTTTTGAAAAAACCAAGGGTGGGCTTGAAACGCTGAAAAGCCATGATAATACCATACATAGGAATGTAACTAAAGATGATGGTTAGGATTAAACCGGGTAAAATCATCGTGTAGAGCGTCCAGTTTTTCTTCAAGTAGCTGTGTTTGTTTTGCAGCAAATTAGGTTGAACCGTTTTCATGTCCTCAACTCACTTTCCTTGGATAGTATACATCCTTTTCATATCTTTGTCTTTGTCATTTTTAATTGTTTTTTTGGTCGAATTCTGTTATTTCATCAAAAAAAATAAAAAAAGCTGTTTTTTTTACAGCTGTTAGATGATGAATTCATTAAAAATTTGTGTATTGTTATATTCCAAAATATACAGCTTGATATTCTTTAGGACTTATACCATAGCGCTCCTTAAACGCTTTGCTAAATGCATGTACAGATTGATAGCATAATTCTTCAGAAATTGCAGTAACTGTTGTATCTTTTGTTTTTAACAACTCAACAGCATGATTGAACCTTTTATCATGAATATATTGTTGCATACTAATGCCGACCGTTTCTGTAAACAAATGTGCCAAGTGTGAATAACTGTAACCAAGCACATGAGCTACGTTCGTTAGGCTTTTAATTTGCAAATAATTTTCATCAATATACTGTATACATTGATAAACAATATGATTTTTCTGCATTGAATCATCATGCGTTGGCATTTCTCTAACACGTTCCATTCCGATGCGGGAAACATATAGGAGCAACTGTCTTAAATAACATTCGATCATTTGAGTGGAATTTTTATTTAAAG
>CAYTPJ010000177.1:0-4313 GCA_964439755.1 uncultured Oscillospiraceae bacterium
ACGCAGTATACCTTTGACGAAGTGCAAGACGTGTATACTGTAAAAGATAATTACTTTGAAAAGAAAACAAAGGGCACAAGTGCATTTGCAGACCATGTGGTGCTGGATGCGAGCTTGGACAACTATGTGTCGGGTCGCTTTATAACCCCTCAAGGTAGTATTTCTGCTGTGCTCAGTAGAGAAACAGAGGGGCAAAAAATATGGATGGATTACACTCAAAATGTGCCTGTCTTGGAGGAGCAAGGAGCGCTTGCCTTGTTGAGCGTTACTCTGGAAACGTACATTCAAAATCAAGGTATTTTAGAAAACATGCGTGTGAATTTTAAACAACCTGAAAAGGGCGAACTATTTTCAGTACAGCTGAATTTGGAAGAGGAAAGCGTACAAAGAAAAATGTTTTTTCAAGAAAATTTAAAAGAGTTGGACATGACAAAGGAAGAAGATGTCAAACTTTTAAACAAAGAGCTGTATGATGTTGCACGGCCTAAAATTATTGATTTTGTTATGACCAAAATGCCAGAAGGCACGTCTGCGCTTGTACTCATTCTTTTACCCCTTGCCATGTTGATTGGTCAATAATTATTTTGGAGGAAAATATGAAGGTAAAAATCTTCTTAACCATACTTTTAAGCGTATTTTTTGCAACCAGTGCTTTTGCAGCACCTTCTATTTCTATGGCTGTGAGCCAAACGGAAATGCAGGGTGAAGAAGTGATCAATATTTATTTTGATATAGGCAGTGACAGTGTGGTGGAGGTGCTTATTTTGGATGAAAAAGGCACTGAAAGAGGGTACGTTGTTAAAGAATATGAAGCCAAACAGGGGCTGAATACTGTGACGTGGAATGGCACGTTTTTTGGCAATGTACTGCCAACAGGTACATACACATTGTCTTTAAATGTGGAAGATAGAAGCGTGCACATGGAGGTTCACTTAACGTCTGATGCGCCTGCTTTTGAAGAAAATAACAATCAAAATCAAGAGGAACAACAAGAAGAAATATCAGAAGGCGAAAAGGGTTCTCAAAGTGCAGAAAACAATCAAACAGAGAGTGCACCAAAACCGCATCAAACAGAGGGCGTGATGTCGCCCAATCAAAGAAGCAGTTACACACCAGATCACGACCCTAAGGGGTGCTATTATTGTACACCTATGGATATTACGGATGAAGAAGCCGTGTGGGCAGTGCTTACAGCGCCTGTGACGGTGATTGATTTACATCAAAAAGAGCAATTGATTATTCGCAAAGAAAAAAGCGAAGATTCAGAAGGCATTGGCGTTGTAACAGGGGATTCTCAAAGCGTACACGTGCTTGAAAGAGGGGATAAATGGTCGCTGATTGAGTGCTATTCCAGCTCTTTTCACGATTCTAAAGTGAAGGCATTTAATGCGTATGTGACAGGGTATGTGCCCACATCCTACTTAAAAAAAGAAACACCACGTACAGATTATGGCATGGTGATTGACAAACTGACTCAGCGTTTATACATCTTTAAAGAAGGCAAGCTGTTCACCGAATTGCTTGTGTCCACAGGGCTTTACAACGAACGTCAACCGTATAACGAAACTCGTTCAGGAGAATTTTTAATTGTTTCTCGTGTGGGTGATTTTAGGTCGGATGCTATGATTTGCTCTACTGCGTTGCGCTTTAATAGGGGCGACCTTTTGCACGAAGTGCCCCATGTGCTCAATGCAGACAAGACAAAGAATTATAGAACGACAGAGTATAAACTGGGCACACGAGCAAGCCACGGTTGCATTCGTGTACAACGTCTGAGAAATAAAGATGGTGTCAACATGGCGTGGGTTTGGAAGAATATAAAAAATGGCACCAAACTGCTCATTTGGGAAGATTATCAGGGCAGGCAAATGCCTTTCCCAGCGGACAGTACACCCCTTTATTACAATGAAAAAGGAGGCTCTAATTACCATAGCACAGAAAACTGCAATGGTGTGAGAGAAAAGTATTTGTCATTATCTCCTTTTACATATGGCGAACTTGACAATGAAAGTTACAAGAAATTGACACCCTGCCCATATTGTGCCCCCATGCCTCGGAAAGAGGAAATTGAAAAAATCAACCAAGTGCACATGGAACAGTCCCCCGGCATGGTGAATGAATACCATAAAAAATGATTTTGTTACAATCTTAACAATGTGGTAATCAAATTGTAAAAGAATTGTAACACATAAAGAACAAATGTGTGTTATAATAGAAGAACAAAGAGGCGAAAATGCCCCAATGAAGGAGGAAAACACATGTTGAAGCGTTTTACAGCTATTTTACTCGTTTTGATGCTTGCTTTATCCGTAGCAATGCCTGCAATGGCAGCTGCATCGTACAGGCGCATTATCAAGGAAGAAATGACAGGCGATGATGTCCAGTATATGCAGGAAAGATTGGCATATTATGGTTACTATACAGGAAAAGTGGATGGGAAGTTTGGCGGTACAATGAAAAAGGCCGTGTATTCTTTTCAGGTGCGCAATAAATTAAAAGCAGATTGCATGATTGGCAAAGCCACTTGGAGCGCACTGACAGCAGATGATTCTGTCAAGCGTTCTGACCCCAAATTCGAGCTTTTAAAGCTTGGGTCTTCGGGTGAAAAAGTAAAGGCAGTGCAACAAGCCTTAAAAAAATGGCACTATTACCCCAATGCAGTTACAGGAAAGTTTGACGTCAACACAAAGCGTGCAGTGACTGCCTTCCAAGCGTCTGCATCTATTAAGCAAGACGGCATTGTGGGTGAAACAACATATGACCGTTTGATCAACGAAACGGCAAGGATTTTAAAGTCTGGTGCTATCCCTGCTCGCTCCATGGGGCCTACTTCTCGTGGGCAAGATGTGTATATTGCACAGAAAAAGTTGATCAGCTTGAATTATTTAAAAGGCTCTCCATCTGGTTACTATAATGGCGACACCACTGCGGCTGTGAAAAAATTCCAAGCGAACAATGGTTTAAAAGCCACAGGCACTTTGGATAAGGATACACGCCGTTATTTATGGCCTACCCAAATGGATGACCAGACCATGGGCTCTGGAACTTCAGGTCAAAAGCGCCCCATCTTAAAAAAGGGGAGCCATGGTAAATACGTTTCCACCCTTCAAATGCGCTTAAAGAGTGCAGGGTATATGTATGGCGCAGTAGATGCCGTGTTTGGCGATGCAACAGACAATGCTGTTCAACTTCTTCAAAGAAGATATGGCTTAAAGCAAGATGGTGTGGTGGGTACAGAAACATGGAAAATTGTGGACAAACTCAACACAAACAATGCAGAACAAGAAGTGATTGACCCAGGTAAAGAAAGCGTGGGCACACCTACTGGCCGTATTGAAATGGGTGCAAAAGGCACAGCTGTAAAGAAAATTCAAAGGCAACTCATCCAAGCTTCTTTCTTGGCAAAGGGCGAAGATGATGGCGTGTTTGGCAGAAGAACACGTGCAGCAGTGTGCAGGCTCCAAAGGGCAGAAGGCCTTAAAGTGGACGGCATTGTGGGCACACAAACGCTGATTTCTTTGGAAAAATTATCCAGTAAATAACAATAAATAAACCTCTCTTTTTAGAATGGATGGTATGACAAATGCGCATACTAAATTCTGAAAAGGGAGGTTTTTTTATATGGTGAAAAAAAGTTTATTGTGCATTCTTGTGATGCTGTTGCTCACAGGGTGTGTGAGCACAAACCAAAATCAAGAGCAAGAAAATGACGAGCTCAAACGTCCTCAAATCACAACAGGGGTGGAAGAAAAAAAGGTGCAAATTCCTCAAAAATTAGAGAAAAATGCACAGAACATTCCTGTTTTAAAAGTGTATAATGTGGATGAACAGAAAATAGAAAAGATGGATATTGAAAAGTATATAGAAGGGGTGCTTGCAGGGGAAATGCAAAACGATTGGCCCCTTGAGGCACTCAAAGCACAAGCAATTTTGGCACGCACTTTTGTGCTCAAATTCTGCGAAGAAAAGGAGAGCAAATACCAAGGGGCAGACATTTCAACAGACATTGAAGAAGCACAAGCGTATGACACAACGGGCATCAACGACAACATTCAGCAGGCTGTAAAACAGACGGCAGGCAAGGTGCTCACACATCAAGGGAAATTGCCGTACACTTGGTTTCATGCACATTCGGGTGGGCGCACCACGGGGGCAAAAAGTGGGTTGGAATACGAACAAGAAGAACCTGCTTATATTCAAAGCGTGGAAGGCATGGAAAGCGCAAGTGCACCTCAAGAAGTTCAAAACTGGACAGCAACTTTTACAAAAGAAGCTCTTTTAAATACACTCAAAAAAATGGGGCTGGGCAAGCT
>CAYTPJ010000178.1:0-4308 GCA_964439755.1 uncultured Oscillospiraceae bacterium
TCTTTCTTATCCTTTATTGAGTGGGTGATTGCACAACCACATGGCTTTTTCGTAAGACATATAAGCGCAATGATTGCAGTTACAATAAAGTTCGCCACATCCACTGCATTGATAACATTCTCCGTTGTTGGAGGCATTCTTATAAGATGTTGCAAGTATCACATGCCCACCACATTTTTTGCATTTCCAATATTTACATTTGTGATTGACCGTTACAACGAGCCGACCATCTCCTTTGTGACATCCACCTCCTGCTACATTGTCTAAGTCATCATCCTCTATTTCGCCCATAGGAGGATGCAAAACTTTCATATACTCTGTTGCTTGTTCTAAAGTGAGCTCCATGTTTTCGTCCTTTGCGAGGGCAATTAAATCCTGTGCGTTTTTAGCTTTCTTTGCTTTTTCAATCAGTGCTGTTGTAAGCGTTTCCATTTTGTGTGTCCTTCTTTCTTATCCTTTGTTCTTATCCTTTATTGACTCGATGATTGCACAACCACATACCTTTTTCGTAAGACATATAAGAACAATGATTGCAGTTGCAAGGACGGTTGTAACATTTATTGCATTGATAACATTCGTCTACATAGCCACTTGAGTCATATAGTCCGCTCATTTTCTTGTACCCACCACACTTTTTGCATTTCCAATATTTGCAAGTGTGATTGACCGTTACAATGAGTCTGTTATCCCCTATATAACATGCCCCACCTGCTACGTTGTCTAAGTCGCCATCCTCTATTTCGCCCATAGGAGGATGCAAAACTTTCATATACTCTGTTGCTTGTTCTAAAGTAAGCTCCATGTTTTCGTCCTTTGCGAGGGCAATTAAATCCTGTGCACTTTGAGCGTTTTTTGCTTTTTCAATGAGTTCAGTTGTAAGATTTTCCATATTGTGTGTCCTTCTTTCTTATCCTTTATTGAGTGGGTGATTACACAACCACATGGCTTTTTCGTAAGACATATAAGAGCAATTTTTGCATTTGCAAGGATATGTGTAACAATCATTGCATTGATAACGTTCGCCTCCATAGCGATCTTCTTTATATACTGTTACCATTTTCTTGTGCCCACCACACTTTTCGCATTTCCAATATTTGCAAGTGTGATTGACCGTTACAATGAGTCTGTTATCCCCTATATAACATGCCCCACCTGCTACGTTGTCTAAGTCGCCATCCTCTATTTCGCCCATAGGAGGATGCAAAACTTTCATATACTCTGTTGCTTGTTCTAAAGTGAGCTCCATGTTTTCGTCCTTTGCGAGGGCAATTAAATCCTGTGCACTTTGAGCGTTTTTTGCTTTTTCAATGAGTTCAGTTGAGAGGGGTTTCATATCATATGTCCTTCTTTCTTTTTAATGTTGTATTGTTGTTGAGGGAAGGTGTGCTTTTTTTATCCCTATAATGAAGTGCTCTTTATAGCTTTTATTGGATGCGAGGGGGTGCATTTTGTGTGCATGTGACTTTGCTTGTAGATGTAAAGTAAAACATTCCACATAGAACATGGATTATCCTTTAATTTACATGAAGAAATTGTTTTTTTTATGTATTGATTGTGTAGAATAATTGGTTGTTGAAACACAGCATCTTTTGAAGATTTGAGTACACGTTGTAAGCTTTACCCACCCTCTTTTTTAAGAAAATCATTCTGTCTAGCATGTTGTTAGAAACGTTGTTGGTAAGAAAATGCGTTCCTATATATTTGTACGAAGGAAAATAAAAAAAGGCTAAATATTTTTATTTATTTTAAAAATAAAAAACAATCCTTTTGCCGTGCTTTAGACAGAAGGATTGTTGAACATAGAAAAGGGATAAAATTAGCGATATTTAGGCATCCAGTTGCCATGGCGCTCAATCAGAGCATCCACCATTTCACGGATTTTATCAATGCTCAATTCACTGCCTGTGTGGGGGTCGAGCATGGCGGCTTGATAAATATGGTCTTTCTTGAGCGTCTTTGCCGCTTCAATGGTCAAAAGGTGCACGTTCACGTGTGTCATGTTCATGGCGGCGCATTGTACAGGCAATTCACCATAGAAGGTGGGGTGCACGCCTGTTCTGTTGACAAGGCAGGGCACTTCAACGCATGCATTTTCAGGCAAGTTGGTGATTAAATGCCCTGTGTTGAGCACGTTGCCACCAATTTCATAGGGCACACCTGTGGTGATGGCTTCCATGATGTAGCTGGCATATTCTCTGCTGCGTTCGTGGTTTTTCACCTGGTGGTTTTTGATTTCATCTCTTTCCTTTGCCCAACCAGCAATTTGGTTGACACAACGGCGAGGATATTCATCCAAAGGAATGTTGAAACGCTCAATCAATTCTGGATATTTGTCCTTGATATAGAACATGTTGTATTCTGCATTGTGTTCACTCGACTCTGTGCAGTAATAGCCAAATTTGTCAATATAGTCAAAGCGCACCATATCGCCATGCTTTTCGTTGGCATTCTTTTCCTTGGCACGACGGCGAATTTCGGGGTACAAGTCGACACCGTCTTTGTCCTTCAAATCGAGCAACCAACCCATGTGGTTGATGCCTGCAATCTTTTCACGTCTGCCTTCTAACTTATCTTCCATGTGCAGGCTTTCGAGCAAATGGCTGGTGCATATTTGCACGCTGTGGCAAAGCCCCACCATTTTAACCCCTGTGTAACGGAGCATATACCCGGTCAACATGGACATGGGGTTGGTGTAGTTTAAGAACCATGCATCGGGGCACACTTCTTCCATATCTCTTGCAAAGTCTGCCATGACAGGGATGGTTCTAAGGGCACGCATGATGCCCCCAATGCCCAGAGTATCGCCAATGGTTTGGCGCAAACCAAATTGTTTGGGCACTTCAAAGTCCGTAATGGTGCAAGGGTCATACAAGCCCACTTGAATGGCATTGACCACAAAGTCAGCGTTTCTAAGCGCTTCTTTTCTGTTTTCCACGCCCAAATAGCTCTTGATTTTGGCATGGTCACCCTTTGTGTGGTTCATGGCTGTTAAAATTTCTTCGCTCTCTTTCAGACGTGTGCCGTCAATGTCGTAGAGGGCAATTTCACTGTCTTTCAAAGCTTCGGTGCACATGCAGTCACCCAGCACATTGCGTGCAAACACGGTGCTCCCTGCACCCATAAATGTAATTTTAGGCATTTTGTTGTTTCCTCCTTAAAGTGTGAAAAACTCCTGCAATGTGGAAATGTGAAATTATTTTCCAAATTGCACACAAAATATTTGTACATACATAGTATAGCATGAAAAGATGAGGTAAGAAATAGACAGTTGTTGTATATCATTTGGCATAATGTTGAAAAAATGCGTTTCAAAAATAAATTCTGAAAGCGTGTACTTGACGTATGCATAAAGATGATATATAGTAAAAAAAGAAATTGTATTTATTTTGTAACGGATAGAGAAAAGGTGCGTCTAAAGAAAGTGAAAGGGGGGAAAAAGGTGAAAGGGATGGAGGAAGAAGAACTGTGCAAAATGTACAGGGAAATTGTGCTTGGGTATATGATGAAGATGACCAAAAACAAGGAGTTAGCAGAAGAAATCACGCAGGAAACGTTTTATAAAGCGACCTTGAAAAGCCATCAATTTAAAGGCACGTGTGACATGGGCACGTGGCTTTGCTCCATTGCGAAAAACATCTATTTTTCTTTGCTTAGAAAGAAAAAGCCAATTGTAGTTCAAGATGAAAGTGCGTGCACTGTGCCAGATTTTTCAGATGCAATTGCAGACCATGCACTTGCGCTGGAGGCATACAGAATGTTGCACAGTTTGGAAGAGCCCTATCGAGAAGTGCTGATGCTTCGCATTTTTTGTGACTTACAGCACAGGGAAATTGCGCAGTTGTTTTGTAAATCAGAGAGTTGGGCACGGGTAACATACCATAGGGGCAAGCAAATGTTATGTGAAAAAATGCGTGCGCAAGCTTGTAATTTAAAAGGAGAAAAGTAAAATGAATGGTGAAAAATGCAAAATTGTTCAAGATTTGATGCCTTTGGTGTTGGATGAAGTGGCATCAAAAGAGAGTCAAAAAGAAGTGGAAACGCATGTGGCAACGTGCACAGCGTGTGCCACTTGCTATGAAAAAATGAAGCAAGATCTTCCTCTTGTGGAAAGGAAGGAAGAAAGTGCAGACGTTGTTCAAAAGGCACTCAAGAGCATAAAAAAAGTGCAGTATTTGCATATTTTAAAGTATGTGCTGTGTGGCGTGGTGCTTAGCGTGTTGCTTTTTGGTATAGGGTCATGGGGGTATTTTAAAATAATAGAAACAAAAGTGCCCGTGGCGCTGGAAAAATATGATTTTACATTGTCCG
>CAYTPJ010000179.1:0-4281 GCA_964439755.1 uncultured Oscillospiraceae bacterium
AACGGGTCTCGCGCCTGTATGGGCCGCGCCGCATCCAGGCCGGTTGGCTGGGGTGGCAGGGATCGAACCTACGAATGCGGGAGTCAAAGTCCCGTGCCTTACCGCTTGGCTACACCCCAATGTCGCTTTCGCGTCAAGTAGGAAAAAAATGAAAATGGGGTGGGTAGTGGGGATCGAACCCACGATATCCAGAGCCACAATCTGGCGCTCTACCACTGAACTATACCCACCATAATGGCGCGCCTGAAGGGATTTGAACCCCTGGCCCACGGCTTAGAAGGCCGTTGCTCTATCCAACTGAGCTACAGGCGCACACCGCGGAGCGTGTCGCAAGTTGTCCTTGCTGTCAAGGTTACCCCTGCTGACAGGACAATATGTTATCACCTTTTGCGCGATATGTCAAGTGTTTTTTTGAAGAAATTTGAGTTTTTTTTAGATTTTTCAAACAAAAATATTGTGTGGGAGTTTTTCACACCTGAAACGACATGATTTCCTCTTTTGTAAGCAAATTTTTCCAAATGAACACACCGTTTTCTAACGTCATGTAGCCGTGCACGGAGTTTTCTTTGGGAATGGACAAGGAGCCGGGGTTTAAATATGTGTACGTTTCATGCTGATTTTTCACTTGCAAATGCGTGTGTCCATGTAGCAAAACATCCCCTTTTTTGAGTGGAGGCACATTTTGTTCATTAAAAAGATGGCCATGCGTTACAAAAATCGTGCATTTTCCTTCCGTGAGCAACAGATAATCTGCCATCATGGGAAATTCAAGCACCATTTGATCTACTTCTGCATCGCAATTTCCACGCACAGCAAGTATGTTTTCCTTTTGTGCGTTGAGCAAAGGGATGACTTTTTTCGGGTCGTATTCCTTGGGCAAATCATTTCTTGGGCCATGGTAGAGCAAATCCCCCAACAAAAGCAGTTTGTCAGCCTTTTCAAATTGAAATGCATCCATGAGTTTTTGAGCGTATGCGTAAGAACCATGTAAATCCGAGGCAATCAAATATTTCATATTCTTTCTCCTTTTTTAGCCCAAACGTGGGCGACTTTTGGTGTCTTTTAAAAGCACTTCATTGGTGTATGCAACATAAATTTCCCCTGCCACATACGTGCGCACCTTAATGGTGTAATACCCTTCTTCACAAAAATTACCATCTTTATCCTTGCCATCCCAGTAAAAGCAAGAGCCTTCAGGCACAAGGCGTTGAGGGCGAGAAGGCGTGTCATACTCCAAGTAACACACCGTGTCACCACTTTCATTGAGCACGCTCACAGTGAGCGCACAGGGCGCATCGTGGTACACTCTGACAGCCAATTCCTGCCCTCTTTTAGGGAAAAAGAGCCTGCCTGCACTTGCTTCTAAGAGCACATCCCCTTCCGTCATGTGCACGGACAAGAGCTTGCTCCCTTCGAGCGTATACACGTCCTTTTCATCTTTTGAAAACACCTGTATCATGGCATATCCAGACGTGTCGAGCGCTTCTTCTTGGAGGGCTAAGGAAAGCGTGCGTTGCTTTTTGCCTTTTGTGAGCACTTCCCCTTCCACCGTGTCTTGTATATATTGCGCACTTTCAAACTGCCATCTGCCCATTTGGTAATACACAATTTGATACAGCACGCTCCCTTCTTGTTGCACATTAAAGCTGAAATTCACTGTGCTAAAAGGTGCGTAGAGCACGGTATCTTCAAAGGAAATGTTGGTAATTTTGCTGGTGGTAAGGGATTGTTCCTCTACATTATATGTAAAAAAAGGAAATGCATCATCTTTTTGGGGGTACACCTGAGGGGTGGAGGCTGCGTAATGGTCAAAAATATATTGATACAATTCATTTAGGCTGATGATGCCATCCTTGTTGTGGTCAGCTGGGTATCCATCTTCTTTGCTCATCGCACGGGAAAATGTGGAGGCAAAATAGCTTGCGCCACTTTCAATATTTTGACCATCTTTGCTCTTAAAATACCAGCTTTCTTCACTGCCTCCTGCACTGCAAAGCACTTTATAATCTGCCCCTAAAAACACAGGCCTGTCGGGTGGGTCAGAAAGCCCTTTGCCAATCATCGCCCCTGCGTTGCACGCATCGAACACGAGCATTTTGGTGCCCTTTATAGAAGAAAACATTTCTTCCAAAGTGGTGGCGTTAATTGCACTTTCCTTTTTGCCATCGCTCAAGAGCAAAGCGGCAGACAAGTTACTTTGAGACACGTTATACACGCCGTGTGTGCTGATGTAAAAAAAACAAATGTCATTTTTCTTCGCATCTTTAAAGGCATGATAGATGGCTTCTCTCAGTGCATCCACAGAAGATATTTCATCGTTGATCACAGTAATATCTTTATATGTTCTGCTGTCTTTACGAAGGGCATCCAACACGAGCGCCGTGTTCGTTTTGCCTGCTGGAAAAGTATTTTCCTTAGACAAAAACAAGTCACTCGACACAAGGAGTGCACGCAACACAGGCTGTTCTTCTGCCAATATTTCGTGCGCTATACTTTCTTCTACACGAGATATCAAGGGGCAAAAAAGCGCAAAAAGGAGTAAGCACACAACAAAGAATTTCTTCATCTGCTCTCCTCCTTTTAGAAAATCCCCCAAAATCACCTCTACATTATACTCAATTTTTTAAAAAAAGGCAAGATAAAAAGCAAATGCAATATATAGCAGACTTGAGAAGAAAATACACAATCAAAAGATATTGCTATTTTGTCGCATGATATTCAATTGACAAAGTGCATTTTTCACAATATAATGTGGGTGTAAGGAACAAACTTTACTTTTAGGAGGTAATCCAAATGGCAATTCTTTTAACTGGTGGTGCAGGCTACATTGCTTCACACACAGCTGTGCTTCTTTTAAACAATGGATATGATGTGGTTGCGCTTGACAACTTGTCCAACTCCAGCCCCGAATCTTTAAACAGAGTGGAAAAGATTACAGGCAAAAAAGTGCCCCTCATCATTGGGGATGCTACACGCTATGAAGACCTTGAAAAGGTGTTTAACGAATACAAAATTGACAGCGTGGTGCACTTTGCAGGGTTAAAAGCAGTGGGCGAATCCGTTCAAAAGCCTTTGGAATATTATAAAAACAACTTGGACTCTACTTTGACACTGTGTGACGTGATGCGCAAGCACAACTGCTTTAACTTGGTGTTTTCTTCTTCTGCCACTGTGTATGGCACCATCCAAACAATGCCCTTAGAAGAAACTTTCCCCTTGGGTTGCACCAACCCCTATGGCTGGACAAAGTTCATGAGCGAGCAGATTTTAAGAGACCTTGCTGTGTCTGACGAACGTTTCCACATCGTGCTCTTGCGTTACTTTAACCCTGTTGGTGCACACGAAAGTGGCTTGATTGGGGAAGACCCAAATGGCATCCCAAACAACCTCATGCCCTTTATTTCACAAGTGGCTTGCAAAAAGCTCGACCATTTGAACATTTTTGGCAACGACTACCCCACCAAAGACGGCACAGGCGTGCGTGACTATATCCACGTGATGGACCTTGCAAACGGCCACTTAAAAGCGCTTGAATACGCTGTGGACCATAAGGGGGCTGACGTGTTCAACATCGGTACAGGTGAAGGGTACAGCGTGCTTGACATGGTGCATGCCTTTGAAAAGGTAAACGACATTAAAGTGCCTTACCAAATCGCTCCCCGCCGCCCTGGTGACATTGCTACTTGCTATGCTGACCCCAAAAAGGCTTCTGAACTTTTGCACTTTAAAGCAACACACACTTTGGAAGATATGTGCCGTGATGCTTGGAACTGGCAAAAGAACAACCCCAAGGGCTATAAAGCGTAATTTTTGAGAAATTGAAAGAGCTTCCTTTTTTCATAAAGAGAAGCTCTTTTTATATGCTTTTTTATATCATTCTATTTCCATCACACCTGGATAGTAATTGACAATGTCATTTTGCGCATTCAAAAACACAGAGGCTGTTTGCTTTTCCTTCTTGATTTTTTCCCCTTCTACTGTGATTTGCACTTCTTTAATGCCTGGAAATTGGGAAGCTGTAAAGAGCACAGAACGGATCGTTTGCATACTGTTTTCATCTTCCAACACGGATAAAAATTGTTTGGAAAAGTCCACTGTGGCAACACCGTTTTTCACTGTCACTTTTTTTACTGCACAGTTTTTGGGTAAAGAGGACATCAACCCACTGTCCTTTTTAGGGCCTTTTAAAAGCTCTACCATGGCAGTCAACACATCTTTGTCCGAATACACGGTACGGGTCACAGGCACGAGCATACGCCCCGTAGAGGAGGGAAAATACAG
>CAYTPJ010000180.1:0-4236 GCA_964439755.1 uncultured Oscillospiraceae bacterium
AGCCTTTCCATGGGCAACATCTTCATTTCCCCTTTAAAAATCATAGAAGTGTTTTTAAGTCAAGAAAGCGATGCCCTCAAAAACATACTCCTCTACGCTCGTATTCCACGCACATTTGCAAGCTTTTTTTCAGGTGTTGCGCTCGCTGTATCTGGCGCAGTGCTTCAAAATGTGCTCTCTAACCCCCTCTGTTCCCCTTCCATTATTGGTGTCAATGCAGGGGCAGGCTTAGGGCTTGCGCTCGCTTCTTTATTGGGTGTGTTTTCAGGGTTTATGCTCTCATTTTACGCTTTTTTAGGTAGCCTTGTCGCTGTGCTGCTCATATCTCTTTTGGCATACAAAGGCGGGGTTTCAAAAAGTATGGTGATATTGGGTGGCGTTGCGCTCAATAGTATTTTACATGCCATTACTGAAGGCATTGGCGTGTTAAACACGGATGTGTTGACGTTGCACGCAGAATTTCGTGTGGGTGGATTTTCTGCCTTGTCTTACGATAAAATCACTGCGCCTATCCTCCTCATATTGTTTGGTTTTTTCGTCCTTCTAAGCCTATCAAAAGAGCTTGACATTATGCACACAGGAGATGAATTTGCGCACGGTTTAGGGCTTTCTGTTAAAAAATATCGTTTGCTCTTTTTAGCACTCAGCGCTTTGCTTGCAGGCTCTGCCGTCAGCTTTTCAGGGCTTCTTGGGTTTGTTGGTTTGCTCGTTCCACACTTTGTTAAAAAAATCACACACCTTGAAGCACACAAAGCTTTACCTTTGACTGCGCTCCTTGGGGGTTGCTTTGTAACACTGTCAGACCTTGTTGCAAGAGTGCTCTTTCTCCCTTATGAACTTCCTGTGGGCATCATTTTGTCTGTTATTGGTGCACCTTTGTTTGTATATATTTTGCTAAAAAAAGGGAGGATGTAACGTATGTTAAAAATACAAGACCTTGCGCTTTCTTATCAAAAAGAGAAAATACTATCTGACCTTTTTCTGCACGTAAAACAAGGAGAAATACATACCATCATCGGCAACAACGGCTGTGGTAAAAGCACATTACTAAAAGGCATTTTAAACATAGCCCCCATTGAAAAGGGACATGTATTTTTTCAAAACAAAGACCTTTTTTCATACACAAAAAAAGAGCGTGCTGTGCGCATCGCATATCTTCCACAATCCCCTTTAACACCTTCTGTAAGCGTACAAAACATGGTGCTCTACGGGCGTTTTCCGCACCATTCTTTTTTTCAAAATTATAATGAAAATGATGCTCAAATTGTGCAAGAAATACTAACCACCATGCACTTATCTCATTTACAGGATGCTCTTTTACCTACTCTTTCTTGTGGTATGCGCCAAAAAGTGTACATTGCCATGGTGCTTGCGCAATCTGCCCCCCTCATTCTCATGGATGAGCCTACAAGCTATTTAGACATTCAAGAGCAACTCTTTTTCATGTCGCTTTTAAAACAAATGAAAAAAAACAATAAAACCATGCTTTTGGTGCTTCACGACATCGTTATGGCACTCAAAATATCTGACCGAATATCCATTATAGATCAGGGCAAAATATTGTGTACGCATACACCTCATGAAATGATAAACCATCACATCATTGAACAACATTTCGGTATAAAAATAGGCCAAACAACAGTTCATGATCAAGAACAATTTTTCTATTGTTTATAAAAGTATTGAACTCAGCGCATACCCTATGGTATAATAAAGTAGAAATTTATGGAAATGAGGTTTTTGTATGGCAAAGCGCATTGTATTAACAGGAGGCGGCACAGCAGGGCACGTGACACCACATTTAGCGATATTACCTTATTTAAAAAAAGAAGGATATGACATACACTATATCGGCACGGAGAATGGCATTGAACACAGCATGATGGCGCAGTATGATTTCATCACCTATCACGCTGTTAAAAGTGGTAAGTTGCGCCGTTATTTTGATGTGAAAAACTTTACTGACCCCTTTAGAGTGATACAAGGGGCTTTTCAGAGCTACAAAATCATTAAAAAATTGAAACCTGATGTTTGCTTTTCAAAAGGAGGCTTTGTGTCTGTGCCCGTGGTATTTGCAGCGCACCAAAACAAAGTACCTGTGTTGTGCCATGAGAGCGACTTAACGCCTGGCCTTGCGAACAAGATTTGCGCTAAGTTTGCAAAGAAAATTGCCACCACCTTCCCCGAATGTGCGCAATCTTTGGGTGCAAAAGCAGAAATGACAGGTACCCCTTTAAGAGAAACACTCTTTTTAGGAAATAAACAAAAAGGGCTTGAAATCACAGGGTTTAGCCAAAATAAACCTGTGCTTTTAATGACGGGGGGGAGCCTTGGTGCGCAGAGCATCAACAAGGTTTTAAGAGAAAGCTTACCCCTTCTTCTTGAAAAAATGCAAGTAGTACACCTCTGTGGCAAAGGCAATAAAGATACGTCTTTGGAACACCAAAAAGGGTATGTGCAATATGAATTTATGACGGACGATTTGCCCCATATTTTTGCTTGCGCTGACCT
The DNA here is from genome assembly GCA_964439755.1 of uncultured Oscillospiraceae bacterium. Lineage (GTDB taxonomy): Bacteria > Bacillota > Clostridia > Christensenellales > Aristaeellaceae > CAYTPJ01. Next base: position 2,512 of record CAYTPJ010000180.1, read on the forward strand.
CGTGTTATCTCGTGCCGGGAGCAACTCTTTGTGCGAACTTCAAGCGCTCAAAAAGCCCATGCTCCTCATTCCTTACCCCAAAACAGCGAGCAGAGGCGACCAGATTTTGAACGCTCAAAGCTTTGAAAAAAGAGGGCTTGCACACATTTTGTATCAAGAAGATATGAATAAAGAAACGCTTACAAACGCATTGTTTGCCCTTTTAAAGGATAAAGACATTCTAATAGATGCGCTCACAAAAGCCCCTCCAGCAGACGGCACAAAAAGGATATTGGAACTGATCGAAGAAATCCAAACAAATTAAAACACTCAAAAAAGGTATATAAAAGTAGGTATATAAAAGATGCTCAACAAAACGCAGAAAAAAATCCTTTTAGGGTGTGTTTTAGCATACACCTGTGCATACATCGGACGTTTAAACGTCAGCGCAGTATTGCCCTATCTCACAGCGCACTTTTCCTTGACCTTTACACAAAGTGGGTTGCTACAAACAGTGTTTGCCCTCGTGTACGCATCAGGGCAATTTATAAACGGCGCACTGTCTGACAAAGTCAACCCACGTTTATACATCATGGCAGGGCTTTTCGTTTCTTCTATTTGCAATTTGCTCATGGGCGTTGTGCATTTTTTCCCTTTACTCCTTGTCATTTGGGGCATCAACGGCTTTGCACAGTCCATGCTGTGGACACCCATTGTGCGTATGATCGCCTTGTATTTTAATGAAAGAACACGTTCTAAAGCTTCTTTTTATCTAACCTTCACCATGGTATTGGGGCACTTTTTCGCATGGTTCATTGCAGACACCATGGGCAAACATTTTTCCTACCAAATGGCTTTTATTGTGCCCTCTTTCGTGCTTCTTTTAGCGCTCATTCCCTGCCAATTATTACTTCCAAAATCCGTATCTTCCATTTCCTTAAAAGCTAAAGAAGAACAAAAAGGCTCTCTTTCTGCCCTCTTTAAAACAGGCTTTCTGTTTTTGCTCTTGGCATGTATTATGAATGGTTTTACACGAGATGGCGTCATGACGTGGGCGCCTGCTGTTTTAAACCAAATGGAACAGACCTTTTTACCCACCGTTTTAATCATCCCCCTCATCAATGTATTTGGTTTGATATTTGGGAAAACGCTCCTCAAAAAATCAAATGACCAAAGCAGACGTTTTTTAATCCTCCTGAACATTTTGTCCATTTCTATCATTCTGCCTTTAACGTTCACTACTTCTCCCCTTTTGAGCGCATTATTGCTGGGCATTACGTGCGCTTTGATGTACGCCATCAACCCTGTTTTAACAACCATTTTGCCCCTTGAAAGTGACAAATTCGGCTTGGTGGGGCTTTCTGCCGGCATGATGGACAGTGCCATATACATAGGCTCTGCCCTGGCTGGTGTGTTGGGTGGACAATTGAAAACTGTGGGTGGCAATCAGCTTTTGTACATCAGCTGGGCTGTGGCATGCGCCCTCTCCATTTTGTTTACCTTGTGTTCTATTAAAATGCACAAAAAATCCAACGCTGTTTAAAAAGGAGGCGCCAAAGTGCCATTAAATATGCCTCGTTTGATTAATCATCTCATCAATAAAAAACAAATTACAGTAGAGGGTATCACTTCTGCGCTTATGATGAATTAAGGTTATCTTACAAGGCTATTCAAACAACACACAAAAAAAACAATAAACACATTTATTAAGGATTTTAGACTGACCACTTCACGCCATTTATTGCA
>CAYTPJ010000181.1:0-4220 GCA_964439755.1 uncultured Oscillospiraceae bacterium
TTCTGCATTTTCAAAGTCCAAAGCAACGATGACATCTGATTGATTATTCATAATGCGCCCCTCCAATTATACTGTTGATATCCTCTATATGATATTTTTCCATCACTTTTTCAAGGTCTTCAATGATGGTTTTACAAATATAAGGATCGACTAAATTTTGTGCACCAATTTGCACAGCCGTTGCCCCTGCGAGCATCATTTCAAGCACGTCTTCTGCACTCTGTACGCCACCCATACCAATGAGTGGAATGCCCACATTCTTTTTTACCTGATACACCATGCGAAGGGCAACTGGGAAAATGGCAGGCCCTGAAAAGCCCCCCATCACGTTTTTAATGATGGGTTTTCTCGTCTTTAAATCAATGCGCATGCCCAGCAATGTGTTGATTAAAGAAAGGCCGTCTGCCCCCCCTTTTTCACACGCTTTTGCAATGCTCACAATGTCTGTAACGTTGGGGCTCAGCTTTATGTACACAGGCTTTTTGGTGACTTTTTTAATCTCTTTGGTGATTAAATATGCCATGTCGCTGTTTGTACCAAACGCCATGCCCCCTCCATGTACGTTGGGGCAAGAGATATTCACCTCAATCAGCCCCACTTGCTCCTCTTTGTCAATCTTTTCGCAACACTCGATGTATTCATCCACAGAAAACCCACTGATGTTGGCTATCACTTTTTTGTGAAAGAAAGTGCCCAGCTCCTTGAGTTCGTGTGCAATTACATGGTCTATGCCTGGGTTTTGAAGCCCCACAGCGTTGATCATACCACTTGTACACTCTGCGATGCGAGGTGTGTCGTTGCCAAAGCGAGGGTGTAAGGTCGTTCCTTTAAAAGAAAAGGTGCCCAACATATTGATGTCGTAAAATTCATGAAACTCTTTGCCATACCCAAAGGTACCCGAAGCAGGGATAATGGGGTTATCCAGTTCAAAGCCTGACAAATTTACTTTCGTATTTACCATATGATTTCCTCCAAACTAAGCACAGGGCCATCTTTACAGATACGCTTATCCCCGTACTTTGTTTTACAACTGCACCCCATACATGCACCAAACCCACACGCCATGCGTTCTTCAAAACTGAACTGCCCCTGTATTCCTTTTTCAATGCACACATCATACACAGCTTTAAGCATAGGTTGAGGGCCACAAGTGAACACATAGTCGCAATCCAAATCACGCATTTTATCCGTCACAAAACCTTGTGTTTGGTAGCTACCGTCCACTGTGGTCACATATGTTTTGACGCCCAATTCATTAAATTCTTCTTCTAAAAACACTTCTTCTTTTTTATTAAAACCCAGTATAACAGTAGGTTGCACATGCATTTCAAGCAATGTTTTGCAGAGCAAATACAAGGGAGGTACGCCCACGCCTCCACCTATGAGCAAAGGGCGCTGTGTTTGAACAGAAAGGTCGTAGCCATTGCCCAACCCCAAAAGGGCATCCACTCTTTGGTTTGCTACTAAGTTGGACATGCCTTCTGTACCCTTCCCCACCACTTTATAAATGAGGTCAAGTGTACCCATTTCCCCTATTTTTACATCACACACAGAAATGGGTCTGCGAAGGTAAAATTCAGGCACTTTGAGCTGAACAAATTGCCCAGGTTTTTTACATCCTGTGGTATCGCCCAGCAAACGCATTCTATACACGTTTGGCGCAATGGGGCAGTTTTGAACGACTGTATATTGCATTTTTTCCTCCTCAATCATCATCAATGGTAGAGATACAAAGAGTGATTTCTTCCAGCACGTTTAAAAGCACACGTACAGTGTCTAAAGCTGTAAACATCGTCACATTGTTTTCTGCGGCGCACCGTCTAATTTCTGCACCATCTGAGGTATGAGAAGAGGAGCCTGCATCTCTTGTGCTGATCACGTAGCTCACGTGGCCTTGGCGCAAGGACTGCAATATTTCTTCTGACCCTTCGCTGATCTTCTTCTTTGTGCGTGTTTTGATGCCATTTGCTTTTAAGTATTCTGCTGTTCCACTCGTTGCTTCAATATTAAAGCCCAAGCGATAGAAACGGCGAATTAAGGGCAACGCTTCTTCCTTGTCATTATCTGCAATGGTGACAAATATGGTGCCGTAGTTGGACACATTCATAAAGGAAGATTGGAGCGCTTTATACAGTGCACGGTTGAGCGTTTTATCATACCCGATGGCTTCCCCTGTGGACTTCATTTCGGGGGTCAAATACGTGTCCATACCGTGTAATTTGGAGAAACTAAAGGCAGGTGCTTTGACGTACCAACGGTTTTTGTTGGGATGAATGGTGTCATAAATGCCTTGCTCTTTTAAAGAGATATTGAGCATCGCTTTGCTTGCAATATCTGCCAGTGGAATGCCTGTTGCTTTGCTTAAAAAAGGCACTGTTCTGGAAGAACGTGGGTTTACTTCAATCACGTACACATCATCTTTTTTATCCACAATGAACTGTATGTTGTAAAGCCCTTTGATGCCAATTCCAAGCCCTAAACGCACGGTGTAATCAATGATTTTCTGCCTTGCTTTTTCGCTGATAGAAAAGGTGGGATACACAGAAATAGAGTCACCACTATGCACACCTGTTTTTTCTACGTGCTCCATAATGCCAGGGATGAACACATCTTCCCCATCACACACAGCATCCGTTTCAAGCTCTTTGCCTGTGATATATTTGTCTACCAACACAGGCTGATCTTCACTGACCAACACAGCTGTTTTTAAATAATGTCTAAGCCCTGCTTCGTCTGCCACAATCTGCATAGCACGCCCACCCAACACATAGCTTGGGCGCACGAGCACAGGATAGCCAATTCTGTTGGCCACTTCCACACCTTTTTCAATGTCTGTAACCGCTTGCCCTTCGGGCTGTGGAATGTTCAGCTCTTTCATGAGCTTTTCAAAGCTATCTCTATTTTCTGCTTTATTGATGGCATCTACATCTGTGCCCACGATGGTCACATTTCTATCGTGTAATTTTTGCGCCAAGTTGATGGCTGTTTGCCCACCCAAACTCACAATCACGCCTTCGGGCTTTTCTAAATGAATGATGTTCATCACATCTTCAATGGTCAAAGGCTCAAAGTACAGTTTGTCACTTGTTGTGTAGTCTGTGGACACTGTTTCAGGGTTGTTGTTGATGACAATGGCTTCATACCCTAAAGAGCGAATGGTCCACACTGCGTGCACAGTGGAATAGTCAAACTCCACGCCTTGCCCGATACGGATAGGGCCTGACCCTAACACAATGATTTTCTTTTTATCCGAAATGATGGACTCATTTTCTCTTTCATACGTGCTATAAAAGTAAGGTACATAGTGCCCAAACTCCCCACCACACGTATCAATCATTTTGTACACAGGGTAAATAGCTGCTTTTTCACGAAGGAGCGTTACTTCCTGCTCTTTGATGCCCCAAATTGATGCAATTGCGCTATCACTAAAGCCCATTTTCTTTGCACTTTGAAGGGCTGTTACATCATCTTTATTCTCTGCCAAAGTGTGTTCCATGTCTACAATGTTTTTGATTTTGTAGAGGAAATACATATCGATTTTTGTTTGGTCGTAAATATGCCCCAAGTCCACACCTTTTCTAATCAATTCTGCAATGGCGAACAATCTATCGTCCGTTGCATCAAAAATGTACTGGAGCAACGCTTGCTTGTCCATATTTTCAAACTTGCTCATTTTAAGGTGTGTAACACCAATTTCAAGAGAGCGAATTGCTTTTAAAATACTTTCTTCTACCGTACGCCCAATGCTCATCACTTCGCCTGTTGCTTTCATCTGCGTGCTCAAGCGATTTTTGGTGCCCTCTAACTTATCAAAGGGAAAACGTGCAATCTTTGCCACCACATAGTCAAGTGCAGGTTCGTAGCACGCTGGCGTGTTGCTCAATTCAATTTCTTCCAGTTGCATACCCACAGCCACTTTGGCTGTCACACGAGCAATAGGGAAACCACTCGCTTTGCTTGCAAGCGCAGAGGAACGAGATACACGAGGGTTCACTTCAATTAAATAGTAATTAAAGCTAAAGGGGTCGAGCGCAAATTGCACATTACATCCCCCCTCAATTTTAAGGGCACGGATGATTTTGAGGGCAGAATCACGCAATATTTGATGTTCTTTGTTGGTAAGCGTTTGTGCAGGGCACAATACAATACTATCCCCTGTATGTACGCCCACAGGGTCTAAGTTTTCCATACTGCAAATAGCAATGGCTGTGTCATTCGAG
>CAYTPJ010000182.1:0-4147 GCA_964439755.1 uncultured Oscillospiraceae bacterium
AAATTATTATACCACACTTTTGCCTTCCTTGCAAGCTTTTTTTATAAATATTTTAACAGTTTTTTGATGTGTTAATCGCCAAAGTAAACGCCCCCCTAAAAGGAGAAAGTATTGCGTTTAGTTTGACGAAAAAAGTGGACACATTTAATCTGTCGAAATTTGGGGAAGAAGGATAGGAGAATTTTGCATGTTTCACGTATTGTATGGTATCCCATTTTGAAAATTATCGCTCTTGTGTTCTATACACAAATTCTCCTCCCCCCAATAGTTGACAAAGATCCGTTTTTTTCTATAACGGCTTAGCCTTTTTTGAATCCCTTCATTATGACGGCGTTTTCTGTATACAAAAAACGCCTGCCCACAAGGGTAGACGTTCAAAAACAAGTGCCTATTCATCCGTAATTTTGTGGTTTTCCTACACAATAACTTTATTTTGTTATTTTTTTAATAATTGGTGCTGACCATGCATCTTTTATAGCGAGTGTATCTGGAAGGTAAATGCGCAGGAATAAATGAAAATCTTCCTTGCCCACTGGGAGCCAGTTCGCCTGCGTTTCTGGTGCAATGGATGAAAGCTGTATATCAAGTGACCCGTCCTCGTTCAGCACAAACAGGGAACGGTCGTTGATACAGTAGCGATTTAACTCATTGTCAATCAAGAAATCATCACTGCCATAAGCCGTTACAGACCAAAAGCCTCCCTCTTGAACGGGTGGTAATGTATCAAAATGTAACGCATAGTTATTCTGTCCAGAGAGCACTTCCCCGTTTAAATCCACATTTGTTTTGGCATATATGGCAACTTCGTTGGGGTTTGCGCCCAAACCACCCAGTGCAATCATTGCACGATAGTCATATGCAGTTCCAAACTGTCCTATCGGTTCTCCAAAATAGCTCCAATCTCCCATTTTCACTTGATACTGAGCGCTTGATATCGCCACAGTTTCTCTCATTTTTCCAAGCATCTGTTTCCAATGTTTCTCAACATCCCCTTGAAGTATCGTTGCATCAAAAGTCAAGCCTGCACCGATATTCAATTTAGAAAAACGCTCAAGCACAGTTGCATCTGCATCAGAGGGTGGGTTGGTCACCATCAACGCATTGGCAGTGGAAAAATATTGCTGTAATGTCATGGAAAGGGTGGCATTCACTGGAACGACATCGTTTTCTTCCCTATATTCGCCTTTGGGTGGTATATACGCTTCACCACTTTGATAGTTGCTCAATGGAAACAAGCGCATACCCTGCTGAATGGCACGAACGTTTTTTAAATCATCTTCATCATCGACCAATGTACGTGTAATCATCCACGCTATATTTGTGGGTATTTCAATCAATGTAACCCCATCTGGAACTGTACCTGTATAACCTGAAATGGCCAATAGATAGCAACCAGCTTCCAAAACAGCAGGCGTGTTCGTCCATGCATCGAGCACCTGCGTCTTAAAAAAACGCTCAGCTTCTGGCATCACAAAAATCATCGGCTCTTTGGATAGGTCAAGCCAAGTATGTGTATAAATTGTGTCAACATTGGGCGACACCACCATTTTGGTGTCTGCATTGGCGAGTGCTTGCACATGAATGAGTTGATTGACAGGCGCATGCCCTGGTAAATCAGCTGTTTCCGTGTTAGTGGCAGATTTCATCGTCCAGTCCATCAAGACAAGTGGAAAAGTGTAACGATATGCCTCGTCCAAAAGTTCCCACTGTTCATCCTCTGTTAAAGCGCTCTTTGCACATGCGCTGCCATTCACCATCAGCAGTACTGCCAACATGATTAAAAATAACTTTTTCATATATTTTCCCCCTTTTTTCACCCACTTCAAATATTTTGACTTTAAATATTCGCACCCTATCCTTTTTGTAACCAAATAATTCAAAGGACAGAATCATATTTTTTCAGATAGCACACCTTGCTGGCACAGTCCTTCGTGCCCTGCCCTTGTTCAAAGAGAACACGCATACCCTTGTGTTTTAACACTGCACCAGCATATACATTGCCCTCCTCATCCTGATACATAGCCTTTTCATCCACATCTTGTAATTGAACAAAAATAGGATACATAGCAGGGGTAACTGTTTGTTGGAACACAAAGAAAATCAATTCACTTAAATCCTCATTGCTGACTTGCCATGCACAATTACGTGTTTCAAAAGGGCTTACAAGACGAGAAAAAGTGCCTTGTTGCATCAATTTCCGTAACTTTTTCACACGTTGTGTTTGCGCACGCATTTCAGCCACGTCTTCAGGCGTTTGCAAGGATAAATCCATTTCATATCCCATGTTCCCACCGAGCGCCACATCCCCACGGAATTTCATAGAAACACTGCGCCCTGTAATGTGATTGGGCACATCGCTCACGTGTGCAGAAATGGATGCAATTGGATAAACCATGCTCGTACCATACTGAATACGCAAGCGTTCCACTGCATCCGAATCATCGCTCGTCCAAGTTTGTGGCATATAATAGAGCATCCCTGCATCAAAACGCCCACCACCACCACTGCAACTTTCAAAAAGAATATTTGGAAAACGTGTAACTATCGTTTCTAATACATGATATAGCCCCAACATGTAACGCACATGCAACTGGGCAACGTGGGTATAGCTCGTTTGTGCTGAGCCCACTTCCCCAAAGTTACGGTTCATATCCCACTTCACATAGTCAATTTTTCCTGTCGAAAGCAAAGTGGACACGCTGTCAATCAAATATTGCTGTACGTCACCACGAGTCAAATCCAAAATCAACTGTTGACGTGCCTGTGTGCGTTCACGGTTTTCAGCGTGCAAGCACCAATCAGGATGGGCACGATATAAATTGCTATCTGGAGAAATCATTTCGGGTTCGTACCATAAACCAAATTTCATGTCAATATCATGTATTTTATCTGCAAGCCCTGCAATACCATTAGGCAGTTTTTCAAGGTTTTCCTCCCAATCTCCCAAAGAAGAATGGTCATCATTTCGCTTGCCAAACCAGCCATCATCCAAAACGAAAAGTTCGAGCCCCATATCCTTGCCCACTTTGGCAATGTTGAGAAGCTTTTCTTCATTGAAATTAAAATACGTGCCTTCCCAGTTATTGATGAGCACAGGCCGTTCTTTGTCACGCCAAACGCCACGGCACAAGCGTGTACGATATAGTTTGTGAAAAATGTGGCTCATGCCGTTCAAACCTTCATGCGAGTACACGAGCACAGCTTCAGGAAGCGTAAAAGTTTCTCCTGCTTTTAACTGCCATGCACAAGGAAAAATCCCTGCTACCACACGCAAGGACCCAAAGGCATTCAAATCCACTTCCATTAAGTGGCTGCCCGACCATACAAGGCTAACGCCCATCACTTCCCCTTGAAATTCCGTTGTAGTAGGGTCTAACAAAGCAACAAAAGGGTTATGGTCATGCCCGGAGGCACCACGGTTGCTACTGATAGAAAAGGTGCCACGAGGTGCTGTAAAGCGCTCCACTTGGCGTTCTCTTGCCCAACCACCATGCAAATGCATAATTTCTTTTCCCTGTGGTGCATTGACTACACAAGAAGCGCTCTTGTCCAAACGCAGCGTTTGTTTACCTGCATTATGATAAATTGCCGTGCTGGTGTGCGCATGAAGCTTTTCAAAAACAGTGAAAAGCAAAGTCACTTCAAGGCTTGTAATTTCATCCTTTAGATAAATCCAAAGGGTGGTTGCTTCCTCATTTGTTTCAGCATAAGTGGCAGGCAAGCCCTGTAAAGTAGGTTTTCCCTGCGCAACCTTATAACCCACAAAATTAAAACAAGGAGACTGGGTGCCATTTTCTTCTGTAACAGCACACGCCACAGGACGAAAATCTCCATGCCCAGACACTGGATACACAAAGGGAGAAGTTTGGTTTATGCCATCAAAAGAAGCAAGCGCAAAAAGACTACTATCCAAATGCAAAGTTGCATCATCGGGCAGCGCTCTACCATAATATAATTCAATCAATTGTTCTCTTTTATGAACACCAGGCACAAACTTCAATACACGGCTAAACTGATGACCATCTGTAAGATGAAAGAGTTTCTCTTTTTCATGGACAAAAATGCTCATGGGGCAAAAGTTCCTCCTGCTAAACTCTTATTTTGTTTAATGCACACTAATGATTGAAAAGAAAATTGTTTTTATAAA
>CAYTPJ010000183.1:0-4146 GCA_964439755.1 uncultured Oscillospiraceae bacterium
CATGCAGCTTATTTGTCGGCGCAAGAAAATGTTGACTTTAAGAATATGCTTCAAACAATTATTTCAAAAAAAGTATATAAAACAGACTATGAAACAATTACAGAAGGATTGCTTTTTGAAAAAAGGCCATATGATAAAGCAATTGTGGCGCTACAAAAGATAGTGGATAGCAGTTTGTTATAACTCTCTTTTTCTATTGACAAAAAAGCTGTTTTGACCTATAATAAAGTAGAAGTTCGGAACACATATTTTACCCAAAAGGCACACAAAACCCCTTTAAATACGAGGACATCCATGGATAAAATGAGTAAAGACAAAGAACAAGAGGAGAAAACGATGGAAAAGAAATTTTGTGCAAGGTTATTTGACGAATTGGAGTCCCTTTTTCCTGACACGTTGGCAGAAACTGGTGAAAAAGAGTATCAAGTGGCAGGGTGTAATGGCACGATGGCAGGCGTACAGGTGATGCTGTCAGGGCTTACACCAGGTATTCCAGTGAGCATTGAAGTAAAGGCAGACCATACAGCGTTTAAGCTGTTTAACTTGATCCCTGTGCCTGTTGAAGTGAACACAGGGGCAAAACAGCGCTCTGCATATTTGCATAACGATGTGAACGACACACTTATTCGCAAAGCACCTTTTTATGTGTATGAAGTGCTGGATCCCATTTATAATCTCATCATTCCAACTGGTGTGAGCGCAGCGCTTGCATTTAAAACACCCATTGAGTTTGTAAAAGAACATAGAGTAGATACTTTTACGTTTGAAATTACGCATGGCGAACACACAGAAACGCTTACATTTAAAGTAGAAGCGTTTGAAACAACGGTGCAAAAGCCTGGACGTGACACGCATTTTTACATCAACTGGATCAATTATGACGCTATTGGCCGTTATCACAATGTGCAAAGAGATACCCCTTTGTATGACCGTATGCTTTCAAAATACGTGCGTGCTGCAGTGTATTCAAGGCAAAATGCCATCAACGTGCCATGGCAAGATTATGTGAAAATGGATGGAAATACCCACCCTGTTTTGGACGAAAAAGGGCTATTGCATATTATAAATGTGCTCAAAAAAGCAGGCATCACCTTCTTTGAAGGGGGCGCATTCTGTGGACGTTATGAAGGGCTGGGGGATGACGATGACTTTGACCAGATGATTGAAAAAGAGGACATCCATAACCCCGATGAAATCACCAAAATATTTAGAAAAAAAGCATTTATTGCTTTTGATGATGGCACAGATGCACGCCTTTCTTTGACAGGGGAGAGAATCCCTTCTAAAGAAGGGGAACAGCACTTGGGCGAGATTGCTAAAATGTTGTATGACTTTGTGAAAAAGAATGATTTGCAGGATGTTTGGACGCAGTGCGTGATGGATGAACCCAATGATGCGCTGGCGCCTGTGTATCACTTGATGTCCAAAATTGTGCATCAAAACATGCCAGGCATCAAAGTGATTGAGCCTGTATTGCCCACCCGTTTGGTGGCAGGCGCCATTGATATTTTGTGCCCTTCAGCAGATGTGTATGAAAACGACAAGGCATTCTATGATGAACAAGTGGAAAAAGGCGCAGAGCTTTATGTGTACACTTGCTTAACACCGGGTGGCAATTATTTAAACAGAATGCTCGATATGCAGCGTATTCGCCAAGTGTTCTTGGGTTGGGCACCTGCTTTGTACACCAACATTTCAGGCTTCTTGCACTGGGGCTTAAACCAGTATCCAGACGGCGCAAACCCCTATGCACGCAGTACACCCATGTTCAGCGAACGTGTGCTTGAGTTCCACCCCAAGCGTGACATGTTCTTGCCAGCAGGCGATTTTGCCATTTTGTACCCTGGGTATGATATGCCTTTGATCACCACTCGCTCTGAAGCACATAGAATTGGCTATGAAGATTTGGTGTTGCTCCAAAGATTGAGCAAAGAGGATAGAGAAAATATCATGTCCCCTGTGTTTAGAGGGTATAAGGATTATTCAAAGAGCATCAAGGCATATAGACAAGCAAGGCTTGAACTTTTGAAAAAAGCAAAATAAACATATTCAAACCCCATTTTGTGTTTTATAAAGTGGGGTTTGATTTTTATAAAGGAGAAAGCAAAAATGCAGTATTCCGTTTGTTTAAACACCTTGTTCCCTTGTTTGCCCTATCATGAGGGGATAGAGAAGGTCAAAGAGAGTGGATTTTCATGCTTTGAATGTTGGTTGGTGGAGAAGGAAAACGTGCCTTTGATGAAACAAAGTGCAGATGAAAATCATATTATGCCTCTTGCAATGTGTACAGATTATTTTACATTAAATGATAGAAACACGCATGCAATGTATGTAAACACGCTGGAAAATGCACTCGAAAAACTATCTCCATTGCACCCTAAAATGGTGATTACACAAGTGGGGCAGACACTGAACACGCCCTTAGAAGAACAGTTGGAAGCGATTGTAGAGGGGCTAAAGCTTTGTATTCCTGTATTAAAAAAGCACAATGCTGTGCTCGTGTTTGAGCCTTTAAACACCAAAATCAACCACAAGGGGTATGCGTTGGAAAAGGCAAAAGACGCTTTTTTCATTGCGCAAAAAGTAAACAGCCCCTTTGTTAAAGTGCTCTATGACATATATCATCAGTATGTGACAGAAAATTGCCCAGTGCAGGAAATTGTGGACAATATCCATTTGATAGGGCACTTTCACATGGCGAATGGTGCAACGAGAAAAGAGCCTTTCCTTCCCAATGACCCTGTGGACTACGTATCTATTTTGAGGGAAATAAAAAAGGCGGGATATACCGGATATGTGGGGCTTGAATACGATGCAGAAGATGGTGTGGAAAGCTTAAAGCGTGTGAAAGCAAAGCTTGAAAGTATTTGATTTTACGGCATGTTTTGGAAATTTTGAAGGGCAGAATAGCGCACGTAGTGGCAGAAAACACCGTCCACTTGAAGGGCGTAGTAAAGCGTGTCATATGGATAAAAAGATACAGTTCTATTCATCGTGTTGCCTTGATTTTGGAGTGTGAGCGTTAAAACAGGTTGCTCGTTTGTGGTAAAATCCTTGCTTAAATTGCCTACGGCCTGTATGTTGGTTAAAGCGCCATAAAAGCGTAAAAAATCAGTGGTATCTATTGTTTTTCCCTCTTTTGTGACTTTTAAATCATACAATATACTGCCATATTCATCTCGCACAAGGTCGCCATTTTGCTGTAATTGCTCAATGAGCTTAACTGTGTATGCTGTCTGTTCATTTCCTTTTTGAATTGTGCAAGTAGACAGCGTGGCAGAAGGAAAATTGATGGGGTTTAAGGATAGTAAAGTTGAAAAGGTAAGGTTTTCCAAATACCCAAATGTAAAGTGCGTTGCTGTCATAATCTGGTTGTCAAAAAGTGCATACAAGGCATATTCTGTCGCTTCATTGCCCAAGAATATGTCTTTTTTGGATGCATCTATTTGAAATTCGTGCGTGTTGCCGTCTTCATCTGGTACAAGGAGCTTAGAGGGGGCAAGGTGCACGGACAAAGAGAGAGAGGGGGCATTTAAGCCATACTTTTCCTTGTCCTCCTTTTGGTCACTCACAAATTGTGAAAAGCGTAAATCTTCTAATTTTTGGAGCAATGTGTGCACTTTGTCTATATCTAATGGGTATAAAAAAGGTTCTGTTAAAAACCACATGTTGTTTTTTTGCTCTATGGTGAAAGCATTCTGTTTGTTTTGAAGGGATACTTTGTCAATCAAATCTTTGTTGATTTCAGGGTGCTTTACAGGGCGTAAAGCAGAAAAAGGCTGATACAGTGTGTCGTACACAAAGGGGTCTACGGCGTATACATTTTGGTCGTTTGAAAAAATGGCGTAGTGCGTTTTAATGTCAGATGGGAGCAGATTGCCCACAGATTGTGTGATGGTGGTACCGTTTTTGTACGTGTATTCTGCTGTGACCAGAGGTGGGGCTAAGCCAAAATCAGCCAAGGAGGTCACTTCGTTTTGAGGAAATAGTGTGTCTTCTATTGTAAAGGATTTTGCAGACAATAATAAATTATCAATCACATAGCTATAAATGGGGTAGGACTCGTTGTTTTCCAACACGAGTGTGCCCCCTTTGTGCAAGAGGGTGTAATCCTTTTCGTTGGGGATAGATATCTTGATGGACAGC
>CAYTPJ010000184.1:0-4131 GCA_964439755.1 uncultured Oscillospiraceae bacterium
CAGTTGTGGGTATTGTAATTGCAATATGGGGAGCGTTTGAGAAAAAATAATCTGAATAAAATAAGCATTTCACGCAACGAAAAAGCACCAAAAACTTAATCGTAACCCTAAATGGACGGAGGATATCATCCAGTCCATTTTTTGTGAAGAAAAGCAATTCCAGTTTTTCCCTATACATTTTTCCCCATAAATCTTTGTTTTATGCTGTACTTTTTCACAAAAAGCAATAAATGGATGGACTTTTTTTCAAATTGATGGTATAGTATAGGAACACGAATTCCTTTTTTAGGAGGATATTATGGATAGGATAAAATGGCTTTTTAGCAACATGGAAAAGCCCTACAAAAGAGGACATATCCTTGCGCTCTGTATCAGCGTAATCACTTCTTTTATGCTCTTGATCAACCCTGCACTGTCTGCAAGGCTGATTGACGAAGTGATCATTGCGCAAAACAAAGAGCCTTTGCTCAAGATTTTGTTTGCCATGCTCTCGTTTAAAGTGTTGCGTGAGGTGCTACGCTACCTTATGATTGTGTGCTTTGAAAAAAGCTCTCAAAACACGATGTATAACATCAGGAAGAACTTGTTTGACAAGCTTCAATATCAAGACGAACGCTTTTTTTCTCGCAACAGAACGGGGGATTTGATGACCCGTATGACAGCTGATGTGGACTGGTGCCGTCACTTTTTGTCCTACATCAATTACGCTGTCATCGATTGCGTGTGCATGTTTTTGTTTACCACCATATACTTTTTCATGGTGAGCACAAAGCTTACCTTTGCGCTTCTTTTTGTAACGCCTTTTTTGCTCCTCATTACAAAAGTGTATTCAAGAAAAGTACGCCCTTTGTTCGTCAATATGCGTGAAAAGCTGTCCATGATGAACGCAGGGGCACAGGAAAATATTGCAGGCAACCGTGTGGTCAAAGCCTTTGCAAGAGAAGATTTTGAAATTGAGAAGTTTGATGAAAAGAATGCAGAATTTAAGCAATCGCACTTGGACATCAACAAGTTTTGGCTTAAATTTTTCCCTGCGATTGAATTGCTTGCAAACTCTATGACACTGATTACCGTGTTTTTGGGTGGGTACTTTATTATCACAGGCGAAATTACGCCAGGTGAACTCACTATTTTTACAGGGCTTTCTTGGGCGCTCAGCAACCCAATGCGCAGTTTGGGCAACCTGCTCAATGACTATCAGCGTTTCAGCACGTCTTGCGCAAAAGTTATGGAAGTGGCGCTCTTAAAACCCCATATTCGAGATAGAGAAGGCGTGGTAGAACACGACACCATGCAAGGGGATGTGGAGTTTGACAACGTGTCCTATCAGATTGACAGTCAGCCCATTTTAAAGCACATTTCTTTTAAAATCAACAAAGGGCAAACGCTTGCCATTATGGGCCCCACAGGGTCGGGCAAAACCACCATCATCAACTTGCTTTCACACTTTGCCAACGCAAAGGAAGGTGTGATCAAAGTGGATGGCATGGATGTTAAAAAGTGGCGCTTGCAAGATCTTAGAAAACATATCGGCGTTGCTACGCAAGAAGTGTTTTTGTTTTCAGACACTGTGGAAAATAACATTGCTTTTGCCAATGCAAACCTAACTCTCGATGAAGTCAAAAAGTATGCAAAAATGGCAGATGCAGACGATTTCATCACGCATTTAAGCGAAGGATATGACACCGTGATTGGTGAAAGAGGGGTGGGCTTGTCAGGTGGGCAAAGACAGCGTATTGCGCTTGCTCGTGCGCTCGCCTCTCAGCCGACCATTCTTGTCATGGACGACACCACTTCTGCTGTGGATATGGAAACAGAAAAATACATTCAAGAACAGCTCAAGGCATTGCCCTTTGAGTGCACCAAAATCATCATTGCACAGCGCATTTCTTCTGTTAAAGATGCCGACCTGATATTGATTGTGGAAAATGGCGAAGTCACGCAGTCGGGCACGCACCAAGAATTGCTCCAGCAACAGGGGTACTACCGAGACACCTTCCTCCTTCAAAACGACATTCAAACAGAAAAGGAGGCGATTTAAATGGCACGCAATAAGTTTGACCAAGATGAGCGCTTAGAAACCCCCTTTAACCTCAAGCATTTAAAACGTGCAGGCAAGTACCTCAAAAAGCACAAGTTTAAAATGATTTTAGCCTTGCTTTTGAGCACTTTAGCAAGCGTGAGTGTGCTCTTTATCCCCAAAATCACGCAGTGGGTGCTGGATGATGCTGTGCCCAATAAAGACGTTCAAAAGCTCATCGCCATGGCATTGCTCTTTGTGGGCATCATCATGCTCAGCATTTTGTTTACCACCATCCGTTCACGCATCATGGCGAAAGTCAGCCAAAGCATTATTTATGACATTCGCAAAGATTTGTTTGCGCACCTTCAAAAACTGCCTTTTAGCTACTACGATTCACGTCCAGCAGGCAAAATTTTGGTGCGTGTCATCAACTACGTGAACTCCGTGTCGGACATTCTGTCCAACGGCATCATCAACAGTATTTTAGAGCTCGTCACCATCTTTTTCATCATCATTTTTATGTTTTCAACAGATGCAACGCTCGCTACCGTTATTGTGGCAGGCTTGCCTGTGTTCATTGCCATTATTGTGCTCATCAAACCTCGTCAGCGCAGAGCATGGCAAACCATGAGCAATAAAAACTCCAACTTTAACGCATATCTTGCAGAGTCCATTGACGGTGTGCGTGTATCTCAGCTTTTTGCCCGTCAAGAGGAAAACAAAGTTGTGTTTGACGGCTTGGCATCTGCTTGCAAAAATGCGTGGATTAAAGCCATCTACATCAGCAACACCGTGTGGTTTTCAAGTGAAATGATTACACAAATCGTGTTCACCTTGATGTACATTTTCGGTGTGCACTTTTCGGGGGGCAAAATGGTGTCCTTCGGTGTCATCTTAGCTATGGGGCAATATGTTTCCAGATTTTGGCAACCCATCACCAACCTTGCAAACATTTACAATGGGTTCATCAACAACCTTGCGTACTTGGAACGCATTTTTGAAACGATGGATGAACCCGTGGTGGTGGACGATGCCCCCAACGCCCTGCCTCTGCCCGACATCACAGGCCGTGTGGACTTTCAAGACGTCACCTTTGCTTATGAAGAAAATCACAACATTTTGGAACACATCAACCTCACTGTAAAGCAGGGCGAAAGCATTGCCCTTGTAGGTGAAACAGGCGCAGGCAAATCCACCGTTGTCAACCTTCTTTGCAGGTTCTACAACCTTAATGGGGGCAAAATCCTCCTGCAAGGTGCAGACCAAAAGGAATACGACATCAGCCAAGTCACCCTCCATTCCTTGCGCACACAGCTGGGCATTATGCTCCAAGACAGCTTTATCTTTAGTGGCGACATCATGGACAACATCCGTTATGGTCGCTTGGATGCCACAGACATAGAAGTGGAAAAGGCCGCCCAAATCGTGCGTGCCCATGAGTTCATTAAGGATATGCCCAAAGCGTACCACACCCCTGTCAACGAGCGTGGCAGTGGCCTCTCTCAAGGTCAGAAACAGCTCATCGCTTTTGCACGCACCCTGCTCTCTGACCCCAAAATTCTCATCTTAGATGAAGCCACTTCCTCTATTGACACCAAAACAGAAAAACTTCTCCAAGAAGGCATCGAAGCCCTTTTAAAAGGGCGCACCTCTTTCATCATCGCCCACCGTCTTTCCACCATTAAGAATTGCGATAAAATCCTTTTCATTGGCAACAAAGGCATTATGGAACAAGGCTCGCATGAGGAGCTTATGGCGCTGAAGGGGCATTATTATACTTTGTATACGACGCAGGCGAAGGAGCAAGGGGTTCCTGCGCGGTGATAAGGGCACATCTACTGTGTCAACTGCGAGATTTTCAATCGGTCACGTACTTTGTGTACGCTCCCTCATGAAAACTCTTGTTTCCTTGTATCTGCACCCTTCTGACCACGCAGGGCGTTCGAGCGTATGAGTTGGGTACGTAGGGCGTATGTTGAAACCTCATCTGGGGTGTCACGTTCAGTTTTTTAGGGTAGTCACGTACTACACGGTACGCTCCTACCCATAAAAAACTTCCGTTCCTACCATCTGAGGCTTTTTGAGCACGTTGGCTGCGTGGTGATAAG
>CAYTPJ010000185.1:0-4104 GCA_964439755.1 uncultured Oscillospiraceae bacterium
ATGTTCTTGCATAAATTTTTTATATACATCCGTTTCCTCATGTGTTCCCTGAATGTACAAGGGCGCACCTTCTGCATTTGCAGACAGCAAAAAAAGTACAAGTATAATGCTTAAAAATCGAATCATCCGTTTCATTTTATTCTCCTTCTTTCATAGCCATTAAAATTTAGAAACATTTTAATTTTCAGATATAAGTCCATCTATAATGGTATATTTTTTATCGCACATAGATTGAATATCCTCTTGGTTGTGCGAAGTCATCACAACAATTTTGCCCTTTTTTGCTTGTGCACATATCAATGTACGCATACAAACAATGCTTGCTTGGTCTAAAGCGCTGAACGGTTCATCCAGCAAAAGCACAGGTGGATCTTCCAGCAAGCACATCGCCAAGCCTAAGCGTTGTTTCATACCTGTTGAATAGTATCTCACTTTTGTTTTTAACAAAGGGTCAAGCCCCACCATTTGAAGTATTTGTGCCCACTCCTGTTTCTGCGTTATATTGCGAATAGAGGCGATATACTTTAAATTTTTCATTGCTGTTTCATCGGGTAAAAATCCTGCACCATCAATTAAAAATCCGATAGGTGTTTTTGGAGGTACTCCTTTTACAAGTTCCTCGCCCACCTTGATTTCCCCTTGGTCTATTCTGTATAATCCCAAAATACATTTGAGCAACACGCTTTTTCCACACCCATTTCGCCCTAATACGCCTGTTACTTCCCCTTTTTTCGCCGTCAATGTAATCTGCTTGAGCACTTGTGTTTTTGAAAAAGATTTACTTACATTTTGAACGAACAACGCATTACATTCAGACATTTTTTTCTCCCCCTTTTAATATGTGATTTTCCGTCAACCAAACGACAAGAATAAAAATGATATAGGATATGGAATAAAACAAAATGGGATGTATATAGTTCATTTTTGAAGCACCAAAATAAAAGGAGAGCATGCTCAAGGACACAGGTGCAAAAACCCTCCATGAATCAGGCATACTGTTAAACACAAATATATCCAACAATAAAAATATACATGCCATATATATGCCTATGGGCTTTTTGGAAATGCTATTCCCTGCGTATATGCACAAACCAAAAAATAGCACGGTTGCCATTTCAAGGATAAGTGCATACGAGAAAGCCTCTGTGCCCTTCATATTGGTTAATATTTCGCTACTCAACTGAAAGCCTATGTTGATTTGATTGCGTGTCATTATTGTAAATGCTTGTCCATAATTCAAGGATATGTCCAAAACACGCACCATAGCAAGCGCATACATCAACAATGTAAATGCAACATAAACAAATGAAACAAACAGAATATACAGCAAATTTCCTGCCACAAAAGCATTCGTTCTCGTTCTTACAACGATGTTTTCATACATTTGATCTCTAAAAGGGCAAGGATAAAAAAACAGAAAGCAAGCCGCCATCAAAACAAGCTGTATGAAAGAGTTGTTCGTCATGAAAGCATATCCAGCAAGCGTAGCACGCATATTTGTTTGCACACAATAATCTGCCGTTACACTCAACTTGTTCAAAATATATATCCCTGATAGAAAGAAGGCAAGCAATGTTGGTACTGTTAAAAAGTCATGTTTTACACGATACCAAAACAACCGTATGCTTCTTAATGCATCCTCATTTTTCAAGCAATCGCCTCCCTTGCCTTATAAAATATAGCATACAAAGCCCTGCTGTAACCAAAACAACCAAAAAGGTGTACACCATTGTTTGTATTTCTGAATTGTTGCATATTGAATACATATTCAGCCATAAAATCAAACGATATTCTCCAGGAATGTGCAAAGCAATGGGTATTTGAACAAGTAAAAAGAGTGTAATGAGAGGGCATAAAAATACACTTGCAGTTGATTTTGTCTTTACAGACACTGCCATGCTTACACTGCATAGCAACACACCTTGTAAAAAAGCAAAATATCCTGCTATCCATGCATAGCCGTATATATTGTTTCTGGTCAAGAAGGATATGTAAGGGAATGTCTGCATAGACAAAAATTCATTTGTTGTAATAGGAGAAAGAAAAGTGTTGCCAACAAGGAAAAACAAAAATACACCCAAAAAATGAAGGCAGCCACCACTGATTACACCACTGATATATTTGTAGACCAAATATTTTTCCTTTTGAACCCGTGTAATATTATACAATGCATATCTATTGTTTATTTCTTTTTGAACACACATCGCATACGGGAGCACGCAAAGCATGTTCATTAAATACATTGAAAACACGCCTCCAAATACCACGGATTGAAAGAAAAAATAAAATGTGCTTACTAATTCTTTATCCAAATATATTAAATCTGACAAATTGTCAAAGAAAATACAGATTGGAAAAAGCAAAGTCAACAGAAAAAATTTTGCAGAAAAAGCACGTTTTAAATCCATCTTAAACAGGTTCAAGTCTTGTTTACTCATCTTGTAACAGCTCATCTTGCAATAACTCCCCTGTAATGGCATCAAATCGGTATGCACATGCTGATAAATCATCTGTCGAATCCCATGTTGACAACGTTTTTTCTTCCGTTAAACAGTAATATGGACGTATTTCTCCTTGCCCTTTTTTCCAATCGATATGGGTTGGAATATACTGCAAATAAATATTTCTGATTGTTTTTGGATAGCGATAATCCCCTTCATTATATACATATGCATCGTATATATCCAATATTTCATCTAAAGGCAATAAAGAAGCATTTTTTTCATCCAACAGTGTCATATTATAGACAAGAAAATATCTCCTATATCCAGACGGCGACAATATTACATCTAAATCGGGCACTAAGTACTTAAATACTGTATTGCCAAGTGGAATGGTACCGGGATAATTGTACGTATCTGAAGTAGAAATAAACGGAATATCGTTTAGCATGAGTGTAAAATATGCCATGTATGCCTCATTTTCTTGCTCATCTATTTCAAAGAAAAAACTTTCTTCCGTTTCATAATTAAAAAAGAAATTGTTTTTCTTATCCTGCGATTTGTCAAATGCCTTCCATATCTTCTTTACATCCTCTTTGTGAAACCCTCTTATCTCTCTACACCGTACATCCAATTTAGGGTCAATAATAAGCTTTGTATCTGCTATAATTTTTTGAATGGCTGTTTCTTTGTCCATGAAAGCACAGTTTGCATATCGATCGACTTTCACAGAAGGAAACAAAGGTGCATAAATGGTTAGCATGTATTCGATGGAGTAGCTAAATTTTTTGTTTATATACATCACATCGCCACCAAGTACGCCACTCAAATAATCCGGATCACTAAACACCAAATAGTCCTCTTGCCCCTTATTGGGAACAATAATTTTTTCTATTTCATCTTCTTTTAATTGTTTCTCTTTGAAATTATAAACGGACAAATTTGTTGGAAAGTTTCCTGTTAACACTGCATCCACTTTTGCACCTGAAGGCAACGTTTTTTGTACCGTTTCTCCTACCCCAATCCATTGCATACCACATATTATTGCAATCATTAAAAAACACATACTTTTTTTCATTTGATTGACCTCCCTAATTTTGTTTCGTTCCAAAGTGCAATGTGCTGTCCAGCACACAATTATGTAATTTTCTTACCATGTTCATCCTATCACACCAAAACACAATCGTCCATGCTTTTCAAAACATTTTACAAGTATAAATCTTTATACAATTTTTCCCCAAATACCACGCATACCCAGCGTTTCACGTACCGAATGTTCTCCTCCGCAGAGGCTGATATCATCTGCTCATAACATAACTTCCTCTCAAAAGCCTCCCTCCAAACTTTTCTACGCACGTTTTCTTGAAAAAATATCCATTCATGCTATAAAACGCATTTCAAACACTAAATATTGCATTTAAAAGTTTATTTTTTTAATTGTATGCCTTCGGCAATTTTGACCATTTCATCATATGGCAAATCCCCTTGAAGGGTAAAATATCTGTCGTTCGCAGACCAAACGATTGCTATTTTCTCCTATTTTCGCCAAAGTAGAGCATTCTGCATTATTTAATTCTGCATTATGAATTATACATTATAAATGTTCCCCCCCAACACCACACGCACCAAACACCCACCCAATGAACAAACAACCCTATATCCG
>CAYTPJ010000186.1:0-3993 GCA_964439755.1 uncultured Oscillospiraceae bacterium
TGATGCCATCAAGCAGGGCGATTTTGACAAAATCAAGCGTTTAACGGAAGACGCTGTGCGCTTGATGCTCGATTTAAAAGTGGTGCATATTGGCATCAACACACCAGATAAGGACACTGCTTTATCTCAAGCCAACCTCTTTTTATCCTTGCTTTCCATGCCTGTAAAAACAGGCAACAGCAGTACGTTTGTCGGCACACAAATTGAAATCATGCACCAAGCAGGGCGTGGCGCCAACGGCCATATTGCCATTGGCACAAAGAATGTAGAGCGTGCCATGTGGCACCTTGCAAAGCGTGGGTTCACCTTTGATTTAGACAGCGCCTCTTACACAGAAAAAGGCGTGCTCAAAAACATCTACTTAAAAGATGAAATTGGTGGTTTTGCCCTCCACGTGCTCAAAGTATAAAATCGTGTAATTAAAAACTGCTCCCCACAAAGGAAGCAGTTTTTTTATATACTTTTGTTTACACAGCGCCTGTTACAATGCCTATGAGCAAAGAGGCAGCGCCACACATGAGCATTACATAAATGGGGTTTAGTTTGAACTTTCTTAGAATAAAGAAGGCACACGCAAACAACCCCACGGGCACCCACTGAACAGCAGAAAAGCTATATGCTTGTGCCCCGAAAATCACATGCAACAAGATGGTCAACCCAGCACTAAAAATAAGCGCTACAACAGCAGGGCGAAGGCTGGACAACACACTTTGCAAAGTGCTCACATTTTTATATTTGTAATACACATATGCCAATATGGACACGATGATTAAGGATGGCAATATGCACCCAAAAGTTGCCACCACAGAGCCTATAAAACCACCCTTCCAGTTGCCCACAAAAGTGGCAGCGTTAATCGCAATAGGCCCAGGCGTCATTTCAGCAATCGTTACAAGGTCGGTAAACTCATTGAGCGTAAGCCACTTGTGCAAATCCACCACTTCACTTTGAATGAGTGGAATGGCAACGTACCCACCCCCAATGCTGAATAAGCCCACTTTAAAGAAGCTAAAAAACATGGTCAATAATTCACCCATTATTTTTCTCTCCTTTCTGTTTGTTGGTCATAGCCATCACAACGCCCACAAGCGCAGCGCCTAAAATGATGTACATAACGTTGATATCCAAGAAGAAAGTGAGCACAAAAGCAGCCACCATCAAAATCACATACACAACATTTTTGAGCTTGAGTACCTTTTCACCCAGTGTAAAGGATACATCCAATATAATTGCCGCCACAGCTGCTTGCATCCCTTTGAGCACAAGCGCTACATATGCATTGGTCGCAAAGGCTTCATAAAAGAAAGATATGATGGTGATGATGGCCATCGGTGGAATGATTGTACCCAGTACAGCGCTCACCATGCCCCAAAAGCCCCCCATGTGCCAACCCACCAAAATAGAGGTGTTGACAGCAATAGGCCCAGGGGATGACTGCGCAAGCGCCATCAAGTCCAGCATTTCATTTTCTTCCAACCAATGATATTCGTCCACAAATTTCTTTTTCATGAATGTGACGATTACAAAACCGCCCCCAAATGTAAAAGAGCTGATGTAGAGCATGCTTAAAAAAAGCTTTAGAATGGGCTTTTTCTTAGGCGTTTCTTTTTTGATAGATTGTTCCATAATGCCCTCCTTGCCAAATTTCTACATCATTATATCACTTTATAACTTTCTTGTAAACAAATCTGATCGCATATACAAAATTTTTGTTTAAAAAAGTGCTATTTGCCCTTCATTTTTTGGTTTTTGGCATTTGACAGAAACGCATTTTGTGGTACAATAGAAGAGTAAACTATTTTTGGGGGGATTGTATGCTCGTATGTAAATTTGGAGGCAGTTCGCTTGCCAATGCAACACAGTTTGAAAAGGTGAAAGATATTATTTTGAGCGACACAGACCGTCGTTATGTCGTACCCAGTGCCCCTGGTAAACGAGATGTGAAAGACGATAAAGTGACAGACTTATTATATCTGCTCTATTTCACTTGCGAAAAACATCAAGAATATGTAGGCATTTTTCAAAAAATACAAGACCGTTTTAATCAAATCATTGCTGATTTACACCTTGATTTTTCCTTGGAAGAAGATTTTATCACCATCCAAAACCAACTCAAAAAAGGCACAACCAAAGCATATATTGCAAGCCGAGGCGAATATCTATGTGGCAAAGTGCTTGCTAAGTACCTAAACTTTGATTTTATCGATGCCAAAGACGTGGTGCGTTTTTCAGACGATTGTACACTTTTAGAGGAAGAAACAAACACCCTTTTATGTAACACTTTATCAGAACACAAATATGCCGTCATTCCGGGTTTTTATGGTGCAAAAGAAAATGGCGACATCGTCACTTTTTCAAGAGGAGGTAGTGACATTTCTGGTGCGCTCGTATCTCGTGCTGTCAATGCCGATGTGTATGAAAACTTTACAGACATCACAGGCTTTCGCATGGCAGACCCTCGCATTGTGCACGATGCGCAGTATATCAACAATTTAACTTACCGTGAACTGCGTGAGCTTTCTTACATGGGCGCCACCGTGCTCCATGAAGACGCTGTGTTCCCTGTGCGCAGAGCAGGCATCCCCACCAACATTAAAAACACCAATGAGCCCAAACACCCTGGCACCATGATCAGCGCACGCCCCGACATGCTGGGCAGAACGCACACCATCACAGGCATTGCAGGGCGCAAAGGGTTTACCATTATTTCCATCGAGAAAGATATGATGAACTTGGAGTTGGGCTTTGGTAAAAGAGTGCTTCAGGCACTCGAAGAATACGGCATCAGCTTTGAAAACCTCCCCACAGGCATTGACACCATGTGTGTCGTTGTCGCATCTTCCGACCTTGAGCCACACAGAGAAAAGGTGCTCCAGCGCATCAAAGAGCTTGTACAGCCCGACTTTATCACTGTGCATGATCACCTTGCGCTCATCGCCACCGTAGGGCATGGCATGGTGCGCACGCATGGCACAGCCGCACGCTTGTTCACTGCCATATCTTCTCAAGGCATTTCCATTCGCACCATTGACCAAGGCTCAAGCGAATTAAACATCATTGTGGGTGTGGACGATGGCGACTTTGAACGTGCAGTCAGCGCTATATATGACACTTTTGTACGCATGTAACCATTCAATTATATTATAAAAGCACAGGCTTTCCCTGCGCTTTTTTTATTTGAAAACATTTATTCTTCTGTGCTCTTCTTCTCTACAATTTCTTCATCCATACCGTTCATTTTTTCATATAAATGAACAATTTCCTGAACTGTGTTTCTTTGTTTTTGAGTCAATTTGGAAACATCCATGTTATACACTTGACTAATTCCCAATATATTGTCCGTGGAAACTCGAAACAGCTTCGCCAATCGAACAAGCGTATTATATGTAGGTAGTCGAATACCTGTTTCATAAGCAGAGACGGAAGCATTCGTCAACCAAAGATATTTTGCAACTTCTTCTTGTGTCATTCCACTTTCTTCTCTCAACCTTTTTAAGTTTTCCGAAACATTTTTATTCATCCACATACCCTCCTATATTAAATTATACATTTCATTGTTCAACATTTGATAAACATTTATCAACAAATAGTTGACATCAAAGATAACAAGGTGTATAATATATTTATAACTTGCATCTAATTCTTAATTTAGATCCAAACATTTTCAAAAAGGAGATTACAACGATGAAAAAACAACAATTCACTGCTTTCCTTCTCTCGCTCGTCATGTTATGTACAAGCACAAGCTTTACATTTGCAGAAGGTTGCACGCACACATGGGGTGAATGGCATACCCATAACTCAAGTGGCTCAAGCGAAACACATGAACGTGTTTGTTTCACTTGTTACGAAACACAAAGGGCGCCTCATATTTTTGAGGGCTGTAAATGCAATTACTGTGGGTATCAAAAACATACCGAAGTGATTGACAAAGCTGTTGAAGCCACTTGCACAACAAACGGTTTAACAGAAGGCAAACATTGCTCCGTGTGC
>CAYTPJ010000187.1:0-3974 GCA_964439755.1 uncultured Oscillospiraceae bacterium
GCCTGTGGTTCTGCGCTTGTCCACATGGACCAGTAGGTGATTTCCTTTACTTCTTCAGCAGATGCGAAGCTTACCAAGGATAAGAGCATCATGGCTGCAAGTACGATAGACAGTAACTTTTTCATGATTGAAAAGTCCTCCTTATATTTGTTCAACATGTTTTGCTGAACGTTGATATCATTATAGACGAAAATGCGACCAAATTAAATGGTCTGTATTTATAAAAAACTGTCCAATTATGCGAAATATATCAAACGTCAAGTAAAAAGTGCATTGTAGAACAGTTTTTACTAAACACAGGACATGGAAAAATATAATCCATGGTGTACATTGTACAAAACATCGCCATATTATAAATGTACTTTGTTCACAATATTTTAACATCTAAAAGTATAAAAAAAAGAGGAAATGCACACTTTATTGCGTATATAATATAGGTTGATGCAAAAATCAACAAAGCGTTTTACACGTGTGCACACCAAAAACGAAAGGATTTTAAGAACACATGCATTTAAAAAAACACTTTTACTTCATTATATTATGCTTATTATTGATTTGCTTATTGCCCACCTGTTTTGCCTTTGAAACCTTGCAAGAGGGGGACAAAGGGGAAAATGTTGAATTATTAAAACTGCGTATGTATGAGCTTGGATATTTTTCTTCCAAAAACTTTAGTGACGAGTATAACGACGTGACAGCCTCTCGTGTAAAACAGTTGGAAAAAATCAATGGTTTAGATGAAACAGGCATTGCAACCCCCGAACTGCAAACGCTTATATTTTCAGAAAATGTAAAGAAAAAGAATGGCAAAGTCATCGGAAAACCCATGGTGGTGCCTACGCCCTTGCCCATTATTCGCCCACAACAAGAGGTGGTTTATCCCCCTACGGATGACAAGGGGTTTTTGTTAGACGCTCAAGAGGAGTTTGTATACAAAAACCAAGAAGACGGCAAATGGGTGTATAAATCAGACACTTTGCAAGTGGACATCACCCGTATTGAAGACCCCAACCAAGTGGTGCTCTATTATGAAACACACGTGTTTACGCAAGGCGATGAGCGCATGACAGCCCTTTTAACAGAGGGCAAGCGCCCTGCGTACACGCTCAAAAAGCCTCAAACGATTGCGAGAGAAAACAAAGCTGTGCTTGCCATATCGGACGATTTTTTCGGATACAGAAGGCGCAACAACATGACCATGGGCATTGTTATTAGAAACGGTGAAGTGTTTTCCACTAAAACAAAGAGAAAGAATGCGAGTGGTTTCCCCAACCTTCAAACGATGGCATACTTTGAAGATGGCACTTTAAAAACCTTTGAAAGCGATGCGCACACAGCCAAAGAATACCTTGAAATGGGCGCTACGGATGTGCTTGCATTTGGCCCTATATTGGTGCAAGAGGGGCAATTGGGCGCACACATGCTCAAGGACGAATACTACACTTTTCACGAGCCTCGCTGTGCTTTGGGCATGATTGAAAAGGGGCACTATGTCATTTTGACTGTCAAAGGGCGCATCCAAAAGTCAGAGGGCGTGTACCTTACATGGTTGGCTGATAAAATGCTCGAATTGGGCGCCACAGAAGCGATCAACTTGGATGGTGGCAACACAGCCTCTCTTGTGTTCATGGGCGAAATATTAAACACAGAGCATAAAAACACACGGGAACAAACAAGCATGTTAGGCTTTGGCACTTCGGATTTGGTGGTGCAAGATGACTGAGCATGTGATGTGTAAAAAGAAAATATTTTGCTTTTTGTGCGCTTGCCTGTTTTTGTTTCTCTTGTTTCCCCCTGCACATGCCTCTTATAAGGACATCAAAAAAGGAAATTCGGGCAAACACGTGTTGGAGCTTAAAAATCGTATGCGTGTGCTCGGATATTACACAGGCAATGCGAAGTTCAACGACACTTACGCATCTTCCATGGTGGACAGGGTGCACAACATGCAAATGCAAAATGGCTTTGCACCTCAAGACACAGTGACAGATGAAATGCTCCAAGTGATTTACTCGGACAGTGCAGTTAAAGCAACAGATGCCCCCAATATAACAGCGCAAACAGCCCCCTTATATCAGGTGGGCACATTGCCTCAAGATTACCCCACTATGATCGATGCAGAGGGCTATCTGTCCGACATGTCAAAGGGCGCATACATCTATGAGAGCAGAGAAAATGGGCTGTGGATTTATTTAACCAACACACTCCAAATTCGCATCACGCAGTACACCAACCCTTATTGCCCCCTCGTGTGGTTTGAAAGCGAAATCAAAATGCGTGGGGAAGAAAAGCTCATGAATTTGATGGAAGAAAATCCACGCTTGAGCAGGATGAAAGACCCTCGCCAAATCACAGAGGACTATAACGCTGTATTTGGCATTTCAGATGATTTTTACGGCATCCGAATTGCACGAGATTACACCAACTTTGGTGTGATTGTGCGTGAAAAAGAAGTGCGTGCCACCAAAACGTGCGCCTCTGGCAACTTGGGGCTTCCAAACCTTGAACTCATTGCGCTCTATGAAGATGGCAGTATGAAAACATATGAGAGCAAAGAGCACACGGCGCAAGAGTACATCGATATGGGCGTTACGGACACGTGGGCTTTTGGCCCCATCTTGCTCCGTGATGGGCAAATCAATGAAAAACTGTACACTGCCAAGCTCTACCAAAACTTAGAGCCTCGAAACGCTATGGGCATGATTGACAATGGGCATTATCTGTTCATCAGTGTCAAAGGGCGCTTGGATGAAAGCATAGGTTGCACCCCTCTTTTTATCGCTCAAAGGATGCAATCTCTGTCTGTAAAAGAGGCACTCAATTTAGACGGAGGAAACTCTGTTGCGCTCGTGTTTATGGATGATCTAATCAACAAACCAGAAGCATATAAGAGCAAAAACTACCTAACAGGTGTTCGCCAACTGTCTTCCTTAATTGGCGTGGGGATCAAGCCAGAAGGCTATATGGCAAAGGAAGACGAATAATATATATTTTTTGGAGGGCTTACATATGATCGCATTGGCATGTGACCACGGCGCAGTATCTTTAAAGGAAGATATCAAACAAATGCTCGTAGAAATGGGCTATGAGGTGCAGGATTTTGGCACCAACGACACACAGAGTGTGGACTACCCTGTGTATGCTGAAAAAGCTGCAAGGGCTGTGCAAAACGGCACATGTGAACTGGGCATTGTGATGTGTGGCACAGGCATTGGCATGTCGCTTGCTGCCAACAAAGTAAAGGGCATCCGTTGCGCCCTCTGCTCCGATTGCTTTTCTGCAACCATGGCAAGAGAGCACAACAACGCCAATATGATTGCTTTGGGCGCACGTGTGGTGGGCGTAGAGCTTGCTAAAATGATGGTGAAAAACTTCCTCAACGCCTCCTTCTTGGGTGGCCGCCATCAAAACAGAGTAGACCTGATTATGGATATTGAAAATAGGTAAATTTTCTTAAAGACCTTAAAAACCCCTTTGTATGCGTATTTGCACACAAGGGGGTTTTTTATAATGAAATTGTTTCTTGATACTCAAAACTGTTTTGATACATTGTTTGAGGTGCAATGTCAATCGTGCCATCTGCCCATGTGACCACACCATACTCAATTTGAGGTGTACTGAAAACCTTTCTATCCTTTAAGGGGGTAAAAGCAGGTTGATGGAGCAAAGTGGAGGCATCGAACAATCTTTTTTCGCCCGTGTTAAACGTCACAATCATCATCATGTCTTCCAAGGGCTTGACACTTTGTACACATATTTCTTGTGTTTTTGAGGGGCATATGCAATGCCATTGGAGAAATGAATGTTTTCTGAGCAGTTTTTTTGTTTGTCCATTTACAACCAACTTTCTACATACAGGCGTATATTTTGTGTATGCAATAAATAGTATAACACACATCCAAAGCTGTGACATATATTTTTTTAAAATTATTTTTCAAAAACCCTTGCATACGGCAGGGGTTTTTGGTATTATT
>CAYTPJ010000188.1:0-3952 GCA_964439755.1 uncultured Oscillospiraceae bacterium
AGCGTCTTCCGTTAAACGCTTGATTTTGTCAAAATCGCCCTGCTTGATGGCATCATCTGGCACCATAAAGCTACCACCACAGGCAGCCACTTTATCAAAAGCGAGGTAATCGTTCAAGTTCTTTTCATTGATGCCACCAGTGGGCACAAAGGTCACATCTCCATAAGGGGCACTCATGGCTTTGATGAGCTTTAAACCACCCAATGCTTCAGCAGGGAAAAATTTCACTGTTTTAAGCCCCAAAGAAAGCGCAAGCTCAATGTCTGATGGGTTGGCGCAACCAGGGAGCACAGGGTAGCCCATTTTGGTGCAGTGTGCCACCACTTCTTTGTTTAAACCGGGAGCAACGATGTAGCCTGCGCCAGCTTTTACAGCACGGTCTGCCTGTTCAATGGTGAGCACAGTGCCTGCACCCAATAAAATGTCAGGCATTTCTTCGTGCACAAGGCGAATGGCTTCTTCTGCTGCATCCGTTCTAAAAGTGATTTCAGCAACAGGCAAGCCCCCTTCTTTTAA
The DNA here is from genome assembly GCA_964439755.1 of uncultured Oscillospiraceae bacterium. GTDB lineage: Bacteria > Bacillota > Clostridia > Christensenellales > Aristaeellaceae > CAYTPJ01. Next base: position 517 of record CAYTPJ010000188.1, read on the forward strand.
GGCTCTGCAAAGGGGCACAGCGTCTTCTGCTCTGTCCACTTTGATGACGGGCACAAGCCCTGCAAGGGATAAACTCTTTAACATGTCCATTTTTTTAAATCTCCTTTAAATTAAAATCCAAAATAGTTTTTAGCGTTGTGATAGCATATGTTTTCAATCATTTGTTTTAAGAAAGGCAAGTCATTTGGATATTCGCCATTTTCTACAAAAGTGCCCACAAGGTTGCACAAAATGCGCCTAAAATATTCATGACGGGGGTAACTGATGAAGGAACGGCTGTCTGTAAGCATGCCCACAAACTGGCTGAGTAACCCTTCGTTTGCCAAAATGCGCATCATTTCTTCCATGCCATCTTTTTGGTCTAAGAACCACCAAGCAGACCCCATCTGCATTTTGCCCCTGATGCCAGACGCTTGGAAGTTGCCGAGCATGGTGGCAATGGCTGTGTTTTTAGAAGGGTCAATGGAGTAGAGAATGGTTTTTGGGAGAGAGTCCGTCTTGTCTTGCTCATTTAAAAGCAAGGAAAGATTTTGCGCATAAGATACGTCATTGACAGAGTCAAACCCGATGTCACGGCCATATCTGTTGAACATTCTTTCGTTGTTGTTGCGAAGGGCAGAAATATGGTATTGCTGTGCCCATCCTCTTTTTTTATACATAGCGCCCAGTGCACAAAGCACCATGCTTTTATAGGTGTCTGCATGTTTTCTCTTGGGCATTTCACCCTTTAATGCACATTTTAAAGCCTTGTTTGCCTTGTCTTCATTGGGCTTTTCAAAGGGTACTGTGTCTAAAGCATGGTCGGATACGAGGGCGCCACAAGCGTTAAAATAATCCACACGCCTTTCGAGCGCTACGATCACGTCAGACACTGTGTGTATTTTCATCTGTGCTGCTTCTTCAAGCAACTGGATGTATTCTTTAAAGCCTTCTGCTGTAATGTTGATGGCTTTATCAGGTCGGAAAGTGGGGAGCACTTTGGCTTTTAATTTGCCTTGCTGAGAAATGGCACGGTGAAAAGTCAAATCATCCACAGGGTCATCTGTGGTGCAGAGCACTTCTACATTGAATTTGTCAATCAATCCTTGCGCTCTAAACTCTTTTTGTTGTAAAAGCGCATTGGCTTTGTCATAAATCTCTTGCGCTGTGTGCTCATTTAAAGGGGTGTAAATGTTAAACACACGCTGTAATTCAAGGTGTGTCCAGTGATACAAAGGGTTACCAATAGCGTTTTGAATGACAGTGGCATATGCTTTGAACTTTTCAAAGTCATCCCCATCCCCACGAATCAAGGCTTCATCAATGCCATAAGAGAGCATTTGGCGCCATTTGTAATGGTCGCCCTTGAGCATCAGCTCTGTAATCGTGTTAAAAGAGGTGTTTTCAGCGATTTCCTTGGGGCTTAAATGACAGTGATAGTCAATGAGGGGCATATTTTTTGCCGCCTCGTGGTAGAGTGTTTTGGCTGTGTCGTTTGAAAGCAAAAAGTCATCATCCATAAAGTTTTTCATGTGTTTATTCCTCCAGTTCTATTATTGTAACGGCATCTCCGATATACCTGCCTCCTTTGTAGGGCGTGGATATCGTGCGACCATTAAAATGCAGTTGTGCAGACTGCCCACCGTCTAAATTGTAGGCAGATTGAAGCCCTAAAGAAAAGGCGAATTTTGAAAGCTCTGACATCGTCATGCCCTTGTTTTTGGCATTTTCAAGCGCACTTTTTGTGCCTCTACCATCTACTACAATAAAGCAGTAATGCAGGGGCTCATAGTAACCGATTACAGCACGTGGGTTTTGGACAGATACAGAGGAGTTGAACTTTGTCATAGGCTGTCCATTTTGTAAAAGCATAGGGCCAAAGAGAAAGGTTTGCCAAATTTTGTCTTTCTCATCTTGTAATTTTTGATAGTCTATTTCTGTGGGCAAAAGCGTTTCCATACGGCCATCTTTATAAAGTACGCAAAGGTCACGCTTTCTATTAGAAGAATTTCTAATGATACTGCCGTTTGCAAGCACAAAACCTTTGCTGAGCAAATGGCTATTATCTCCTGTTAGAGATAAAATTGCATCCTGTTCACTTGCGATAGAGCGAATGGGTCTGTGCGCTTTGCCAAACTTTTGGGAGGCAAAAGAACGGGTGAATTGTGCAATGTCTTTTACATAAATATCTGCTACGTACACATCAGATGCGTTTACACGTTGGGCAGAGATGGAAATGTAAATGCTGTCACTTTGATAACTCATATCCGTTACAATAGGGGAAGCACCTTTTTGCAAAAATCTGTCTATATGTGCATCTTCCTCATTTAAAAGTGTTTCAGCGTTTGAATAGGGAATAAAAAGCTGAAAAACGCATATGAAAAGCAGAAAAATTTTTGCTTTTATCCACCAATGGGCATGGTGACCCTGTCTCTTAAATAACCTGCTAAAATGTCTACAATACATGCATTTTTGCCTCCTCTGTTGACAATGATGTCTGCATCATGGATATAATTCCTGATATATTTTTCATACATGGGTTTAACGGTGGACAGGTATTGCTGTTCTATGCTATCAATATCTCTGCCTCTTTCTTTGATGTCACGAGAAATACGCCTTAAAAGGCAAATGTCTTCATCCACAGAAATGTAGAGCTTTAGATACATTTTGTCCGTCAAGCGTTTGTCATAAAAAGCATGGATGCCCTCTACAATTAAAATATCAGAAGGGGAGATGCTTTCTGTACATTCCATTCTTCTGTGTGTTTTAAAGTCATAGCCTTTTTTTGTGATGCTCTTGCCCTCTAAAAGTGTGCAAACGTCGTCATATAAAAGGTCATGGTCAAAAATGGCAGGCTCATCGTAGTTTAAATGCGCTCTTTCTTCAAAGGTCATGTGCGGGTGGTCAATGTAGTAGGTATCTTGATTGATGACAGTGCACAATACACCAGAAGATTTTTCAAGCTCTTTTGCAAGTGTGGATTTACCAGAACCACTTGCGCCACAAATGCCGATTAATAACATGTGATTTCATCCTTTTTCTTGTGTGTTTTTGCACCTAAAGTGCAGGAAGAATTGTTTTCAAAAAACCCTATCTATTTTACCACATAAAAACTAAAAAAGAAACATGTTTTTTGCTTTTTAACAATTAAAGCAATTTTTTTGTTTAAAAATGCCTATTATTACAACAATCATGTGCAAAATATATTGACAAAGTGGCGTGCAAAGGGGTAAAATAAAGAAAAAATGAGAAAAGGAAAACAAACATGCAAAAGTTAAAGCTCGGGATTGCCTATCATGGAAACAGAATGCTCCAACATGTGGAACAGGATATGCAGGACATTGCAATGCACCATATGAATTTGTGTACGAGGGCACAAAGAAAAATAGAAAGTGAAAAGTAAGAAATCCCTGTTGCTTGCCCTCTGAGCGTTTGCTTTCCTTCGTTTTTTGTGCGC
>CAYTPJ010000189.1:0-3926 GCA_964439755.1 uncultured Oscillospiraceae bacterium
CAACTATTTTTGCGTTAAAAATCACATTTTTCCTTTTTTAAACAAAAACACCCTCTTTTTTTATGAAAAGAAGGTGTTTTATGATGCTTATTTTATTTCTTTTTAAACTATGTCTTGAGCACTTTTTTTAGGTAAAAATTTCAAAAAACTTCTATCATATTGTGTTATAAACGAAAACACAGTCAGAGAAAATATGTATGCTTTTATTGCACAGAAGAAACCGGTATGTTTTCAAAAAAGTCCTTTTTCTCCACATCTTGACCTACTGTGGTATACGCAAGCCCAAAAAGGTAAGAGCTTAATTCTGTGCCTTTTGGCTCTACCTTAAATTGTCTGCCTTGAGGCTGTGAAGCGTGCAATGTGTATGCCACTTGTGCCACTTCAAAGCCCGTTTTGCCATTTTGGCTTTTTAAGGGCACATCATAATCCATTTCAATTTGATTGTCTTTATACATATGGATATACAATTTCTTGGGTTGCCACACGCCATACTCTGCCACAGAGTCTGTATATTTATTTTCATCGTTGGCATAGTCCATACACTTTAATGCAGCATTTGCGCACACTCTATGTGCGCCGTGCCCATACTCTCCTCCAATGTCGTGCGTAAGCACCACTTCGGGCTTATATTTTCGCATGAGCATGGTAATGTGTTTCCACGTATTCGTTTTGCCCCACGCATCGTAAATGGTGGATAACTTTAACGAATACTTGTCATAGAAATTCCCAATTTCAGGGTATGTGCGCACGCCACAAAGCCACAAACCATTGAGCAATTCACTGCGTCTGGCTGGTTTGTTACACGTCATGTAACACACGATGACATTCTTTTTTAACTCACCTGCATAGGTGGGCAACGTGCCCCCAAAAAACAGTATTTCATCGTCTGGGTGCGCTACCAACAGCATTAAGTCTGCCTTTTCGACTGAAGGTTGCCACCTTTGCACAAAGCTTGGCAATGTGCCCTCTGAAAATAAAAACACTTCATTTACAGACAAAATACGCCGATAATCATCCGGGTATGTGAGCCTAAAATGCGTAAGCCCTGAAAGCTCTATATACTCATGCGCATACTTGCCTTCTCCTTGCGCCACCGTTTCCCATTTTCCTTCATTTTGCACTTGAATTTCCCACGGGCGCAGTTTACCAAAAAAGCATACGTAAATGCCATAGCAAGGTTCATCCACCTTAAATTCAAGGCTTGGATGTTTCTCATTTTCGCTCGTAAAAGCAGTCATATAATCACGGTCATATGCACGTTTAGCGGCATACCCTTTGGTAGATGAAGTTATTTTCGCTTGGCTTGTAATATCTCGTGCTTCTTCTTGAGCCAAAACGGAACAAACGCTCAACGAAAACAGTAAAACCAACAAAAAGAATATCTTTTTTTTCATTTTTAACCTCCTGTTTTAAGAAGAAAAAGGGAAAACGCACATCGCATTCCCTTTTTTCTTGTTGTACATGTAATATTATGATTTTATGCCTTACGACCAATCACAGCTTTGATACGGCGCACGCCAGCTGAAGAAGATTCTTCCTTTTTGATTTTAAAGGACACGAGGTCGCCCGAATTTTGAGCATGTGGGCCACCACAGATTTCCTTTGAAACATCCCCCACTGTGAACACGGACACCGTTTCACCGTATTTGGATTCAAACAAGCCCATTGCGCCTTGTTCCTTTGCTTCTTGCACTGTCATTTCTTCTTTTACAACAGGGATTTTCTGCTCAATCGCTTGGTTGACGAGCGCTTCCACTTCGTCCAGTTCTTCCTTGGTCATCTTTCTACCAAAAGTAAAGTCAAAGCGCAAACGTTCTGCCGTAATGTTCGAGCCTTTTTGGTGCACTTCATCCCCCAACACCTTGCGCAAAGCGGCCTGCAAAAGGTGTGTGGCTGTGTGCAAGCACGCAGTTTGCTCACTGCTGTCTGCCAAACCACCCTTAAAGCGCTGTTCTGCCCCTAAAGAGGACTTGGCTTGGTGTTGCTTAAAGCGTTCTTTAAAGTCTTCTTCATCCACTTCAAGGCCGTGTTCTTTCGCCATTTCTGTGGTGATTTCAATGGGGAAACCAAATGTGTCATACAGTTTAAAAGCGTTTCTGCCATTTACCACACGCATTTTTTTGCTGAAGTTTTCCACCTTGGTTTTAAAATTCTGAATCGTTTGAAGGGCATCCCCAAACTGCTTGAGGTCTTCAATCATAGACACCATTTCAGGGGTAGGGCGCAGGGTAGAGCCTATGTTTTTGGCGATTTCTTCCGCATTTTTGAGCTTTTCAATCGCTTGTTGGTTTAAGAGCGTTTGAGATAAATCCTCTTTCATTTTGTCAAAAGAAGCTGTCATTTTTTCAATGTTGGACAAGAGCTTATCAAACTCTTTGGTGCCCTGTTTCAAGGTTTTTTGGAAACGTTCTTCTTCCAAAAGCAATTGCTCCAGCACAAAAGCAGCATTCTTTTGAAGTTCGGGGTACACGTCCTTATACTGGTCAATCACTACTTGCGCAATGGCGAGTGTAAAGCCGTCAGGCATGTCAATGCCCATGCCAAAACGCACTGCACGGCGAATTAAACGGCGCAAAATATACCCTTGATCCACGTTGGAAGGAGATACCCCTCTGTCATCCCCCAAAATAAAGGTTGCTGTGCGCAAATGGTCTGCAATAATACGGAAAGCCTTTTGCACTTCTTCGCTCTCATCGTATTTCTTGTGTGAAAGCTCGCTGATTTTGCTCAAAACAGGGGCAAACAAGTCTGTTTCATACACGCTCTTTTTGCCTGTCAACACACAAATGGTGCGCTCTAAGCCCATGCCTGTGTCCACGTTCTTTTGTTCAAGAGGAATGAAAGAGCCATCTTTTTGCTTATTGTACTGCATGAACACGTCATTCCAAATTTCAAGGTATGCGCCACATTTACATGCAGGAGAGCAGGTGGGAGAGCAAGGTTCTTTTACAATGATGAACATTTCTGTGTCGGGGCCACAAGGGCCTGTTAAGCCCGCAGGCCCCCACCAGTTGTGCTCTTTGGGGAGGTAAAAAAGGTGGTCATCTTGAACGCCACAGCTTCTCCAAAGGTTTGCCGCTTCTTCATCACGAGGCGCGTCTTCGTCCCCTTCAAACACGGTGAAAGCAAGCTTATCTTTGTCAATGCCCAACCATTTTTCGCTCGTTAAAAATTCATAGCTCCATGGAATCATTTCTTTTTTAAAGAAATCACCCAAGCTCCAGTTGCCGAGCATTTCAAAGAAAGTCAAGTGGCTCATGTCGCCCACATCGTCAATATCGCCCGTTCTAATACACTTTTGAACGTCAGTAAGACGTGTGCCCATAGGGTGTTTTTGCCCCAAAAGATAAGGCACAAGGGGGTGCATACCTGCTGTTGTAAAAAGCACAGTAGGGTCGTTTTCAGGAATAACAGAGGCAGACTTGATTTCGCTGTGCCCCTTTTCCTTAAAAAACTGCAAGAACATTGCACGCAGTTCGTTTGCTGTCATGTTTTTCATGTTTCATTTCTCCTTTATTTTCAAAAAATACATTAAAAAAGTGTGCCTTTCTCCTCCATATTTCGAAGACGAACAGACACACCTATGTATTCGCGGTACCACTTCGATTGACACAAATACATGTGCCCACCTCATTTGCCCATAACGGGGGCGCACCGTCTCTTTTTCGTACTCCATGCATGTCCAAAGAGAAGCTCCGCAGTGGCTTCCCATCCTCTTTTTTATCGGCCTTGCACCATTTGCCGACTCGCTGAAAAAAATGTGAATAGTACTCTTCTGCTTCAAAGCCCTATGCAATTGCTTCTATTATAAGTGGTTTTATTAAAAAAGTCAATTGTTTTGCAGATTTTTCTATACATCATATTTCTTCACCTTTTCAACTTTCCAAAACATTAAAAAAAGAGTGCATTATGCGTTTGCACAAAAC
>CAYTPJ010000190.1:0-3917 GCA_964439755.1 uncultured Oscillospiraceae bacterium
TGTAAATCATACTAAAATTATAGAAAAATAATTGTTGACAAAAGCACACAATATCCGTATAATATTATCGATATTGAATGCGCGCATTTAGTATCATATAAAAAAAGGAGGAAGTATATCCAAATGAAACGTTTTTTATCTATCCTTATTGCTTTGGCAATGATGGTGAGCATGACAGCTGTATCTTTTGCTGAATATGCGGATGGCACGTTCACAGGCAGTGCAAATGGCATGGGTGGCGAATTAAAAGTTACAGTAACTGTAAAAGATGGTAAAATCACAGAAGTTGTGGTGGGCGACCATAAGGAAACCCCCGGTATCTCTGATCCTGCAATTGAGCAAATCCCTCTCCAAATTGTTGAAAAAAATTCAACAAAAGTGGATGCGATTGCAAGTGCAACCATCACTTCTGATGCGATTATGCAAGCAACAGAAAACGCATTAAATGGCGTTGTTGCTGAAAAAGGCGAATTGACCATTAACATTCAACCTGACGTGATTGTTGTGGGCGCTGGCATGGCAGGCTTATCTTCTGCTGTTCGTGCTTTGGAATTAGGCGCAAACGTGCTCGTGTTGGAACAAAACTACCGTGTGGGTGGTTCTGCAAACACAGCAGGTGGTTCTATTTCTGGTACAGGCTACCGTGCTCAAAAAGAAGCAGGCATTGAAGATAGCCCTGAAAGCTTGTACAATGACTTTGTTCAAATGGGTGGCGGCGAACAATACATGAACACGGAAATTGCACATGTGTATGCAGAGCGTTCAGGCGCAGCCATTGACTGGTTGGAAGACTATGTGGGCGTTGAGATGAGCGACACGGTGGATGGTGGCGGTTATAACGCTATGAACACTTTGCGTGTTACTTACACAGCAGGTGGCCCTGCTTCTGGCGGTGGTTCTTACTTCATCAATGCTTTAAATGCAAAATTGGATGAATTTGTAAAAGAAGGCAAAGCACAACTTTGCTTGGATACACTTGTGACGGAACTTATGATGGATGAAAACAAGGATGTGCTCGGCGTTAAAGTGGGCGATATGGAAATTCCTGCAAAGTCCGTTATTGTGGCAACAGGTGGCTACGGCTACTGCGAACGTTGGCTCAAAGAATTTAACTTTACAAACATCACTTCTAATGACCCTGTAACTGCAATTGGCTCTGGTTATGACTTTGCTCGTGCAGCAGGTGCAGCCTTTGACAATATGGACTACTCCTCTTGCTACGGTGGCTCTGTGCCTGTAACAGGTTTCCAAGCTTCCTTGCGTTGCAATGTTGCATATCCTGGCGCAATCTGGGTTAACAACACAGGCGATCGTATGTTTAACGAACCTGTTGCAAACACCATGGATAAGCGTACTGTTTGGCGTACAGCAGACAAAAACGAAGTGTATGTTGTGTTGTCAGAAGCTATGCTCAAGGAAGAAATCCCATTGTTCACAGGCATGATGTCCAACTCTGCTGCTTTTACAACAGAAGAAAAAATCAATGAATTGATTGAATTGGGCTACATGTTCAAGGCAGACACAGCTGAAGAATTGGGCGCAAAAATGGGCGCTGCAAACTTGGGTGCAACGATTGCAAAATACAATCAAGACATCAAAGATGGCGTAAAAGATGCTTTTGGCCGTGAAAAAGATTTGATTGCTTTTGAAGGCCCTGTATACGCTGTATACACCATTCCCTACCTCATGATGACTGCAGCAGGCCCACGCATCAATGGTGAAGGTCAGTTGGCACGTGAAGATGGCTCTTTGGTGGGCAACGTGTACTTGGCTGGTGAAATTGTAGGCTCTGCAAACATTGCAGGTCACAACACCATTGGTGGTATTGGCCATGGTTTGTGTGCAACTTGGGGCATGATTTCAGCAGAAAGCGCTGTGAAAAACGCAACGAAATAATCTATAATGATTAAAAAGGCTTGAGTGGTTTTATACTGCTCAAGTCTTTTTTTGCACACAAGATCAAAAATTGTAAAACCATTGACGTTTTTTGCATAAAATGGTATAATTTAATAGGAAATTAAATTTTGTAGAAAGAGCAGACAAAACATGTCACGAACAGAAAACAGCATCAGAAATCTACGATATGGCGTTCTGCATCAAATTGTAGACACTTTTTTGAAATTTATCATGCGTTCAGTGATGGTGTACACTTTGGGCAACCAAATTGTGGGCTTGAATGGGCTGTTTACAGAGGTGCTCGCCATGCTGTCCCTTGCCGAATTGGGGGTGGGTAGCGCCATTACATATAGTTTATATAAACCTTTGGCAGAGAAAAACACGCAAAAGGTAGCCAGCTTGATGATACTTTTTAAAAGGGCATATTTGCTCATTGGGCTGAGCATTTTTCTAATAGGCATGGCATTGTTGCCTTTTGTACATACGCTTGTCACGAAAACGGACTTCGATTTGTCTTACATTCGTTTGGTGTTTTTCATATTTTTACTGTCCACGTGCGCTTCTTACCTTTTTTCATACAAAACATCTTTGCTGAATGCAGACCAAAAGGCATATGTAACCACACGCATATATATATGCATAGAAGCTGTGAGCGTGTCGGTTAAAACAGTTATCCTTTTGTTAACTGGAAATTTCGTACTTTTTTTGATACTTGAAATTTTTACACGTTTACTCATCAATTTGTTTGTAAGCAGGGAGGCAAGCAAATTGTACCCCTTTTTAAAGGAAAAAGCAACACTGCCCAGTAAGGATGAAAGGAAAGAGATTTTTAAAAACATACGCTATTTGTTTATTGGAAAATTGAGTGGTAATATTACAAATTCCACGGATAACACGCTGATTTCCGTGATGGATAGCACGGTAACAGTAGGGCTTTATTCTAACTATGCAATGGTTTTAAATAGTGGACGCACTTGTATCAACCAAATGATTAAAGCAACGTCAGGTAGTATTGGAAATTTGATGGCAACGGGCGATGTTAAAACGTGCATGTATACCCTTCAAAAAATAACTTTTATTATGTTTTTGCCTGCCTCTGTTGCAACGGCTCTGATTGTGAGCCAACTATCTCCCTTTGTCGCCCTTTGGTTGGGGGAAAGCAGAGTACTTTTATTTTCAGTTGTGGTGATGCTTGCAATCAATTTTTTGTTTTCAGCACTTAAAGAACCCTTGTGGAACTTTGTAAGCGTTGCAGGCGTGTTTCAAAAGGATAAAAATATATCCATTATGGGGTCTGTTGCGAATTTGATTATATCTGTGATATTTGGGCTTCGGTATGGCATGTTTGGTATATTTTTGGGCACTTTCTTTTCCATGCTTATTCAGTATGTGTTCAAAACACGGCTGCTTTTTAAGGCGAAATTTGGCTTGAGCACAAAACAGTTCCATTTTAAAACATTGAGCTATTTCCTTGCAACGACACTGAGCACGGTTTTATCCTATTTTATTCCCCGTAGTTTGGGTATACAAAATCCTATTGTGGATTTTTTGGTGGGCTGTATCTTTTGCGTGCTGATTACGTGTTGTGTGAATTTGTTATTATTTTATAAAACGAGAGAAATGCAGTACGTGTTTGAGCTTTTGAAAAAAACATTCCAAAAGGTCGCAAAGAAGCTTTCTGGAAAAAGAGGGAAAAAACATGCGTGAAAATGCGAAAACTCTATCTTTTATTATGCCTGTGTACAATGCCCAAAGTACAGTGGAACAGACAATTTTGAGCATGCTCTGTCAAAAAGGAGAGGATATCGAGTTTATATTTGTAGATGATGGGTCTACGGATAACTCCCTTCAAATATTAAAAAAATATGCACAAAAAGATGCACGCATTACCGTGTTGAACAAGCAAAATGGGGGTGTGTCTTCTGCTCGTAATGTGGGCTTAAACCACGCAAAAGGCATGTTCATCAAGTTTGTGGACAGTGACGACATTGTAGACAGAGAAATGGTGGCAAAGCTTCGTC
>CAYTPJ010000191.1:0-3880 GCA_964439755.1 uncultured Oscillospiraceae bacterium
AAGGCAAATTTTGGAAGATTTATTCATCAATGTTCCAAATGGTGTGTGTTCTTACTATTATAATGGAGAAATCATTATACCAATTGCACATAACAAGAATTTTTATGAAATCATGGGCTTTCCAGACTCTATGAGTGAAGAAATCGAAGCCAAAGTAGGCTTTTATAACATTCATCCAGAGGATATAGAAGAAACAAGGAGAAAAACTTTTGAAGCCTTAACCAAAGGAGGCGCTTCAAGGTTTACATATCGTATTTTCAATCAGAAAAAACAAGAATATGTCACAGTAGATGCTTCCTTGTTTGTTGAAAAAAACAGCGATGGTACTGCAAAAATGTATGCGCAGTATTCTGACATAGGGGAGATTGAGCAATTAAAAAACGAACTTTCTAATGTCATTAACAACGTACCTTGTGGCATTGCTGTATATCAATACAATGGTAAAAAAATGATTCCCCTCCATCATAATGACACGTTTTATGAGTTGCTGGGATATTCCGAGAAAAACAAACAGCGTATTGAACAACATACTGAATATTTAAATGTGCATCCAGATGACTTAGACACTCTGATTGCAGTAACGACAAAAGGTCTAAACGATGGTGGGCATTACACAACGCAGTATCGTATTTTCCATGAAAAAAAGCAACAATACATCAAAGTACAATTAAAAGCCAATGTTATAAAAGATGACCACGATACAGCTGTGGTGTATGCACAGTTTGAAGACATTACAGAAATCGAAGAGTTACGTGCAAAAAATGTACTTGAAATGCGTGCTTTTGAACGTGTAGAACGTGAAATGGTTGAGAAACAGCACAACCTGATTGGCACAGTAAAATATAATTTAACACAAGATTATGTCGTGGAGCACAATCCAAACGGCATGCCTGTCCCTACTGTTGAAAATAGAACACGCATTGATGATTTTGGTGCAATTATAACGCCTTGTGCAATCGGAAAAGGTGAAAGCGAAAAATTTGCAGCTAAATTTAAAAGAAAGTATCTTTTAAATGCTAAAAAAAATAATGATCCCGTTGTGCACGAATATAAAAGATTAGGCAGAGATGGAAGCCCCATGTGGGCACGCACTATTGCTGTGTTTATGGATTCTCCCAAAAACAAAGATGAATATGCGCTTATTTATACCTATGACATCACAAAAGAAAAGGAACAGCACAATATTATCAAGCATATTGTAGATACCTCCTTTGAATATGTAGCTGTGATTGATGTACATAAGAAAAGTTTCACATCCATTCTCTCCAGTGCAGCGTACAGCATATTGAAGGAAGCGCCTGTTTTAAGAACATATGTCAACCAAAAAGACATGTCATACGAAGAAGGTTTGCTTTATTTTTCAAAGCATTATTTTGAGGAAAAGCTTAGCGAAGAAGTATTTTCTTCTATGACCATTGACTCGATTACAAAAGCATTAGAAACACAAAGTGACTATATATGTTCGTATGATATGATTCAAAATCAGAAAGAGCGCCGAAAACAATGGCATTTTTCATACTTTGATAAAGAAAAAACAATGATCATCTACACAAGAAGTGATGTAACAGATGTATATCAAAAGGAAATGCAAACACGTGCAGACTTGAGCAGTGCACTTCAAAAAGCAAAGGAAGGCAGCCTTGCAAAAACGACTTTCTTAGCACGCATGAGCCATGATATGCGCACACCTATGAATGCAATCTTAGGATTTGCAAAAATCGGGAAAGATGAAAAAGATTTTAATGAACGAACAAATGATTTTTCAAACATTCTTGAGTCTGGGCATTATTTGTTAGATTTGATCAATGATGTGCTGGATATGGGCAAAATAGAAGAAGGAAAGTTAAAACTCCATTATGAGCCTTATCATTACGAGGATTTAGAAAATGATTTAAACAGGCTTTTGCAACCCAAAGCAGTTGAAAGAGGAGTTACGCTCCACATTCACAATGATCAGCCCATCAAAGAAGCAGCACTTCTTGATAAATTACGCATCAAGCAAGTGTTTGTAAATTTAATCAATAATAGCATTAAGTTTACAAAACCAGGTGGCATTGTGGAGGTAAAAACGACAATAGAGCGTATGCCTGAGGACAATAAATCTGTTTTATACACTTTCACAGTAAAAGATAATGGCATTGGTATGAGCGAAGCTTTTATCAAACACAAATTATTTGAAGCGTTTGAACAAGAACACAGCAATGTCATTCAAAATGATGCTGGCACTGGTTTGGGCGTTCCAATTGCCAAAAAAATCATTGAGGCAATGGGTGGAAATATCCAATGTCAAAGTACACTCGGAGAAGGAACAACCTTTACTGTAAGCCTTTGCGCCTCTCTTGTTCAAGGTGATTTAAAAAACAAAGTGACTGATACAGATATATCCTATGATATACTGGAAGGAAAAAGGATTTTACTCTGCGAAGACCATCCATTAAACATCAAGGTGACGGAAAAACTGTTGGAAAAAGTGGGTATACAGATGGTCGCTACTAAAAATGGTAGATTGGGTGTTGAAGTATTTAAAAATAGTCCTATTGACCATTTTGATGCAGTGCTTATGGACATTCGTATGCCCGTTATGGATGGATTGGAGGCAGCTGCATGTATACGTGCGTTAGAGCGTCCTGATGCGAAAAAAGTCCCCATTATTGCAATGAGTGCAAATGCATTTGAAGACGACATAGAAAAGAGCTTACATGCAGGGATGAATGTGCATTTAAGCAAACCCATTGATACGAATATGCTTTATAAAACACTGGCAAGTGAAATAGGAAAAAGAAATTCGTAAAGCAAAACTTGGTCTATGATTGCTTTGAACAAATACAATCGAATGTTTAAAGCGAATATTTATAGAAAAAACATATTATATTTTATCGCAAAATTTAGAGAGGTGGATATTTCAATGTCTGTGCAAGAAGAAATCAAAAAAATAGGCGAATTGTTGCATGAAGAACTCAGCTCCATTGAAAATTTGAGTGCACTCGATCAAGTGCGTGTCAAAGTTTTAGGAAAAAAGGGGAGTTTAACAGCACTTCTGCGTGGTATGGGGCAGTTAAGTCCAGAAGAGAGGCCTAAAATGGGTCAGCTCATCAACGAAGGTCGTGAGCAGTTTACCAAATGGTTGGATGAAAAGCAAGATACCTTAAAGCAGAAAGAGCGTGAATTGCGCTTAAAAGCAGAAGCAGTGGACATTACAGAACCTCGTGCATTGCAAAAAGTAGGCTCTGTGCACCCCAACACACTTGTGCTCAATGAGCTGTTGGATTGCTTTGTGGGCATGGGTTTTGAAGTAGTAGAAGGCCCCGAAATCGAACTGGATATGTTCAACTTTGAACTGTTAAACTTGCCCAAAAATCACCCTGCAAGAGATGCACAAGATACTTTTTATTTTGATGAAAACACTGTGCTTCGCACACACACTTCTCCTGTTCAAGCACGTACTATGACCACGAGAAAGCCTCCCATTCGCATCATTTGCCCTGGCAGAGTGTATAGAGCAGATGAAGTGGACGCAACGCACAGCCCTGTGTTTCATCAAATTGAAGGGCTTGTAATTGATGAACATGTAAGTATGGGGGATTTAAAATACACGCTCGATTGCTTTGCAAAGAGATTGTATGGCGATGACATCACCACACGTTTCCGTCCTTCCTTTTTCCCTTTCACAGAACCCAGTGCTGAAGTGGACTTAACTTGTGTTTCATGCAGAGGCAAAGGGTGCCGTATGTGTAAGGGTACAGGGTACATTGAAGTGCTCGGTTGTGGCATGGTCAACCCCAAAGTGCTTGAAATGTGTGGCATCGACTCTAAAAAATATTCAGGCTTTGCCTTTGGCATTGGTCTTGAACGTATTACATTATTGCGTTATGGCATTGAG
>CAYTPJ010000192.1:0-3860 GCA_964439755.1 uncultured Oscillospiraceae bacterium
TTCGGCACGAGTTTTAATCCAACGCTTGTACATAAGCTCAGATGTCATTCCTTTGAAAAAGGTTTAAATACAACAAAATAATACATGGATTTTTACTTTTTATTGATGTATACTATTCATCGGATGATAGGAGGTATTTTATGAGGTTGATCAGGTATTCCATGCCCAAGCAGATTGCAAATGACATGGAAAATAAAATCAAAAAAGGTGTCTATAAAATCGGCGACAAATTGCCTACTGAACCTGAACTTGTAGCAATTTATCAAGCGAGCAGAAATACGGTGCGTGAAGCAGTGCAATCACTCATTCATGCAGGTATTTTGGAAGCAAGGCAAGGAAATGGCACGTATGTGATAGCGAGTGATCGCTTGCAGGTGGATTTGTTTTCGCTGATGAATGAAGTGAAAAGCAAGGATATTGTGGAAGTGAGAACACTGCTTGAAGGATATATTGTGCAATCAGCAGTTGAACACTGCACACCAGAAGATGTTCAAAATATTCATGCACATCTTGAAAAAAGAAATTCTGCATACCAAAAGAAAAAGGAAAATACCAAGGAAGATATTGCGTTTCATATTGCAATTGCAAAAGCAACACACAATGAACTTCTGATCAAAATGTATCAATATGTTGCGCAATTTTTTGCTGAATATATATCTACTGCAAGCAAATTACATGTGGATGAACAAGTGTATATTGATACATTGCACAAAAATTTGGCTTTTCAAATTGAAAACAAGGATACGGAAGGTGCACAAAAGAGTATTCAGGAAATTATTCATTTATAAAGGAGAATTCACATGACGAAAAAGGAAAAAATCTTAATTATATTGGGTATCGTGTTCATTTCTTTTAATTTAAGAGCGCCTATTACTGCTGTTGGATCAGTGGTTAAAATGATTACATTGGAATACAATTTGTCGGGCACAATGGCTGGCTTTATTACCACCCTTCCTCTTATTGCTTTTGCAATTGTATCTCCCTTTGTTTCAAAAACAACCAAAAAGTTTGGTTTTGGCAAAACAATGATGTTTGGGCTTACAATGATTTTAGCAGGGGAAATTATTCGTTCTTACACAAACGCAATCGGGCTTTTTGTAGGCACTACGTTCATGGGCGTGGGTATCGCAATTGGAAATGTTTTAATTCCAAGTATCATTAAACTTAAGTTTGGTAAAAATGTGGGTAAGATGACAAGCGTGTACACTTCTTCCATGTGTATTTTTGCAGCAGTGGGTGCTGGCGTGAGCGTGCCTCTTGCAAGCAACATGGGTTTGGGATGGAAAAATGCGCTTGCAGTATGGGTTGCGCTTACATTATTCACCATAATTATTTGGTTGCCACAGCTGAAAGAAAATGCAAAAAGCGTTTCAAATAATCAAACTGCTTCATTAAATACATCTAAAAGTACATCTATTTGGAAAAATAAAACAGCATGGTTTGTGACTTTATTTATGGGCATTCAATCTTTGCTTTTTTACTCTATGGTCGCATGGTTGCCTACAATTGTCATTTCAAAAGGAATGACACAAGGCTTTGCAAGCAACATGGCGCTCATGTATCAACTTGTTGCTATCCCTGCGACACTTGTTATGCCCACACTTTCTGATAAATTTAGAAGTCAAAAAGGTTTGGTCGTTGTCAATTGCTGTATCTATATTGTGGGTATGATTTTGTTTTTAATGAGTTCTTCTTCATTATTGATTGTACTTTCTCTTATTCTTGTGTCCTTGGGTATGGGGGGAAGTATTAGTTTGTCTATTGCTTTTATCTCTCTTAGAAGTCCTAATGCACATAGAGCGTCCGAACTTTCAGGTATGTCACAGTCGGCAGGTTATTTGCTCGCTGCAGTTGGTCCTACTGTGATGGGTACAATCAATGACATTACAAAAAGTTGGTTTGTGCCTGTACTCATATTTATTATTCTTATTGTTGCACTCCTGCTCTGTGGTTTAAAAGCAGGGGATGATGTGACGGTGGAAGCTTAATCAAATGTTTCAATCGAAGAAATACTGCATGTTTTATGTGGTGTTTCTTTTTTTATAAAAAATGGAAATATAATTCCTTGCTCAATGATTGAAAAAAGCGTATAATAGTAAACGAGTTGTTACGAATGCAAAATAAATGCATATATAATGTAGAAACTCAATTAAAAGAAGGAAAGCAGGAAAAGAAAACGTGAAAAATAGAAAAAAAGTTGTATTATGGAGTGTCGTGATTTTGATTGCAGCTGGTATTTTTATCTTTTCAAGCCAGGATGCAACGCATTCCACAATTACAAGTGGGAAGGTCGTTAAAGTGGTTACAGACATCATTGTACCTGATTTGAAACAAAAGCCTACAACAGAACAACGAGAAATCATGCAACTGATTTCCTTATTAATAAGAAAAAGTGCACATTTTTTTGAATTTATGTGCTTGGGATTTTTCATGCGCAATTTGATTTCTTGCTATCAAATGAAGTTTCAGAGTGTTCATGCGTGGATATTTACTACGATTTATGCAATGACAGATGAAATACATCAGCTTTTTATTGTAGGTCGTAGTGGACAAATTCAAGATGTTTTGATAGATAGTGCAGGCGCACTGACAGGTGTGACTTTGGCTTTTCTCCTTTTGAAACTACTAAAACGGCCTAAAAACAACGCATAAGGGCGCATTCTGTTCGATTGGTACATTATGTAAAATGGGCGCAAAAGTTTTTTGAAAAAAAGAAAAAAATGTAAAAAGCGCAACATGGTGTGTTATTGTTTAGAAAGGAATACAGTATAAAGTGTAAAAAGGAGTTGCGAAAAAGTAAAAGTAGACAAAAAAGTAAAAAAAACTTCAAAAAAAGTGTTGACAAGGCTAAGAAAGTGTGATATTATAGATAAGCACTCAAGCGAGAGCAGCTCAAGCGGGTCAGCCGAGAGGCGGACGAAAGCGAGAGAGAGTAGTGCGAGCAGAACCTTGAAAACGATACAGAGAAGAGAGAAAGAACGACAGTTGATTCTGAGAATGAGTTAAAACTTGTTGACCGAGGCAACTCGGAACACCAAGATTTAAGGATTAAACACAAGAGTTTGATCCTGGCTCAGGACGAACGCTGGCGGCGTGCTTAACACATGCAAGTCGAACGGGGATAGAGAGTGGAAGCCTTCGGGTGAAAATTCTTTATTCTAGTGGCGGACGGGTGAGTAACGCGTGAGCAACCTGTCTCATACAGGGGGATAACGCATCGAAAGATGTGCTAATACCGCATAAGACCACAGTGCCACATGGCACAGGGGTCAAAGGAGCAATCCGGTATGAGGTGGGCTCGCGTCCCATTAGATAGTTGGTGAGGTAACGGCTCACCAAGTCGACGATGGGTAGCCGACCTGAGAGGGTGATCGGCCACATTGGAACTGAGATACGGTCCAGACTCCTACGGGAGGCAGCAGTGGGGAATATTGGGCAATGGGCGCAAGCCTGACCCAGCAACGCCGCGTGAGGGAAGAAGGTCTTCGGATTGTAAACCTCTGTCCTTAGTGAAAAGAAGAAGATGGTAGCTAAGGAGGAAGCTCCGGCTAACTACGTGCCAGCAGCCGCGGTAATACGTAGGGAGCGAGCGTTGTCCGGAATAATTGGGCGTAAAGGGCGCGTAGGCGGCCATTTAAGTCTGGAGTGAAATTCCCGCTTTTAAGGTGGGAACTGCTTTGGATACTGGATGGCTTGAGTGCAGGAGAGGTTATCGGAATTCCCGGTGTAGCGGTGAAATGCGTAGAGATCGGGAGGAACACCAGTGGCGAAGGCGGGTAACTGGACTGCAACTGACGCTGAGGCGCGAAAGTGTGGGGAGCAAACAGGATTAGATACCCTGGTAGTCCACACTGTAAACG
>CAYTPJ010000193.1:0-1457 GCA_964439755.1 uncultured Oscillospiraceae bacterium
AATTAGAGCAGGGCAAAGAGAGCGTGCGCATGGATAAAGTGAATGTGGCACTTCAAATGTTTGGTATGGAAGCAGTGCCGGGCAGGAAGGAAGAGGATGTATGAATACATTGAGAAAAGTATATGTGTACGTACAGGATGTGTTTGCAGGCGAACTTTTTGAAACGGACGAGGGATATTGTTTTTCTTATGATGAAAAGTATTTTCATGACGAACATGCTTTGCCTGTGTCTTTAACATTGCCTTTAAGCAAACAATTATATACATCTAAAATTCTATTTCCCTTTTTTGATGGCTTGATTCCAGAAGGTTGGCTTTTGGAAATTGTAACACGCAATTGGAAATTAGAGTATAAAGATCGGTTTGGGTTATTGACAAGAGCATGTAAGGATTCCATAGGAACAGTGAGTATAAGGGAGGAAAAAGTGTGAATTGCTTATTGTGTTCAAAAGAACTTCCCTTGCGTGATGAAGCTTGTGGATGGCACAAGAAATGTATTCAGAAATTTTTTGGCACGTCTTCCTTACCAGAAATGCATTTGGATGAAGATACACTCAGGAGAATGGTGGAAGAAAATATAAAATTTGGAAACACAGTTACAGGTGTTCAAAAAAAATTGTCTTTGCACCTTTTTTCAGAGCGTAAAAATCCACGCTTGACCATTATGGATTACCCCACGGGGTATATTTTTAAACCACAGGTAGATGCGTTTGAAACGCTTCCAGAAGCAGAGCATTTGACGATGTCTATGGCAGAAAATGTGGGGATAAAAACAGTGCCTCATGCACTCATCAAAACTGAAAATGGATATGGGTATATAACAAAGAGAATTGATAGAATATCTTTGAATAATAAAATATCCAAGCTCGCTATGGAGGATTTTTGTCAGTTGGATTTGCGATTGACGCAGGATAAATACAAAGGGTCGTATGAACGTTGTGCAAAAGTCATAGACAGATTTTCCTATCTAAAAGGGTTGGATAAGGCAGAATTATATGTGAGAATCCTTTTTTCTTTTATTGTAGGAAATTCAGATATGCATCTTAAAAATTTCTCTTTGATTGAAAATCAAACAGGGTCGGGGCAGTACACGCTTTCTCCTGCTTATGATTTGGTGCCTGTCAATGTGATTATGCCTGAAGATAAGGAACAATTTGCCCTCCCCATGAATGGGAAAAAAACAAATATACGAAAAAAAGATTTTATCGTTTTTGCACAGCAATGTGATATTTCAAAAGTGTCTGCTGAAAAAATGATGCATGACCTTGTTGGAAAGGAACAATTGCTTGTCAAAATGTGTAATTGTTCTCTTTTGTCCAATCGTTTAAAGGAAAGCTTTTCTACATTGATACAAGAACGCATTGATTTGTTAAAATAATAGATGATACGAAAAACGTTTAAAAAATGGAGTGTTTGTTGCGCATTTAAAAAGTGAATAATTTTGTTAAAAACTATATG
>CAYTPJ010000193.1:1467-3854 GCA_964439755.1 uncultured Oscillospiraceae bacterium
ATTCGTTTATAGGGAATTATGTGTTCAAATTTTGATTGATTGTTTTGATATTAGGTTTGTAGAGGATATATTGAAAGACCCAAATGCTCACAAATAAAGCTAAGAAAATGCCAAAATACAAGAGAAAACCAGACACACTGTGTTGCATCCAATTAAGCAAATATGCAACAGGCATCATAACAACAGAGGTGATAGCGAAATAAATGCCCGATTGCTTTAAGATACTCCATGAGTCGATTGCCCAAATAACAGAGCAAGCGGCGAACGTGGCGCCCAAAAGCCCACTAAAAAATGTTTGAAGCAGTACAGCGTTCATTTCACTGCCCATTTGCTGTACGAGTAGAGGTGTGCAGGGCACATATTCTCCTTTGCCAATGAACAGGGAAATAACGAGGGAAATGATGTGAGAAATAGCAATGCCCAAAGGGAAACCTGAAAATCCACGTAAAAAAATTGTTTTTTTGATGTTCATACATTTTCTCCTTTATATGCCCAATATTTGTTTGATTGCGCTTACGTATCTGCGAGAGGCATACGTTACAGTATTGTCTTTTAAGGTAACGCAAATAGTGCCTGAAAGGCTTAAATCAAAGCTTTTTATTTTGTTTAGGCAGACGATTTCAGCATGGGATATTTTGATGAATTTGCGTTTGTCCAATAGGGTTTCTATTTCGTAGAGTCTGAGTTTAAGTGTATACGTGCCTTTGTTTGTATGTGCAAAAACTTTTTTATTTTGTGCAAATATTCTAATAATGCTTTCTTCTTCCAATATTTCATAGGCATTCTCTTTAATTCCAACAAGACATTTGGGCGAGGTTTTTGAAATTCTGTCCATTAGTGCTTGCACTTCTTCTGTAATGCACGGTGTAACAATGACGACTTTGGTTTTTCTTGCTTGAGGCTCAATTTTGATTTCGATCTCCATGTGTTTCCCTCCTTTCTCCTTGCGCATACTATATCAAACGCAAAATATATTTGCAAGCATTTTTGGATAAGTGGTTTGATTTATAAAACAAGTGGTATACAAAAGGTTATTTGAATGGAGCAAATATTCACAAAAAAACATCCACCACACGGAGAACCGTCACACATAAATGGACAATGTTTTCCCTGTCATGGATGTTACAAAGTGCCTATTGCATCAATTGCGATTTTTGTTGTTTTGCCTGTTTGGATTTTGGTGTTGTCTGTTTTGCCCACCATAAGGAGGGGTGAAATCGTTTTGATTTTGAGGAGAGAAATTTTCCATAATATCCCGAATTTGGCGCATGGACATGCCTTTGATTTCATTTAATGTAATGTCTGCCCCCTGCGCTTGCAACGTGAGGAAAGCAGAATATTTGCTTACAGACACACCTTTTTGTTTGGCTGTTTGGGCGTGTTGTTTGTTCATAGAGCGATATTCTACGTGCTTTTGGTTGCCTCTTTGCATGGCACCGATCACCTTTTGATTGTGCTTTTCATCATCCCCAATGACGGTGACAACAGGGCGCACATCTTGCTCCCCATTTTGCGCTTGATACGTTAAAATCTTGTTCACAGCCTCCGAATAATTCATATGCAGGAGTTGTATCGTTTGAACAATTTTTTCCCCTTGCGCATCTTGCGCCACCACGTCAATGACACGGTCAAAGCAATTGACCTTGAGTTGGATCACAGATTGGGAGGAAATTTCTATGGCAGAAGCTGGGGTTGCGTAAAAGTGCACGCTACCAAACAACATCACGAACACGAGGCAAAACACGGGAATAGCCACCTTAAAACGCTGTTTGAGCGCTTGCTTTTTGTGCAATTTTTGCGCCACCAAACGTGCCGTGTTTTGTTTGAGCGCATCATCTGCATGCACGTGTTCAAAGGCTTTTACAAAATCTTCACGCATTTTCTATTTCCTCCAATCTCTGCTTTAATTTTTCTCTACCTCTTGTTAAATAGGTATAAATGGTGTTCTCATTTTTATGGAGCAACTGGGCAATTTTTTTGGCTGTATACCCTTCATAATAATGCAGATACAGCACATCTTTGTACTTTGCTTCAAGGGACAAGAGTACTTCAAGCAAATCATCCCTTTTTTCTTCCACAGCCTGTTCTTGAACGCTTTCCAAAGGGGTGGTCAACTTTCTAAAAAAGTTCTTAAACACGTCTTTGCAAGCGTTCAATGTGACACGAATGAGCCACGCTTTCTTGTGCTCCTCGCTTTCAAACAAAAGGGGCGAAAGGGCATATTTGAAGAAAACATCTTGAAAAACGTCTTGCGTGTCATATTCGTTTTTCAAATGCACCATGCAAATGCGCTTGACCATGTCGGCATACTGCGCAATCGCTTGGTTTAAATCGCTTTCACTTCGCATTTTACATGCCCTTTCGTTATGTATTCATTAGGGGTTTGT
>CAYTPJ010000194.1:0-3853 GCA_964439755.1 uncultured Oscillospiraceae bacterium
TCTTTTTTGAATAAGTAGCTCTTTATGCTTTTCAAGTGCATCGATTTTATTGTAATTTGGATTACTTATGATGTCTTTAATGTCTTTTAAAGAAAAGTTTAATTCTCTAAAAAATAGAATTTGTTGTAAAGTTTCTAATGCTTTGTCATCATAAAGGCGATATCCTGTTTCTGTAATCGAACTGGGTTTGAGTAAACTGATCTCGTCATAGTAATGCAACGTGCGTACTGTGACGCCTGTAAGCTTCGCTACGGCTTTTATTTTCAAATTTCTTCCTCCTTTTAACAAGATGCACACTCAGTGGGGTAAGGCGGTATATTTTCTGCAGTAAAATACACTTGTGGGTTAGAGGCACGTTCTAACCACAATAATATAATACACTATGACGTAACGTCAAAGTCAATCGTTTTAAATAAAAATAGCTGTCTATAAAGCACAGACAGCTATTGTAATGTTGTTTAAGCAATTATGTAGAGCTTGTATTCAGAACAATGTCAAAATACTGTTAGCGACTAATAACGTGCTCGTTTTTAGTGGTATGCCCTTTTACCCATTTATAGCTCTTTTCAGAGAGAATATATTTGTGTACGAGCTTGCCATGATTATCCAAGTATCCAGTGTCTGTTTCAATGCCTGTTACAGCCACCTTGAAGTTTATGGTGTAATCAAAGGAATTGAAATGGCTGTACTTGAAGTGTTGCATATGGTGGTGCGTATAAGGAGCCATTGTGATATTATACGTGCCATAGAGGGTATAAGGGTCTTTAGAGGAGGTGGACAATTTCACAGGATCTCCTCTTAAATCAGTTGCCTGAACAGCGATGTGCACAGCAGTGACATTCAAGGGCGAATTATTATAAAAATATACCATGGGTAAATTTTTACTGCTCATAACGACTTTTTCAATCGTTGCAGCTGTGCGTACAGAGCCTACATTTACAATAAATGAAACCTTATGTCCACCATCTTCTGTAACGCCTGAAATGGTTGCTTGACCCCATTTATGCCCTGTAACATGCGCCTTGCCATTGTCATCTTTAACAGTTGCAATGGATTCATCGCTACTTGTCCAGTGTACTTTTCTATTGCTTACATACTTGGGCGTAAATTCAACGGCATTGCCCACATAGTAATTGATGCCAACACGCACAATATCACGTGTCATTTTTGCATTTTTTATAGATTGGAGCACACTGACTTTAAAGGATCCACGTACCTTACTACCGTCTTTTGCTGTTGCTGTGATAGTAATTGTACCTTTTTTCAACCCTGTCACCACGCCATTTTGATCCACAGTTGCATAGCGTTTGTCAGAAGAATGCCAAGTCACTTGTTGATTAGAGGTGTTCTGAGGGTCAAATTGACAAGATAATTGGAGTGTTTCGCCGATGTTTACCGTTTTAGAAGGTGCAGATACAGCGATTTTGTGTGCTTTTACAAGTGCATTGACTTTAAGACGTGCAAATACAGTTTCATCTGCTTTTGATGTCACTAAGATGGTGCATGTGCCTTCGGACAAGGCCTTTACTTTGCCATGCGCATCTACAGAAGCAATTGTTTCGTCTTCGGATACATAAGAGTAGCCTTTTTTGCTGATGTTTCTATTGCTTGCAATTGTTGAAATGTTAGCATAGTGACCAATGAATAGGTTAAATTCAGGTGTTTTAAAACGAATGTTGCCAGATGCAGAGTTGGATTGCATGGGCTTTTCAGGCATCATTTTGTCGCTCTTTAATACACCATTTTCTTTTAAAGATACTTCTTTTAAAGTGATGATTTGGTTTTGGTCTACTGAATACAATACATCTACTGTATAGTAAGCTGAATTTTCTTCAAAAGAACGGCCATAATTAAATGAAAGAGTATGATCGCCTTGTTTATTCGCATCGAAAATGAAACGATGTACGCCGGGCGCACCGACTATATTTACACCATCTTTTTGGTCGTTTACATAAACATCTTCCAAAATACGCAGTGTTTCATCAGAAAGATTATATGACCACACATAACCTGTGCTCGCATTTTCTTTCAACAGTACAGTCAGAGTGTTTGAAGCAGAAAATACTGTACCTAAAGCAGATTGATCGTCATCCTCAGGCATTTTGATATTCAAAACATTCAATGTACTGTTTTTTTGTTCTTTGAATGCTTGAACAGACAATGCGTTATTTTCATCTGCTGAAACGGTAAAGGTATAGACGGATGCTGGTGCATTCATCGGATCGTGTGGTTGATTGAAGGAAAAAACAACAGTTTCTTCACCTTTTGAATGTGCATCAAAGGTAAAAGAGTGAACGTTGTTTTCAGTTTTATCATCTGTGAGGGATAAAATGCTATTTTGCATTTGACTGATGGCCCAGACGTGGCCAGAAGTTTGATTTTCTTCAAAGGATAGGGTAATGGAAGAACCGTTGATTGTGTAGTTGGCTGTTGTCTCGTCCGCTTGAGCAAAAGCAAAGGAAGTTAAAAGAACAAGCGCAAAAAGGGCAACAAGAAGTACACGGAATTTCATATGTTTCATATGTTTTTCTCCTTATAATGTGTTTTATGAGGCAGAAGCAACATTTGTGATTTTGATGCTATCCATGATTTCGATTGCTTTTTCAATGTCATTTTCTGTTAAATCAGAAAAATCATCATGTGAAATATAGCAAGAGATTTGATATCCATCGACCAAGGAAATGACATACGCAAAGTCGGAGGTGCTGTCCTCATCGATGATACAAATTTTTCTACCATCCTCCAGTGTTTTGAATTGTACAGTAGGTTGGTCGCAATCCAAAGTCATACGTGCTTCAAAAAGTTTTAAATCTTCTTCTGTCATTTCTTCAAAAGAAAGGGAAGCAAGCATTTCATCAAAAGCAATGGACAGGCAATAGTCGGGAGCATTTTCATCACTCAATGTGATGTACGCAAGGGACAGTTCTCCATCAACCACTTCTTGCTCAATGGTAGCACCTTGAGGAAGGACAAAGGTGAAATCAAACTTTTGAATT
Source organism: uncultured Oscillospiraceae bacterium (assembly GCA_964439755.1). Taxonomy (GTDB): domain Bacteria; phylum Bacillota; class Clostridia; order Christensenellales; family Aristaeellaceae; genus CAYTPJ01. The sequence goes on from CAYTPJ010000194.1 coordinate 2,997, forward strand.
TCTTCTTCCAGCTTAGTTTCTTCAGCAAAGGCAGAGAAACTAAAGAGTAATGTTAATACAAGCAGTGTTAGAATGCTCTTTTTCATATGATATCACTCCTTTAAATTGATTTATCTTGTTCGCTCATTGCGTACAATGGGTTTAAGAATGCTTTCATCATAAACCCGGAAAGATTGCTTACAGGGTCATAAACTTGACACCAAGTTTCGTTTTCGTACAATACGTGCAAACGTGCACCTGCATAATAATCTTTGAAAATAGGCATTTTTTTAGAGGGCGCCCAACGCATGTGAACAAAACCTGTTGGAGATGACGGGGTAACAGAGGCTACATAATAGGCTTGTACAAAGTTGGAAAAAAGGTTTTCGCCTTCTTGTTCGGTGGGTTGTTGTTCGATAGGCTTGTGAAGCGACAAGTAACGTGTTTGTACAAAGCCAAAAAAGTCGTTGTACACCACGTTTGCCCATGTGTCATGTGCATGATAGTCAACAACCACAATTTTGGTGCCATTTGGAATGGTTGTAAGGACTTTTGAATTGGTGTTTGTTTCTTCTCTTAAGTTGAGTGACTTTTTGTTGGACGTGTTTACATAACGGTGTCCGACCGTTTCTGCATCTGCTGTGAAAGTAAAAATACTAAACAACAATACAAATGCTAAAAAGAGTGAGAGTTTTTTTTTGAACATGATAATTCCTCCTTTGAAATCGTTCCCTTTTTATTATACAATAATATGGTAAAAATAACAATGCTTTTTTCAGCGTTTTTTTGATTTTTTATAAAAAAACATTAAAAAATAAAGAAAAATGTCACAAAATATACAAATAATTTGCGACATTGTATCAAGGAAAAACATGAGG
>CAYTPJ010000195.1:0-3813 GCA_964439755.1 uncultured Oscillospiraceae bacterium
TTGACAGCTAAAGAGGAACGGAGTTTCCGTTCCTCTTTTTTGAAATACACAGTTTGTGTACAACAAGGAGGATATCATAATGGACAACAGACCAAATATTGTGTTGATTATGACGGATGAAATGCGTGGCGATTGCATGGGCTTTGCAGGACATCCGGACATTCAAACACCTTACTTAGACACTCTTTTTTCGCACGGTGTGTCTTTTCAAAATGCGTATTCAAGTTGCCCTTCCTGCGTGCCTGCAAGAGCAATCTTGCATACAGGGATGACACAGCGCCACACAGGGCGTGTGAGCTATCAAGATCGTGTGCCATGGCGTTACCCTGTTACAATGGCAGGGGAGCTTAAAAAGGCAGGGTACTACACGCAGTGCGTGGGTAAAATGCACGTGCATCCTTTGCGCAATTTGGTGGGCTTTGACCACATTGAGTTGCACGATGGGTATTTGCACAACTATCGTGCGCCACACATTCCAGGGTATGAACAGCAGTACTTGGCAGATGATTATTTCTATTACATGAAAAACGAACTGGGCATGGATTGTGATATCATTGACACAGGCATTGATTGCAATGGTTGGACCACACGCACATGGCCCTATGAAGAAAAGTATCACCCCACCAACTGGGCAGTGACAAGGAGCATCGACTTTTTGCGCCGTCGTGACAGGGACAAGCCTTTCTTCTTGAACTTGAGCTTTGTGCGCCCACATGCGCCCTATGATGCCCCTAAGTTCTTTTACGACATGTACAAGGATAAGGATCTTAGAAAGCCCTTGTCAGGCGATTGGGACGACAAGAAAGCGCTGGACAAATATGGAAAAGTGTTTAACGGCATGACAGGGCCTCAAGATGAGCGCATGATACACGATGAGCAAGCAGGCTATTACGCTTGCATTAGTCACATTGACCAACAGATTGGGCGCTTTATGATGGCGCTGATTGAGCAACAATTGATGGACAACACGGTGATTATTTTCACCTCTGACCATGGCGAAATGCTCTCTGACCATGCACTCATTAGAAAGAGCACACCCTATGAAGGCAGTGCACACATTCCTATGATTGTATCTGGCCCCGAAAAATATGTAGGCAAGCATCAGAGAACGGAAGATACGCTCGTAGAGCTTATGGACGTGATGCCCACTGTGCTCGATTTGGCAGGTGCAAAAGCCCCCAGTCATTTAGACGGTCAATCCCTCTTACATCACACGGATAGGGAGTTTATCCACGGTGAACATTTGCTTGAATGGGAAAACATGTCCTCTCAGTTTATTGTGACCAAAAAGGATAAGTACATTTGGTTTAGCATAACGGGCAAGGAGCAATATTTTGACCTTGAAAAAGACCCCACCGAAAGCCATAATGCCATTTTGGACGAGGATAAACAAGAAAGAATTGCGTATTTGCGTCAAAAACTTGTGGAGCAACTCAAAGACAGTGAAGAAGGGTATGTCCAAAATGGTGTACTGAAGGCAGGCATTTTTGGTCAGCCTATTTTGCCCAAGGCACTTGAAAAAGCAGAAAAAATGTAAAATAAATACTGGAGTTTGTGGCTTTGCTTAAAAAGAAAGAAAAGAATGACAACAAGCCCTTTATGCTCGTGCTCGTGACGCTCATGTTTTGGTTTGCACAGTATAGCTTTACGCCTTACATCAATCCAGAGCTTGAGCGCATGGGCGCCTCCTACACGTTGATTGGGCTTTCGGGCACAGTGTATGGCTTGTTTCAGATGATTGGTCGCTTGCCCTTTGGGCTGTTTTCTGCTAAAATGGGGCAACAAAAGCCCTTCATTATGATGGGGTGTGTGCTCGCCTTTGTGGCGTGTTTGGGTATGTTTTTCATATATCAGCCTGTAAGCATTGTCGCCCTTCGAGGTATTCAAGGGCTTGCAAGCGCATCATGGGTGTCTTTCACAGTGCTTTACGGCAGTTATTTTGGCAAAGACACAGGCAAGCATGTGGCATTGCTTGACATGGCAGCGAGTGTGGGCAAACTCTTTTGCTTTATCGTGGGTATGTTGTTGGTGCAACATTTGAGCTGTAAGGCAACGCTGATTTCAGGTGCATTGTTTGCATGTGGCGCACTTTTTTTAACGCAAAAAGTAACAGAAAAAGAGCAAGCACCCCTTAAAATTTCCTACAAGAATTTAAAGAGCATTGTAAAGTCCAAACACCTTTTATATTGCTCTGTCCTCGCCATGCTCTCTCAATTTGTACTCTGCGCTACATGCTTTTCCTTTACGCAAAACTTAATGACACGCTTGCGTGCAGACAATGCACAGCTTACGTTTGTAAACATCGTGTTGCTCTGCGCCACCGTGTTTTTTAACCTCCTTGCAAACAAAGTGCTGTATAAAAGAATGCACAACGCACACATTATAACAATTGGGTTTTTAGCGAGTGCTTTATATTGCATTGTTGCGCCTTTTGCAACGAGCATTATTTTGCTCTACGTGCTCCAAATCCTCCCTGCCGCCACCATTTCTATGTCGCTTGCAGTGCTACTGGGTGAGTCCATCAAAGAAGTATTGCCCAAGAACAGAGCAATTTCCATGACGTTTTTCCAAGTGGTGTTCAGCATTGGTATGACGCTCGGACCCCTTGCTATGGGTGTGATGGTGGATTTTACAAGCTTAAACGGGGGCTTTTTGCTCATGGGGGCAGTTGCACTTTTGTCTGCATTTTTAACGATAAAAATGCTGTATACAAAAGATCGAACAGCAGCTTGATATTCTAAATAGAAAGAGGAATGTATCATGCAAACGGATGTAGAAGCGCTGATTCCAAAAGATATCAATCTACAAAAAATGCTCATGGCATTTATACTGCTTGTCGTCTGCATCGTGGTGGTAAAGCTATTGATCAAGGGGATTGCACGTGCCGTTCAAAAATTGCCCATTGATAAAACAGTGAGCCATTTGATTGTCAATGTTTTGCGTGTGTTGCTCTATTTGGTTACGATATTGATTGTGGCAGATGAATTGGGCATTCCTGTTTCCACGCTCGTTACATTGCTTGGTGTCATCGGGCTTGCCATTTCGCTCGCCGTGCAGGACTCTTTGAGCAACCTATTCAGTGGCCTTACTTTGCTCCTTTCTAAGCCCTTTAAGTTGGGCGATTATATCGAAGTGGGGGGCACAGGGGGCACGGTGGACAACATTGGTTTGATGTACACACGCTTGCTTACGGCAGACAATAAAACAGTGCACATCCCCAACAAGCAAGCCTCTTTAGAGCGTGTGGTGGATTTTACCAGCCAAAAAACAAGGCGAGTAGACATCACAGTGAGCGCCGCCTATCAACATGATGAAAAGGACGTGCAAAAAGCGCTCTTAGACGCAGCAAAGCACGACTGTATTTTAAATTCGCCTGCGCCTTTTGCAGGCATGTTGGAATTTCAAGAAAGTGGTATTTTGTATACGCTCCGTGTGTGGGTAGAGCCTAAAAACTACTGGGATGTGTACTTTTTCTTGATGAATAATGTAAAGCAAACATTTGATCAACGAGGCATTTCCATTCCCTTTAATCAATTGGAAGTGAGAGTGCTCAAATAAGAAACAATATGTTTGAAGATGCCCAAATGGGCAAGGAGGGTAGGGAAGAATACAAAAAGTATTCTTTGTGTATATTTTTCCTTCTGTATCCAATTGTTTTAAGCCCCGTCACAATGACGGGGTTTTCTGTATACAAAAAAACACCTTTGTACACATAAAGATGTTTTTTATTCGCCTATTTATGTAGGGCGTTTATTTATTTCCCTTGTTTCTTTTTATCGCCCCACCAATCAGGCATTAAATCTTTCAATTTTA
>CAYTPJ010000196.1:0-3750 GCA_964439755.1 uncultured Oscillospiraceae bacterium
AAAAAACACACTTTTAGATTGAAAATCTTTTGTTTTAGAAATATTTTTTATAAAACAAAAGATTTTCAATCTAAAAGTGTGTTTTTTCATTATATACCTTTTCAAAACAAATGCGAAAAAACACGTGTTTTCTTTCTTTTTTGATTGACAAACGCATAAAAGAATGGTACAGTACATACAGCATTCAACTGCATTTCAAAACACGAGGAGGAGCAAAATGAAATCATTAAAAATACTCTTTGTTGGCAATAGCCACACCTATTATAACGACATGCCCCTGTTTGTCAAAGACTATGCGAAAATCCAAGGATACACTTGCCATGTAACAATGATTGCGCATGGTGGTTGGTTTTTAGCACAACATGTAAATGAACCAGATGTTCGCTTTAATCTCCTATTTGGCGATTATGATTACGTGGTTTTGCAAGAACACACACATCCTTTTGCAGAGGAAGAAAAATACCATACTGCTGTGCTATCACTGTGTGCATGGGCAAAAAAAAGCAACACAATCCCTGTCATTTACCAAACATGGGCACAAAACAACGAGCCCCAAAAGCAAGCATATATGAACACACTGCAAAGAAATGTGGGCGAAGAAGCTTCTGCGTTGATTGCCCCTGTGGGCGAAAATTGGTGGCAATACAAAAGTGCACACCCAGATATCAATATGTATGCAGAAGACGGCGCACACGCTTCCAAACAAGGCTCTGAATTTGCAGCCAAAATCATATGGGACACGATTTTTCAAAACATGCAATAAGTTTTTTCAACATTTTAATAAAAGAACAGCAAAAAACTGCCCACTTACTTTAGGGCAGTTTTGTTGTTTTTACAATTCTTCTCTTTGTCCTTCTTCCCCCCAATAGTCATACAGCAATGCACCCACCGGTTGCCCTCTAAGCCACGCTTTTTGGCTCGTTTGAATAGAGGTCCACTCCTCTGTTCTCGTTAGACCAAAGCCTTTCCAATCGCTGATAAATTGGTTGATCGTTTCCCTGTCGTAGGGCTTTTTATGAATAATATTCTGCATCATGCGCACATAGCGAATGGACAAATATGCTTTTGCCACTCGATAGGCACACAAATAGTCTTTCTGTGTTGCTTCCAACGCTTTTTGAAAGAGTGCATCATACACATCCAAATATTCCGTGTCTAAGTATTTATGTATGGGTTGATCATTAAACCCAACATGGCAATTATGTTTCTTTGAAATATCACAAAAAGTTTTAATATACTCTTTGATGTATTGCCCACCTGCACCATAATAAAAATCAGTAAACTCAGTAATGAGTGCTTCCACATCTTCATGTACATTCCACAGCAATTTAGATATAATGTACGCTCTCAATTCATTCAAATCCACGCCCCCGTGTTCTGACGTATTTGCCTGTTCAAACACCCCACACACGCCGTTTTCTTTGAATAACTGCATGTTGGGTTGTAAGCAAAACCAGTTGGGATGTGGCGTAGGATAGAAATTAAAGCAAGTGGTATAATCCCAAATATATATTTTGCCCCCTGTTTTGTGCCAATCTTTTAAATCTTGAACAAAAGCGCCCCTCTGTGTGTCATCACACGTTTCAAAAGGATGTGCAAAGCAACATTCAATAGAGCAAAGGCGCACACATACATTGTGCCTCGGCTTTGTGATGTTGGGGGCTTTCCGTGTATATTGATAGGCTAAAGTATCAAATAAAACGTGCGGAAACTCTTTTTCCAAACTTTCTGCAATGCTATTTACAAAGCGCAACAACGTGCCAGAAGGTGACCCTTCTTCTTCGTTTATCTTTTTGCAATGTGCACATTGGCAGTCATTCTTATAATCATTTTGAGAGATGGAAACAATGTTTGCATGTGGGTTGTCCAGCAAGTTTTGGCGCACACTTTGAATGGCTATTTGAAGCACCTCTGGGTTGGTTAAGCACAGTTGATTTTTGTGTGGGGTCAAGCAACGTTCGCCATTTTCAAGCATAGAAAAATATTCGGGATGCTCTTTTCCGTAAATCTCAGGGGAAATGATTTTTTCAAAAGAGTGTACAAACCATGAATATTCAATGTGCCCACCATGTTTTTCTTGGATAGGATGAAAACGCCCATTCATGCGCCTTTTTACAGCAAAACGAGTGTATTTGCCCAATTCATAATAGTTATGCTCACGATATTCAAAATCAGGCTCCTGCGTTTCATCCATTTCTTGAATGGAAACAGTTTGAAGCGTAGGTATTTTTTCACAAGTAGCTGTAAAAAAACGGCATCCAAGCTTTTCAAGCAGGGCATACATACCATAAATTACGCCACGTTTGCCCCCAGTGATGCAAATATTATTGTCCACTGTTTTTATGCGAAAACCCTCTACGCTGCCATTATAAGCAACACCAAATTTTTCTTCGCACACTCTGCCAATAGCAATCACTTTAGATGATGTATCCTCCACGTGTGAAAAAACCTTGCCTGTCATTCTCTCTAAATAATATGTTATTTCAGAAAGTGCATATTTTTCCTGTTCTGATGCATTTTTTGAAATAAGCAAACCCATTGTATGCGTGTCGTTCGTTATTTGAATATCCATTTTATACTCCTTTTTATTTAATATATGTTTTACCATCTGTTGTTATATAAATGCGTTTATTTTCCTTTATGCTGGGTGCAGATATTTCAAAAAGATGAGATGTTGTTTGAATTTGCACTTCCAAATCCTTGTCATCACAAGAAATGGTGTTGGAAAAAGTGCGATGTTCATCGTAAAACGCATGTTCTTTGTAATACATTTTTCGCAATGCCCACTTGGTGTGCTCATCTTTTGGAATTTCATACACTTCATCTTCTTTATCCGCAAAAAACACAAATCCCCAAAGTTCAGGATAGTGCATGTTTACAATTCCCGTAGGCGACCACACAAAGTTATCCTCTGGAAAATGTTTCCCTGTATTTGGGTCTATACGCTTTACATACTGCCCTTCTTTTACATCCACCTGCCATTCAACACGTGAAAAATTCACTCTAAAGTAATCCCCTTTTTGAGGAACTTTCGCCCCTTGCCCTGCGCATTCTAAAAGCGATTCAAAAGGCATTTTTATTTCGCACGTCCACTTTACATTTTCTGCTGTCGGGTCATTGAGTGCACCAAATATCTTCACTGCCGTTTGAAGCCCTTTTATGTCAAACCCATTCATAGGAAATCCATGGTCACGATATGCCTTTGTCAAAAGCAAATCCCATACAGTGTTTCTTGCATTCATTTCAAATTCGGTATAACACTGAGTATCCGAGTCAGGGTCTATGAATATTTCAAAGTCATTATCTCTAAATATCACATCATCCCTTTTTTTTACATAGCTCCAAATTTCTTTTTCCATAAGCTCTGCACCAAAGTAAATGGCTTCATCATCCCATAGCATTTTCACCCTTGTTCTTTGTGTAGGCTTGGGCATATGTGCCCCTTGAATATCCACAAACTCCTCTGTCCACTGCGCATGTTGCCAAAAAGATTTATCTAAATCTCCATCCACAGTGCACTTTTCACGTGCACGTTTACACATATATGTTTTAGGCTCAAAGTCTTTCATGCAAGGTGTTGGAATACTGTACATCTCATTTCCCTTCTTTCAGTAAATTTAGAGCTATAATAAGGTTTTATCCGTACATCCAGTATACCATAACACACAAAAAAATCAATAGCAAATTTGTTTTTTCGTAAATTCTCAAAGTAAATGCAACAGTTGCAAGCGAGTAGCATTTACAATGGGA
>CAYTPJ010000197.1:0-3738 GCA_964439755.1 uncultured Oscillospiraceae bacterium
GGCAGAAATAAAATATGAAATCAAAGAATCTTTAGGTGAACTTTCAGAGTCTTCAAAAGGATGGAAGAAAGAATTAAATTTAGTTTCTTGGAATGACAAAGAGGCAAAGTATGATTTAAGAGAGTGGGATCCTGAACATAGTAAAATGGGTAAAGGAGTAACATTTAGCAAAGAGGAATTGAAGAAACTTAGAGATATTTTGGATGGCATGGAGTTGTAAAAAAAATTAAGAAGGAGAAAAACGGTATGAATTACACGAAACAAGAAATTTTGGATTTGCAAAGAGTGTCCCTACAAATGGCTGAAAATCTGATAGATGTATGCAATCGAAATCATCTGACACTTTTTGTGTGTGGTGGGGGGTTAATAGGCGCTGCTCGCAATGGTGGTTTTATTCCGTGGGATGATGATTTGGATTTTTTGTTGCCAAGGCAGGATTTTGAAAAATTATCCTTGATTTGGGCAGAACAGAACAAAAATAAGCACATGCGCCTTTTTTTGTCTTCTCCAAGTTTTTCAGACAGAAATATGTTTATGACTATTCGAGACGATCGGACGACACAAATAAAACCTTATCAAAAAGATTTGGATATTTGCCATGGTGTGAGTATGGATATATTTCCCTTGGACGGATGCCCTAAAAGCAAAGTAAAGCAAAAAATACAACTTGTGTATGCGATGATTCATGCATTATATCGCACGGAAATAGTGCCTACAAAGCATGGTAAAATGATTGAGATGGGTGGAAATCTATTGCTTTCTCTTGTAAAAAGCCATAAAATGCGTGCAAAAATTTGGATGTATGCAGAGAAAAAGATGTCCAAGTATTCATATGAAAAATCAAATTTGATCAAAGAACTTTGCTCTGCCGGACCTTATTGGAACTACGTATATCAAAAATCTTGGTTTTGTGAACAAGTGTGGTTGCCTTTTGAAAATACTTTTTTGCCTGCCCCAAAAGGGTATCATGCCTATTTATCTGCTTCGCATGGCGATTATATGACATTGCCTCCAGTTGAAAAAAGAGTAGCGCATCACGATGCTCTTTTATTGGATGTAAACAAGAGCTACTCTATGTATCAGGATAAGTATGGAAAGGGTATAAAGAAATGAGCATCCTTGTATCTGTTGTTATGCCCCTGTATAATGAAGAAAAGTATATAGAAAACACAATTGCGACTTTAAAAAACCAGAATTTCAATCACGACCAAATAGAATGGATATTTGTAGATGGCATGTCTTTAGACAACACACGGAAGTTGCTTTTAGATGCTACGAAAGATATGAAGCATGTGGAAATTTTAGATAACTTAAAAAGGAATATTCCTTGTGCGTTAAACATGGGCATACAAAGAGCACAAGGTAAATACATCGTGCGCATGGATGCACATTCGGTTTACAAAGAAGATTATATTCAAACTGCCGTTTCTTTGCTTGAACAAGATATTGCAGATATTGTGGGGGGTGCATCTGTTGCACAGGGTGTTACAGACGTACAAAAAGCAATATCAGCAGCCTTTGTTTCTCCTTTTGCATTGGGAAGCTTTCACCATCATGATGAAAACTTTACAGGATATACAGGGGCTGTGACTTATGGAAGCTATAAAAAGGCGTTTGCAGTTCAGTTGGGGCTGTACGATGAAACTTTGGAAAAGAGCGAAGATGATGACTTTTATTTTCGTGCAAGAAAAAATGGGGCGAAAATCTATTGTACGCCTAAACTTAAAATACAGTATTTTCCTCGTGATACGTTTGCAAAATTATTTGAACAATATGAACAGTTTGGATATTGGAAATTTGCTTTTTATCAAAAGCATAGGCAGATTTTAAGTGTGCTTCAAGTGTTGCCCTTTCTGTTTGTTTTAGGCAATGTGATGATGGTTATTTTAAGCTTTATACCTTTTTTGAGGGATCTATATGCAGGGTGTTTGGCGCTTTATATTTTGTTAGATGCAGTATTTTCTATCACGAATAAAAAAGCAAATTCTTTAAAGTTAAAAGGGTTGCTCTTTGTTACACATATTATAATGCATGTGTCGTACGGCATAGGGGGCATCAGGAGGGCTTTATCATGCAAGAAATAATATCCGTGATTGTACCAGTGTATAACACAAGTAAGTTTTTGGATACGTGTATTTGCTCTATTTTAAATCAAACGAATAGAGCGTTTGAGCTTATCTTAATAGAAGATGGATCTGCGGACGACAGTTTGTTAATATGCCAAAAATATGCACAAAAAGACAGCAGAATTAGGCTTATTGCGCAAGAAAACAGGGGCTTGAGTGCGGCAAGAAATAGAGGGCTTGACATTGCAAAGGGCGCTTACATTATGTTTGTAGATAGTGATGATTATATTGAAAAAGATATGCTTCAAAGCATGTATGATTTGATCATAAAAGAAAATGCAGATATGTGTGCGTGTGGTGTTTATAGAGTTAAAAAACACAAAAAAGAGCCCAATAAAAATATTATTAAAGCGAGCATGACGGGAGAGATGTTTTTTAAAGAAGCGCTCATAGGAAAAGATGTGTCTGTGATAGCGTGTGCTAAATTATATAAAAAAGAATGTTTTGAAACACTTCGATTTCCAGAAGGAAAAGTGATGGAAGATGCGTATATTTCAGTGGATTTGTTCCCGAAAATGAAAAAAGTGGTGGTGGACACGACACCTAAGTATAATTATTTGCTGAGAAAAGGGAGCATTACGACGGAAAACTTTTCGGAGAAAAATTATGATCTCATCACAGCGTTTGAAAGAGTGGATGCTATTGTACGAAAAAAATATAGTGCTTGTGTGGAAGCGTCAAGTATGCGTGTGATTTGGAGCTGTTTTACAGTGTATGATAAGATGATATTTGCCCATGAAGAAAGGCAAAAAGACATACTGCGTGAAATTAAAAAAAGATGGAAGGATATCTTGCTCAATCCATATATTTTTAGGAGCAGAAAATGTGGCTTTGTCGTGCTGTGTATCAGCCCGAAATTATACAAAAAGATAGCGCAGAAGTATTTGGAACGTATTTCTGAAGGGGAAGTATGAGGAAAATATGTTTCGTGTTTATGGATGTGAGTGTGCTGGGTGGGAGCAATGTATGCACGCTTGATTTGATGTACGCTTTAAAAGAAAAGTATCAGATAGAAGCAATGACCTTGCATTTATCTAATCATGATAAAGCAGAAAAAATCAGAAAAGATTTTCCTTTACATGTTATCCATGATCAACCTTTTAAAAGGATAAAGCATACGTGGCACACGTGTAGGAAGGCGTTTCGGTGTGTGCTAAAAAAAGAAAACTATGATTATGTTTTGCTTGAAACGACTTTTGTGTGTTTTTTAGGCGTGTGTATGGGTTTTAATCTCAACACGAAATTCATTGCGTGTGACCATGGGTCGGTGCAAAGCCAAATACATGATTTTTCTTTTCTGTTTTTGAGGTTTGTATTTGCACATTTTTCATATAAAACAGTCGTGCTTACAGAAAGAAGTCAAAATGTATATATAAAAAAGTTCCTTGTTCCCAAGAAAAAAGTGTGTGTTATTTATAATGCGATTGAAAAAAGGTACATAAAAGAACAGAAAAATTATGATTTGAACAGTAAAAAAATTATGTCTGCCGGTAGAATTACAAAAGAAAAAGGGTTTGTGTTTTTGCCCGACATTGCAAAAAAGGTATTTGAGATATGCCCAGATTGGACGTGGGAAATATATGGAGATGGGGAAGAACTGCCTCTTTTAAAG
>CAYTPJ010000198.1:0-3670 GCA_964439755.1 uncultured Oscillospiraceae bacterium
CGATGATCTTTTTCATGGTTTTTCTCTTTCTGTGCCCTATAAAATGACAGAGCACATTCCCTTTCTGCTCTCTTATTCAAAGAAGAAACAAACGCAACTTTTAATGAATATATAAAAATGCAAGTATTTTCTTCCTTTGACCTCTTTATCTTATCATATTTAAATGCTTTTATCTACCCTTTTTAAAACATTTTACAAGTGTAAAATTGTATACATATTTTAGAACAATTTTTTTATACGCTCCACAAGCTCAATAAACACTTTCTTCATAAATCATGTGCATTTTATTCTCCAAGGTTTTTAAAAACACATCAATTTTGATTGCGTTTTGAGCATACTTCTTGCACAGTTCATTCACTACTTTTTTGGCTGCATCCCCTTGATACAAGGAGGTATTCAACATGAGTTTGCGCAAAGTTTGCTGTTCTTGCGCCAAATTCTTTTCTGAAATAAGCCACTTGTTTTGCTCTTGATTTTGAATATATCCTTGATAGTACAGAAGCAATGCATTCAGTTCTTTTTGCTCTTTGTCGCTTGCATTTTTCAATTCCTCCGTTATTGTTTCCACTTCCTGCATACACTTTTTCAATTGTTCTTCATGGTCGGGTTTTAAAAGTGGTTCTTTTAAATCAGGGTAAAGAGCGTAGTACAAATCAGGATTATTTTCCAACTTTGCATCCAATGCAATCAGATTTTCTGCCTCTTGTTTGTGTTTTGAATACGGGTTTATAATGAACACTTTCATCATGCCTTGAACACTTTGTTCTGTGCCCTCGTGAAAAGCCATGTAATGCGGAGAAAAGTCGTACTTATACATGTCGTAAAAATATTCTTCCGGCATCGTGATTTTGCTTTCATTTGGAAATTCCATTGCTTTTCTGGATAAAAAGGAGAAAATGTGTGCTTTTTTATCATAGGCATCCATGTCCATAAAAGTAATGTGCCGACCTTCTTCTTTTCGTATATCTCTTATCTTTTTCAATGTGTTTAGAGCATGCAAAAGTGTCTTGTCCTGAAAAGAAATATCACCCTTTTTTATGTTCTGTTCTTGTATAAACAAGGTAATTATTTTTTTACAATAGTGTTCAAAATCAAAATTCTCCACAAACTCAATTTCAGGGTACTGGTATGCAAATTCCTTTTCCCATGTGTACCATGCATCCATAAACGCATCCATATTCTGTGGTATTTCATTGTCCGAAAATGCTAAATTCCAAAATCCCTTGTGTATGGAAAAATTATAAATATACAAAGCAGTAGGATATGCAACTGCTTGCCCCTCCTTGTTTTGCAACAACTGCTTGATGGAGGGGTACATTTTTTCCACATTCGCATTTAAAACAGGTGACTGGATTGTATGGAGCAACCCTTTTTCTTTTAATATTTCAAACGTGTGATCTGCGCTGATATAATAAATGTCCACATCACTATTTTGAGTTGTCAAATCCTTCGCCAATTTTTCTGTACTTGTAAGCGCATAATCGAGCACCAAAGGCACAGTGGGATATGTTTTGTTAAAATCCTGTTCTGTGCTGTAAGACAGCGTTTGCACACGGCATACAAGCTTTTCCTTGCCCACCTTTTCTTGCTTTTCCACAATTCTAACGTGCCCAAAATACATGGCATACCGTCCGTCTGAAAACACATGCGCCTCAGTTTCATTATAAATATCTTGCGTATTGATGTTTGCAAAAGGTGTAAAAGGTGCAAAATTCACACTTTGATACACAATGCCTTCTGAAGAAAAATACAGCGCATTCTGCCTTTCATCAAATGTAAACCCACCCATATCGATAATGGATTTGAAACTTTCCATGTCTATTTCAACAGGAAACACTTCGTTTGTATTTGTATCTAAAAGTACAATGCTATACCCCTTCTTGGTGTGCTTTAATACGTAAAATTTCCCATCTTGTGCATATGCCATATTCTGTGTGTCTTTAACAAAAAACTTTTCACTATTGTTCGTCTTTGTATTGATTTTTATCAAATCATATTGCACAACATCTTCTGCATAAGATTGCACTGCAAGCAAATAAATGATATCCTGTTTGAAAAAAGTTCGTATCACATGATGTGGATAATAATTATTCTCTGGATTTAGTGCAGATACATCCATTCTCTTTTCATCAAAATGCACACCTTGTTCATCAATCACCCCAAAACAACCACTGTGCGCATTGAAACCATACAACCTATTTCCATCTGCCATTATATACATAACGCTATTGTTCAATTTTTCAAGGTCGCTCTCGCTGAGTTTTTCTTTCAAGTGATAATTTTGAGGAACAGGAGGTACCGTGCAAATTTTCTTGATCCCTTCTTGAGTATAAGAGAGCACGCTCCCATCTCTCAAATAAGCATAGCATGTTTCCTGCCCCCACGCAACATCCTTTAAATACGTAGGTTGGTTTTCTGCATATGCCCTTACATCATCTTCCGTAAACAAACTTTCCTCGGATAACCCTGCGCATACGAGCAAGCACAATGCAAACGTGCACAATATCAACATTTTTTTCATCTGATTTCCCTCCCTTAAATTTCTTGTGTTTCAAGGTGCAATGTGCTGTCCAGCACACAACCATGTAGTTTTCTTACCATATTCATCCTATCAAATCAAAACACAATTGTCTATGCTTTTCAAAACATTTTACAAGTGTAAAATGTTATTCAATAAGCCGTACACAAAATAGAAGAATCCCATTGATCTAGAACAGAATCATAAAATTGTATATACAGTGTATCGGGTAAATTGTCCATCGTATATGTAGTTGTTGTTGGGGGTGGTCCTTCACGATACACTTCTTTCTTGTCGTTGAGCAAACGATATTCAGGAAAGATTTGTTCAGAATCTTTGCTTTGTACAGAAGCATATACCGTCAGTCCAGTTTTTGTTAAGATTAATGAATAAGGAAAACTCGTTTCATTATTGGACAATGTGTATTTTTTTGTTTTCAAAGGAGATAAAGGTTTTATAACTGTAGAGCACTCTTTTCTTAACACAGAAGATGGAATCAATTCACCTGTCTGAAGGTCAACTTCATAGATTTCCACACCAAAAGTAATGGAAAGTAATCCATCTGTACTCGGAATTTCTCCTCCACTAATCAATACGCTTGTGTCTTCTTTTCGTTGAAAATGATCGATAAAATAAAAAGGCAAATCATCAAACTCTTTTGGATAAGCATAAATGCAAAGTAATTTTTTTTGTTCTTCTTTTGCAGCTTGAATGAAGGTTCTATTATCCTGTCGTTCATTTTCTTGATAATTTCCTGAAACTAAATCCTCTATCCAAGCACTACCCGGCATAATCAACACCTGATCCGAATTTTTAGGTGTGGCAACGCTTGCTGTATAAAGCCAGCAACCGTCGTATAAAATTTCCGAAATAGTAAGTTCTACTTCTCCACAATCAATTGTTTTCGGTTTGAAATTAGCATCTATTTTTTTTGAAATATTGTCTGGCGCTTGAAAGTCATAGTATGTAAAATAAGCTTCTATTTGATTTTTGGGTGTTTCTGCCGTTGCAGATAAAAAAACCAGTACCATAAGGAAGGTCACACAGATACAAACACAAAATTTTTTCATTTTAAATATTTCCTCCGTTTCTCATTTAACTAAACGTTTTTTTTAGTCCTAATAATCTTGCTCTAATGCAATCATTCTTGTT
>CAYTPJ010000199.1:0-3639 GCA_964439755.1 uncultured Oscillospiraceae bacterium
CTCAAGGAAGGCTGAAGAAAAAGGATGTATCCTTCTTTCAAAAAGAAGGGCGTCTTATTCCCTTTTTCAACTTTAAAGCCCCCTTGTCTAATGCTATTACAATTGAAAATATGTTATGTATTCCCGGCTTTGTTGATGTTCATGTACATCTTAGAGAGCCGGGTTTTTCATATAAAGAAGATATTTTGTCAGGCACAAGGGCGGCGGCGAAGGGGGGGTATACAGCAGTATGTGCTATGCCAAACCTAAACCCTCCTCCAGACAGCGTGCAAAATATATTAGAAGAAATTGCGTGTATTAAAAAGAATGCGTGCATCCACGTATACCCTTATGCTTGTATTACAAAAGGGCAAACAGGCCATGCGCCTTTGGTGGATTTTCCCTCCTTATTATCTTATACCACCTTTTTTTCAGACGATGGAAAAGGGGTGCAGGATGAGAGCACAATGCGCAGTGCAATGGAAGTTGTGAAAAAGCTCAATGGCCTTGTGGTGGCGCATTGCGAAGATGAAAGGTATCTAAAAAAGGGTGGATGCGTGCACGAGGGCACATTTGCAAAAGAGCATCACCTTGTAGGTATCTCTGCTCAAAGTGAGTATGAAATGGTGAAAAGAGATGTGCGCCTTGCAAAAGAAACAGGGTGCAGATACCATGTGTGCCACGTGTCCACAAAAGAAAGTGTGGAGCTGATTAGAAGGGCTAAAAAAGAGGGCGTAAACGTAACGGCTGAAACGGCGCCCCACTATTTAACACTTTCAGAAAAGGACCTAAAGGAGGAGGGCAGGTTTAAAATGAACCCTCCTTTAAGAGAAGAAAAAGACAAAGAAGCGCTGATAGAAGGGGTGCTCGACGGCACAATAGATGTGATTGCAACAGACCATGCGCCCCACAGCGAGGAAGAAAAGAGCAAAGGGCTTGCACACAGTGCATTTGGCATCACAGGCATTGAAACAGCATTTCCCGTGTTGTACACCAAGCTGGTGGAAACAAACATTGTGCCTTTAGAGCGCATATTGTGCTGTTTAACAGATGCACCCAGAAAGATATTTGGTCTTCCTCAAATGGACGTATTACAAAACAACGTTTTGGATTGCACTTTGATTAACTTAAAAGAGCAATTTGAAATAAATGAAAGCTTTTTCCTGTCAAAAGGCAAAGCTTCTCCCTATTTAGGGGAAACGCTAAGAGGTAAAGTGCACTATACAATAGTAGGAGGAAAAATCGTATGGAACATATGAAACGGAAACTCGTACTTCAAAATGGGGATGCATACATAGGGAAAGGGTTTGGCGCAAATTGTGAAGCAGTGTTTCACTTAACGCACGTCAACGCTTCCGTAGGGTATCAGGAAATTTTAACAGACCCACAAAACACCCATCAAATAGTGCTCTTTACATACCCATTGGTGGGCAATTATGGCATGACGGACGAGGATAATGAGAAAAAGAATGTGACGGTAGGGGGCGTGGTGGTGCGTGATTATTGCGACACACCAAGTAACTTCCGTTTTACAAAAACATTGTCTGAAGCACTGGAAGAAAACAATGTGCCAGGCATTTATGATGTGGACACGAGAAGAATAATGCACACGTTAACGCTGATGGGCAGTCAAAAAGCCATGATTTGCGATGTGGAAAAAAGCACAGAAGATGCATTAAAAGAAATTCAAGATTACGAGGAAAGAAAAGACCTCATTTCGCTTGTCAGTTGCAAGAAAAAGTGGTATTCCAGAACACCAAACCCCATGTACAATGTCGTGCTTTTGGATTTGGGCGTTAAAAACAGCTTGATTAAGCAATTCAACCGTTTAAAGTGCAACATTACAGTGGTGCCCTACAACACGCCCGCACAGCAGATTTTGGACTGTAAACCAGATGGCATTGTGATATCCAATGGCCCTGTTGCAGTTGACAACATGGCAGAAGTTGAAAAAATTGTACAAGAGGTTCAAGGCGCATGCCCCTTGCTTGCACTGGGTACAGGGCACTTGATTTATGCAAAATCGCAAGGCGCAAAGTTGGAACAGCTCTTTTTGGGGCATCACGGAGGCAATTACCCTGTTCAAAACCTCAAAACAGGTAAAATCATCATCACAGCACAGGGCAATGACTGCGTTGTGCAAAAAGAAAGCTTGCAAGATACAGCGCTTGAATTGATAGAAGAAAACGTGATGGACAAAACTGTGTGCGCTGTGACAGGGAAAAATGCGCTCTCTGTTCAGTACAACATTGAAGGGGCGCCAGGCCCCAGTGATACACTTAATGTGTTCACCCAATTTATCAATATGATGGAGGAAAATAAGCATGCCTAAGAGAAAAGATTTAAAACGCATTTTGGTCATCGGTTCAGGGCCTATTGTCATTGGGCAAGCTGCAGAATTTGACTATGCAGGCACGCAGGCATGTTTGGCTTTAAGAGAAGAAGGGTATGAGGTGATTTTGGTCAACTCTAACCCTGCCACCATTATGACAGACACGCACATTGCAGACAAAGTGTACATGGAGCCTTTGACGCTTGAATATGTGGCTAAAATATTGCGTTATGAGCGTCCAGATGCTATTTTGCCTGGTCTTGGTGGGCAAACAGGGTTAAACCTTGCAATGCAATTGAAAAGAAAAGGCATATTAGATGAGTGCCAAGTGGAAATATTGGGCACAAGCTTTGATAGCATTGATAAGGCAGAAGATAGAGAAAAGTTTAAAGAACTGTGTGAAATGTTAAATGAGCCTGTGTGCCCTTCTACCATTGCAACAACGATAGAAGAAGGCATACGTGCAGCAGCAGAAATCGGTTATCCACTTGTACTTCGTCCTGCATTTACATTGGGGGGCACAGGGGGTGGATTTGCTGATAATGAAGAAGAATTGATTCCTTTATTAGAGCATGGTTTAAAGCTTTCGCCTGTACACCAAGTGCTCGTAGAAAAGAGCATCAAGGGATATAAGGAAATTGAATTTGAAGTCATGCGTGACTCGAATGACACAGCCATTGCCATTTGTAGCATGGAAAACTTAGACCCTGTGGGCGTACATACAGGGGATAGCATTGTATTGTGCCCTGCGCAAACACTCACCAACAAAGAACATCAAATATTGCGTGATTCTGCCCTCAAAATCATTCGTGCACTTAAAATTGAAGGGGGATGCAATGTGCAATTTGCGCTCGACCCCTTTAGCTTTAATTACTATTTAATTGAAGTCAACCCTCGTGTATCTCGTTCCTCTGCGCTTGCAAGCAAAGCAAGTGGTTTCCCCATTGCTCGTGTAACAGCCAAAGTGGCAGTGGGTATGCAATTGGAAGAAATTGAATTGAGCAACACACCAGCGTGCTACGAACCTGCACTTGACTATGTGGTGGCAAAGATTGCACGTTTCCCCTTTGATAAGTTAGAGGGCACCAAAAATCGCTTGAGCACGCAGATGAAGGCAACAGGCGAAGTGATGAGCATAGGGCGCACGGTAGAAGAAAGTATTTTAAAAGCAGTTCGCTCCCTTGAAATTGGTGTTACACACCTTAAAATGAGCAAATTTGAAAATATGGACAAGCAAGCGTTGCTCCAGTACATTTTTGATGCAACGGATGACAGATTGTTCGCCATTGCAGAATTGATTAGAAAAGGTGTGGACTTGGGGCATATTT
>CAYTPJ010000200.1:0-3601 GCA_964439755.1 uncultured Oscillospiraceae bacterium
AAATTAAAAAAAAAGCTAAAAAAACATTGACTTTTTTGAGAATGAGTGGTATCATGTTAGAGTTGTCTGTAATATGTAGGCAACGCGCGCCTTTTTTTAAGGGGAAAAGCCGAATGAAACGTGTTTTTTCCTATACGAAGGGCACATTACTTTTGACTATATATTTCCGAGGGTTGCGGAGATGTTATAGGAGGAGACCGAGATACGGCTCCGATTAAATTTCAGGAGGTGCTTCCATGCCTACGATCAATCAGTTGATTCGCAAGGGAAGGGAAAGAGTTGTTAACAAATCAACCGCGCCCATCCTGCAGGGTTGCCCGCAGAAGCGTGGCGTATGCTTGAGCGTTAAAACAACAACGCCCAAAAAGCCAAACTCTGCATTGCGCAAAATCGCGAGAATTCGCTTGACCAACCAAATCGAAGGTACTTGCTACATTCCAGGTATTGGTCATAACCTGCAAGAACACAGCGTGGTACTTATCCGTGGCGGTCGTGTACGTGACTTGCCTGGTGTACGTTATCACATCATTCGTGGCGCACTTGATACAGCTGGCGTTGCAAAGCGCAACCAAAGCCGTTCACTTTACGGTGCAAAACGTCCCAAGAAGTAATAACGTTAGCTTTTTTCTTAAAAAATGACAAGGCGCTGCCTCGGTGTGCACGATATTTTTAAAGTCATCTATTTGGAACGATGGTGATTTTGTTTAGAAAATATCATTCCTGCATGCCTCGCACCCAAAATTAGGAGCGGTGAGATGCTGACTTACTGCGGACGATCTTGCTTTTATTTAAGAAGAATTTTTAACGTCAATGACACAATTGAGGAGGGAATTTCATGCCACGTCGTGGATTTATTCCTAAGCGTGAGGTACTGCCAGATCCAATTTATGGAACACAGGTAGTCACCAAGCTTATTAACCAGATCATGCTTGACGGCAAACGCGGTACTGCACAACAAGTTTGCTACTTAGCATTTGATATGATCAAAAACAAGACTGAAAAGGAAGCCAATGAGGTTTTCCAAGCTGCGCTCAACAACATTTCTCCTATGCTTGAAGTAAAGGCTCGCCGTGTAGGCGGTGCTACTTACCAAGTACCAGTTGAAATCCGTCCTGAACGCCGTCAAACACTCGCACTCCGTTGGCTCGTTGAATTTTCCCGTAAACGCGGTGAAAAGACAATGGCAGAACGCTTGGCTGGTGAATTGATGGACGCTGCCAACAACACAGGCAACGCCGTAAAGCGTAAGGAAGAAATGCACCGTATGGCAGAAGCCAACAAAGCATTTGCGCACTATCGCTGGTAATTTTCAGTCGCTGACTTTAACATTTTTTGTTAAAGCAGCAGTTGCTATAAAACAAGTGCCCTTTGTGGGCAATCAATTTAAAAGAAAGTTTATGCTTTCTGTTAATAGGATAAGGAGAACGCAAAACATATGCCCAGAAGTCATCCATTAAGCAAAATTCGTAACATCGGTATCATGGCACACATTGACGCCGGCAAAACCACAACCTCCGAACGCATCCTGTTCTACACAGGCCGTGTTCATAAAATCGGTGAAACACACGAAGGCGCCGCCACGATGGACTGGATGGAAGCAGAGCAGGAACGTGGTATCACCATTACTTCTGCAGCTACAACGTGCGAGTGGCAGGGCTATCGCTTAAACCTGATTGACACGCCCGGACACGTTGACTTCACGGTTGAAGTTGAGCGCTCCCTGCGTGTTTTGGACGGTGCTGTTGCTGTGTTCTGCGCCAAAGGCGGCGTTGAACCACAGTCTGAAACCGTTTGGCGTCAGGCAAACAAGTATCACGTACCACGTCTTGCTTACATCAATAAGATGGACATTACTGGTGCTGATTTCTATCGTGCTGTTGAAATGCTCAAAACACGTTTGAACGCAAACGCTGTGCCAATTCAGCTTCCTATCGGCACTGAAAACACCTTTAAGGGTATCATTGACCTCGTTCGTATGAAGGCTGAAGTCTACTACGATGACCAGGGCAAAGATGTTCGTGAAGAAGAAATCCCTGCTGACATGCTCGAAGAAGCACAAAAAGCACATGAAATCATGATTGAAGCTGCTGCAGAAGGCAACGACGAATTGATGGAAAAATACTTTGGTGGTGAAGAACTCACTGTTGAAGAAATTATGCAATCCATTCGTGAACAAACAATTGCCTGCAAGCTTACCCCCGTGCTCTGCGGTACATCCTACCGTAACAAGGGTGTTCAGCCTCTCTTAGATGCTGTTATCGCTTACTTGCCAGCTCCTACTGATGTTCCTAACATCACAGGCATTGACCCTGACACTGAAGAACCCTGCGAACGTCCTTCTGACGACAATGCACCTTTTGCTGCACTTGCCTTCAAAATCGCCGTTGACCCATTCGTGGGTAAGCTCGCTTTCTTCCGTGTGTACTCAGGTGTGTTGCCCACAGGTTCATATGCTTTTAACCCCAAGAAGAAAAAGCGTGAGCGTTTCGGTCGTATCTTGCGTATGCACGCAAACCACCGTGAAGATATTGACTGCGTATATGCAGGGGATATCGCTGCTGCGATTGGTTTTAAAGATACAACAACAGGGGATACTCTCTGCGATGAGAAGAACCCTATCGTGCTTGAATCTATGGAATTCCCAGAACCAGTTATTCGTGTTGCTATCGAGCCTAAGACCAAAGCTGGTCAAGACAAAATGGCGCTTGCATTGAATCGCTTGGCTGAAGAAGACCCCACATTCAAGACATATACAGACCAAGAAACTGGTCAAACCATCATTGCTGGTATGGGTGAATTACACCTTGAAATCATCGTAGACCGCATGATGCGTGAATTTAAAGTAGAAGCAACAGTTGGTCGTCCTCAGGTTGCCTATAAAGAAAGCATTCGTAAAAAGGCAACTGCTGAAGCACGTTATGTGCGTCAGACAGGCGGTCACGGTCAGTATGGTCACTGCGTTATTGAAATTGAACCCCGTGAACCAGGTAGTGGTTACGAGTTCATCAGCAAAATCGTGGGTGGTGTTATTCCTAAGGAATTCATCGGACCTATTGACAATGGTATTCGTGAAGCATCAGAATCTGGTGCACTCGGCGGATATGAAGTTGTTGACTTTAGTGCAACTGTTATCGACGGTAGCTATCATGATGTTGACTCCTCCGAACTCGCATTTAAAATTGCAGGTTCTATGGCCTTTAAAGAAGCTTTAGCCAAAGCAGACCAATGCTTGTTAGAGCCTATGATGAAGGTGGAAGTCATCGTTCCTGATCAATACTTAGGTGACGTTGTAGGTGACGTAAACTCCCGTCGTGGTAGAATTGAAAGCTTTGAAGCACGCATGGGCGATCAGACCATCCACTGCTTCGTGCCATTGAGCGAAATGTTTGGTTATGCAACTGACTTGCGTAGCCGTACACAAGGCCGTGGTATGTATTCTATGCAATTTGACCACTACGAAGAAGTTCCACGTAACGTTGCTGAAAAAATCATCGGCAAAAAGTAATTAACAATATAATTTTGTCCAAGTAAAAGGAGGAAATTCCAAATGGCTAAGGCACATTTTGAGCGTAACAAGCCACACGTAAACATCGGTACAATC
>CAYTPJ010000201.1:0-3596 GCA_964439755.1 uncultured Oscillospiraceae bacterium
AAGGTAAAAAATTTGAAATAATACAAAGAACGGAGGCACATTATGGCATCACAACCCATCTATCAATTCTATGCAGAACTCGAGGACTACGAACCCAAAATATGGAGGCGTTTTCAAGTACCAAGAAACATTACAGTAGCTCGGCTTGGCTATATTGTAATGACCTTGTTTGAAATGCAGGCAAAACATTTTTTCTGTATACAAGAACAATTTAAAGAAAAGTTCAAAAGGCACATGCTCGCATGGAGCACACCTGAGGAAATTACAGCATTCTTTGCAGAAAATGATTATGAAGATATTCGCACCTTTAAAATCATGGACGAAGAAGATGATAGTTTGAACGAAAATACGTTCGATGCAACGGAAGAAAAAATATATCACACAGTATCCGTTCCGGGCGACTATCTCACGTTGCTTTATGACTACGGCGACAGCTGGGGAGTTAAAATAACGCTCGAAAGCATTTTTGAAGACAAAGAACTTCCCGGAAAAGCACTTCCACGAGTTTTAGAAGGAGAAGGCTACGGCATTATCGAAAATTGTGGTGGCACCGAAGGACTTCAAGAGTTGAAAAATGTTTTTAAAAAAAAGAAGGGGCAACGATACAAGGTGTTCAGTGAATGGCTCCAAGTAACAGAACTTGATTTGGACACTTTTGATATCGAAGAAATGAATTATCGTCTAAAAAAAATACCACGCATCTATACCGACATCTATGAATATGACATTGGACCAACAAAGCAATCTTTGGATTTAATTTATAGGAAAAAGAAAATCAAGTGATTGCCGTTTGCTTTAAACAATGCGCTCTTGTTGCCATTTTCATTTGTGTACAAATAGAACAAATCAACAAAGCGTAAACAGAATATGTAAAACACAAAAAATCAAAAAAGCGTGCAACCTCAAAACCATGAGATTGCATGCTTTTTTTATCCTTTTATCACATAGATGTTTTAGATTTCTGCCTGCACATGAGCATTCATTTACTTTTTTTTAATACCAAAGTTGATGCTTTCAGAAAATTATAAAGTAACCTCTTTTTTTGCAGGTGTTTTTCTCTTAACAGGCTTTTTTTCGCCTTCTGCGCTTGCTTTTTCTTCCACTTTTTCAGTTGTTTTTTTGGGGGCACGCTTTTTTGCGACAGGTTTTTCTTCCTCGGTCGTCTTTTTAGGCGCACGTTTTGCAGGCGCTTTTTTAGGTTTTTCTTCTGTTTGATCTTTTTCTGCTTGAGCTTCCGTTGTCTTTGGAGCAGGTGCTTTTCTGGGTGCACGCTTTTTAGGCGCAGGCTTTTCTTGCACTTCTTCTTTGACCACTGGAAGCTCTTCTTTTACTTGTTGCAATACATTTTCATACAAGCTCAGGTACGTGCGTGCAGAGTGCGTCCACGAATAGTCGCCCGACATGCCACGGGTCACAAGCGTGCTCCACACGTCCTTACGGTCAAAATAGAAATACAGCGCACGGCGAAGGGTATAGAGCATATCATGCGCATTGTAATTAAAGAAGGTAAAGCCATTGCCTGCACTGTTTGCCTCGTTATAAGCGAGCACAGTGTCACGCAAACCCCCTGTTTCACGCACGACAGGCACAGTGCCATAGCGCAGCGCAATCATCTGAGAGAGGCCACAAGGCTCAAACTGGGAGGGCATGAGGAAAATATCTGCCCCTGCATAAATCCTGTGTGCCAGTTCGTGATCCATTTGGAAACGAGCTGCCACACGCTTTGGATAATGCTGTTCTGCCCAACTAAAGAGATTAAAGTATTTGGCATCCCCCATGCCCAGCACAACGAGCTGAATATTTTCCTGCATGAGTTCCCCAATGATATAATCAATCAAATCCAAGCCCTTTTGGTTGCTCAATCTGCCCACCATGCCAATGATTGGAACATCTGCATTTTCTTCCAGACCCAATTGTTTTTGAAGGGCTAATTTATCCTGTTTTTTGCCTTCCAAATCGTCAACAGAGTAAGAGAAAGGAATGAGTGCATCCTTTTTGGGGTCGTATTCGTCCACATCAATGCCGTTGAGCACACCGCTCAGATGGGCACGCTTTGCACGCAAAAGCCCGTCCAAACGCTCGCCATAGTACGCCGTTTGAATTTCTTCTGCATAGCTGGGGCTTACCGTGGTGATTTCATCTGCATACACAATGCCTGCTTTCATGAAATTGCCACTTGTAAAGTGTTCCAGCTTATCGCTTGTAAAATATTCATCCGAAAGACCAAAAATATCCTTCATTTGCTCAATTGCAAAAATGCCTTGATATTGCAAATTATGGATGGTATACACACATTTAATGTCCTGATAAAAGGGCAAATGCTGATACTGAATTTTAAGGAGTGCAGGGATCATACCACTTTGCCAGTCATGCGCATGGAGCACATCTGGTTTAAACTGAACAAGGGGCAATGCATTGAGCACAGCACGGCAGAAAAAGCCAAAGCGCTCACATTCGTCCCCACCCAAACCATACACGTAATCTCTGCCAAAGTAATATTTATTGTCCACAAAGTAGAAAGTAACACCCTTATATTCCAAGCTTTCAATGCCACAATATTGCTTTCTCCAGCCCAATTGCACGTCAAAATCCACCACGTGCTGCATTTTGCTCTTATATTGTTCTGAAATTTTGCTATACAAGGGCATGATCACACGCACATCATTGCCTTGCTCTTTGAGCACAGGGGTCAATGCGCCCACCACGTCAGCCAAACCACCTGTTTTACAAAAAGGCACACACTCGCTTGCTGCAAATAAAATATTCATGCTTTCCCTCCCTATTTTTTAAATTGTCAAATTCTTTGCAATCACCACAGGGTAAGACTGTGGCCCAATGAGGCGCACATTTTCTCGCACCGTTGCTTGCTTGTCCAAAATACAATTTTCAAGCTCTGCATTTTGCATGATGTACCCATCTTGCATGATGATGCTATTTTTAATCACTGCGCCTTTTTGAACGTGCACACTTCTAAACAAAATACTGTTTTCCACGTATCCCTCAATCACGCAACCATCTGCAATCAAAGAGTTTTTAACACAAGAAGAAGGGGTATAGCGAGTGGGCATTTCATCACGAAGCTTTGTCCACACAGGGCTATCCTCTTTGAAAATCGCTTGACGATTGACAGGGCACAAAAGGTCCATAGAGCACTGGTAATAAGCACTGATAGAGTCGAGCGCCCACACCCTGTCTTTGCACTCATACCCAAACACATTGAGGGAACGCCCCACCACTGCATTGAGCAAGAGCTGACGTGTAAAGTGTGACTGCCCTCTGGAAGTCGCTCTATCGCACAGCATAATGAGCAATTCACGTTTGACAATAAACACGTCTGTCAACGTGCAATCAAAGCGTGGAATAATGGGGTCGCACTCCAATTGGAGCACTCTGCCATTTTCATCTATCTGTGCATATTTGCCTGCGCCATTTCTGCGCACATTTCTATCTTTAGAATACATCAATGTGATGTCTGCGCCCACTTTGATGTGATAAGAGAGCATGTCTTGAAAGTCCACCGTATAGAGCATATTGCTGTTGGACATCACCACATATTCTTCCTTGCTCCTTCTTAAAAAGGAGAGGTTGCTCCTTAA
>CAYTPJ010000202.1:0-3581 GCA_964439755.1 uncultured Oscillospiraceae bacterium
ATAGAGCAGGATTTTGAAATTTCACATTTAACTTTATTAAATAAACAATATAAAGGTGAACAAATTTTTGATTTTGAAACTGCCAGTATGCAGCAAAAGCATAATATAATCATTTCTAAACTTTCAAAAGTTCATGAATACGAAGCATCATTATTAATTGAACTGGAAGGTTTAAATATCGAATACAATAAGTTGTTTTCAAAAAAATCAATCTGGAGCGAAGAAAAGAAAGCTCTTGAAGCAACTGTAAATAATATAATGAATGATTTCAAGTAAATTAAGGAGGTCAACCGATGAAAGCCGTAATCTACGCCCGTTACTCTTCGGACTCACAAAGAGAAGAAAGTATCGAAGGGCAAATAAGAGAAAGTAGACAATACGCTGAACGCAGTGGGATAGATATTTTAGATATTTACATAGATCGTGCTTTGTCTGCTAAAACAGATAATCGCCCTGAGTTTCAACAAATGATTACAGATAGTGCAAAAGGACATTTTGATGCGGTTATCGTTTGGAAACTTGACCGATTCGCTCGTAATCGCTATGACAGCGCACACTACAAGTCTTTATTACGTAAGCATGGTGCTAAACTTATATCTGCAAAAGAGAATATCTCTGAAGGTGCAGAAGGTATTATCTTAGAAGCAATGTTAGAGGGTTTTGCTGAGTATTACTCAGCCGAGCTTTCTGAAAAAATTATTCGTGGCAGAACTGAAAATGCACTTAAATGTAAGTACAATGGTGGTACTGTTCCACTCGGTTATAAAATTGTAGACTAAAAATTTGAGGTTGATCCAATCATGGCTCCTATTGTAATTGAAATGTATACGCTTTATGCAGAAGGCTCTACAATGCAAGAGCTGGTGAACATTTTGAATGAGCGCGGAGTTAAAGCTCCATCAAGAGGTGGGAAGATATCAATTAATATTATCAACCGACTGCTGAAGAACAGAAAATATATTGGAGAGTACGCTTATCGTGATATGGTTGTTGAAGATGGTATTCCTGCTATTGTACCAAGGTCGTTGTTTGACTTAGTACAAAGTAAAATGGCAGTAAATAAAAAAGCTCCTGCTAAGCGAAAAGCAAAAGATGAATATTTGCTTACCACCAAGCTGTTTTGCGGTCACTGTGGCGCTGTAATGGTCGGGGAGAGTGGTACAAGCAAGGCAGGTAAGGTTCATCGCAATTACAAATGTATCACAGTTAAACGCAAAAAGCTTGTAATAAAAAGAGTGTGCAAAAAGATTGGATTGAGTCACTTGTTGTGGATGAAATTATGCGCTCAATTATGAGTGATGAAGTTCTTGACCGTATCATTGATGCGCTAATGGATTTGCAATCTCGTGAAAATGAAAATATACCTATTCTCGTTTCTAATTTAGAGGATATTAAGAAATCTATAGCTAACTTGGTATCTGCCATCGAGCAAGGTATTATTACACCATCGACGAAAGATAGGCTTCAAGAATTAGAAAGTCAGAAAGTAGAAATCGAAAATGAAATCATCAAAGAAGAACTTGTAAGACCACAACTATCTCGTGAACATCTTACCTACTTTATCTATCAGTTCAGAAAAACTGATGTAACAGATTCAAAGCAAAGACAGCGATTAATAGATAGCTTTGTGAATTCGATCTACTTATATGATGATAAAATCATATTTACTTTCAACTATAAAGACGGCTCAAAGACTGTAACTTTAAGTGATATAGAAAGTTCGGATTTAGATTTGTCTGCTCCACCACTTAAAAAGACTTGGAAACGCTGTAAAATCAACGCTTTCAAGTCTTTTTTTGTCTTGAATTTTTAAGTGCATATAAAAAACAAGGACGGATAGGCACAAGAGTAGGCACAAAAGCATTATTGCAGTTCATCCATAATTGTTTGATACAGCGCACTGGGGTCGATGGGTTTGGACAGGTGCGCATTCATGCCGACAGCCTTGGTTTTTTCTACATCTTCCGAGAGTGCATTGGCTGTCATGGCGATGATGGGGATGGTTTTGCTTTGGGGATGGGCTGATTTTCTGATTTTGTCTGTGGCTAATAAACCGTCCATCACGGGCATTCGGATGTCCATAATGATGATGTCGTAATACCCATCGTCTGATTGCTTGAATTTTTGCAAGCCAATCAACCCGTTTTCAGCCACCTCCACGAGCATTTCCTTTTTTTCTAAAAGTTTTTGTGCTATTTTAATGTTCATGGGGTGGTCTTCACAGAGCAAAACTCTTTTGTTTGCAAGAGTACGTTCGTGCGGTGTACTTTGAGATTGCTTTAAAGATATCTCCTCCACCATTTCAAGTGGGAGTGTAACGATAATTTCTGTGCCTTTGCCCAATTTAGAGGTGCAAGAAATGGTGCCGTTTCTTTGGTCCATAATTGTTTTTACAATGGACAAGCCAAGCCCTGTGCCCTCATAAGAAGATGTGCCTTCTTCATATGCTTGTGCAAAAGGCTCAAACATTTTCTTTTGGAACTCCTCACTCATGCCAATGCCATTGTCTTTGATGATGAATTGCACGGTGGCAACGTGATTTTGATAAGATAACACGGTGGACACAAAGCTGATTTTGCCCCCTTTTGGGGTGAATTTAACAGCGTTAGAAAGCAGGTTGGTAAAGAGCTGCTTAAAGCGCAGTGTGTCGAGCAAACAGTACTTGGGCACATCAAACCCATTTGCATGATAGCCTACGGTAAAATCAATGCCCTTATTTTGTGCAGATTGATCAACAAGGGCAACAATATCTCGAATAAACATGTCAACAAGTACAGGCTTTTCATGAAATTCAATGTTTTGAGACTGCATTTTTTGAATGTCCAACACGTCATTGATGAGAGAAAGCAGATATTTGCCCGAAATTTGAATGTCGGAGAGATAATTTTTCATATTTTCTTCGCCATGTTCTTCCAAACCCATGGCAGAAAAGGACAAAATTGCGTTCATGGGCGTGCGCATATCGTGGCTAATTCGGGAAATAAACTGCTCTTTTGCTTTGATATTTTCCTTCTGCGCTGTCAACAAAAGAGACATTTCTTTTTTGTGCACACACATTAAATAGGCATTTAACAGCGTGATGGCAATGAACCCCATCATCCATACGGGCACGATGTTGAACACATTACGTTTGTAATTGTATATAGCAGACTCGTATATATCCGAATAGGGAATGCCTGTTGCAATAATCCAATTGTAGGGCTTATAAAGCTTGGCATAAGAGTGTTTCAGCTCATGTTTGTCGTTCACTTTGTTTTTAAAATGATAATCTTGAAAAAAACCTTTTTCCTCTTTTGCGTGCTCCATCACCCCCACAAGCTCCGTTTTGTAAGGAAATTTGCCTTCTGCATCCGTCATAGAAGTAGAGAGGAAAATACCTTCCGTTCTTTTTAAATTGGGGTGAATAAGGCGAATGGCATAGTCTTTTCCCCCCTCGTAATTTTCCACTTGGTTGACCCACACATATTCATTTTTGGAATAAATAGCGTTGTGCATATCAAGCCTTGTAAAAGAGAGGATTTTCTCATACACATAAGCAGGATCTAAAACAATCTCTGCTTTATAGGCAGGGAAAGTAAATG
>CAYTPJ010000203.1:0-3538 GCA_964439755.1 uncultured Oscillospiraceae bacterium
AAAAAAGCTGTGCATTGTAAATTGAAAGGCACATTGTTTTTACATAAAAAACCTTATAAAAAGATACAATTCTGGATATGAAAAAAGCTCTGCAAGAGATTTTCAGAGCTTTTTAAATATGGGTAAAATATAATGTGCAAGCACATTTTTGAGTTGAGAAAAATTAAAAAGGAAACAATCAACCTATTTTCTTTGTATGTTCTTCAAGCCAAATTTGTTCGGTTGCTGTGAGATACGGCGCAAGTTTTTGGTAAACTGTGCGATGGTAGTCATTCAGCCATGCAATTTCATCTTCTGTCATCATGTTTACAAGAAGGGGCGTTGTGTCAATGGGGCAATAGGTGAACGCTTCAAAGCCTAAGAAAGTGCCGTACTCTGTTTTGAATTTTTCAATACAAACGAGTTCGTTTTCAATGCGGATGCCCATATTGTTTTCTAAATACAAACCCGGTTCGTCCGTAATGGTCATGCCTACTGCAAACTTTACAGTGTTGGACGTTCTCATGCTTTGTGGGCCTTCATGGATGGCACCAAAATGCCCCACACCATGCCCTGTGCCACAACGATAATCCAGCCCCCTCTCCCACATGGTTTTCCTTGCTAAAATGTCGATGTTGCTGCCCGAACAACCCTCCATAAATACTGCTCTTGCAAGTGCAATATGGCTTTTTAATACGAGCGTATAGTTTGTTTTTTGTTCCTCAGTTAATGCACCCATAGCGTAAGTTCTTGTAATATCAGTGGTGCCGTCTAAATATTGCCCACCACAGTCTACGAGCAAGAAGTCTTTTGCATGGATAACAGCAGAATGTGTGTCAGAGGGGCTATAATGCATCATGGCAGCGTTGGCACCATAAGCAATGATGGAGTTAAAGCTGGCGCCCATATTCAAGGGTTGCTCTGCTCTCAATTGGAGCAACCAGTCGCTCACTGTTTTTTCGTTTACAAGCTCTCCTTTTTGCATTGCTTCTTGCAATTTGATTTGAAAGCGCACCATGGCAACGCCATCTTTTTCGTGGCAATGCTTAGAGCACGCTATTTCTTTTTCGCTTTTTATACTTTTTAAAAGTTGGACTGGGTCTTCGTGTTCTTGCATTTGAAAGGCTGTGTTTTGTTTTAAAATATTGTATAAAAAATAATTCGTTGCATGTACGTCTATCAAAACATGCTCGTTTTGTGTGTAAGCATTTAAGAAAGGTACAAATGCCTCTTTATCCATGCAGACAATATTCTGCTGTTCTAAGGCATTTTGAATGGCACTGGATACACGTGTTTTTTCAATAAAAAGATATGCTTTTTGCTGTGTTACAAAGCCAAAGCAAATGGCAAAAGGGTTAAAGGCAATGTCATTTGCTCGAATATTATAGAGCCAAGCAAGGCTGTCAAGCTGGGTGAGCAACATGGCAGAGCAATTTTTTTCGCTGAGTGCACTGCGTAATTGAAAGATTTTATCCTTTGCGCTTGTGCCAGCATATTGGAGCTCGTGCAGAAAAACATCTGTGCAAGGGATGCTCGGTCGATTCAGCCACAAACCAGAAAGACAATCGACATCTTGAATGGTGGCATTTTTGGTGGTCAAATGCGTTTGAAATTCACGCACCAAAGCAACGCTTGTTACATGCCCGTCCACCCCTAATACGCCATTTTGAGGCATTTCAGAAGATATGAAAGCTGGAATGGTGGGCACATTGGGTTGCCCCATTTTCATCAGCTGGATTTCACTGTCTTGAATTTGCTTTTCTGCTTGCAAAAAATAACGTCCGTCCGTCCACAGTGCACTTTTGTTTAAGGTAACCACCATAGCGCCTGCACTGCCTGAAAACCCACTGAGCCATGCTCTTGTTTTCCAGTGTTCGGGTAAATATTCACTCATGTGTTCATCGCTACTTGGGATAAAGTAAACATCCACATGGTGAATTTTCATTTGTGCACGAAGTGCAGAGAGTTTTTCATTCGTTGTCATTTTATTTTGAACCCTTTCTTTTTTGTTATTCATAAATATCGCAAATGGTGTAAGGAGCACGTTACATTATAATAGGTTGAATAAAAACGCTTCTATGCCTATACTTTTGCATCCAAGCCTGTTCAACATACTTCAAATGGCATGTGCTTTGATACTCATTCATTTTAGCACCTTCTTTGGTTTTGTCAAGAGTGAGATATTTGCATTTTTCCTATCTGTTTTTTACATGTGTATATGAAAATTCCGAGCATTATAAAATTTCTATGAATATTTTGTAAAATATAATAAAACGCTTGATTTTTAGCGCATGTAATGGTATGATATAGGAGCAGACGTACATAAGGATGACGTTGAGTATATCAAGGAGGTATTTCGTAATGGCTTTTAAAATTACAGATGCTTGCATCAGCTGCGGTGCATGTGAAGCAGAATGTCCTCAACAGGCTATCAGCGAAGGCGATGGAAAATATGAAATCGATGCTGAAAAATGCATTGATTGTGGCGCTTGTGCAGAAGTTTGCCCTGTTGGCGCTCCTGTTGAAGAATAACTTGTTAAAAAGGCACCGCTTGCGCTTTTATTGCGTTGCGGTGCTTTTTTTAAATCCAAAATAAATGCGTGTGCATTTTGATATATAAGGAGAAAAGTTATTATGAAAAAAATATTGACGTGGTGTATGCTCGTCATTTTACTCTTTACGTGCGTAGGGGCAAGCGCAGAGCAAGTAGGGTTTTTAGAGCCTCTTTACAATGCTCAAAATAGGGCGAACTTGTCGGAGGACGTGTTTTCTTATAAAACAAAAATATCCATCAATCAAGAAAATATTTTTGATTTTATGAATAAAGTTTTTGCAATAGAAAAAGAACAATTAGACCAATCGGGACATTTTGCATTTTCTATGATGGAAAGCAATTTGAGTGCATATCAAAAACTGTTTGATGCGCTGGAGGTCACAGTGGTGATGTCTGCACAGCAAGAAGATGTAATTGTACATGTAGGAGAACAGTATTTGGCTACCTTTTCTATGCAATATGGAAAAGATGGGCAAGAAATGTACGTGTCTTCTGATTTGTTTCCCAGTTATTCGCTTAAAATACCTCAAAATACTGTGCCACTACAACAGGGGGTGCAGACAGAAGAGCAAATGAAAACGATGGCTGAAACGCTTGAAAACGTGTTGTCTACATTTAAAAAATACAACGACCAAAACCAAGCACGTGCTTTTATTCGTTTCTTTGAAGAAAATATATTGTACTTTTTAGAGGGCGAAAACGAAAGAACATTGTCTCAAAAAGAGTATTTAGAAATGTTGCCACATGCGCCTATTTTGGAAGAACAAAATGATTTTTTCAAAGAAAATGCAGCATATCTGTCTAAGCCCAATAATGATTTTTTTACAAGAGCATATACAGAAGGTACGTATACTTTTTCAAAAAATCAAGATGGGTCTTTGACAGGGGTATACACGTTTGAACAAAAGAATGCACATTTTTCGCCCAAGGCAGATGGAGAAGGATATCAAACGCAGTATACCTTTGACGAAGTGCAAGACGTGTATACTGTAAAAGATAATTACT
>CAYTPJ010000204.1:0-3523 GCA_964439755.1 uncultured Oscillospiraceae bacterium
CGAACGGCATGTGCGGATATGTTATGGATGACTTTATTACGTTAGATAAATAATAACGGATATTTTTTACAACTCAACTCCATAGCGATGTGCTTCTTTAATCCAAGATGCATTTTGCCATGTTGATACAGAAATAGGTCCATTTCCCTTTGCGTTTACGTTGACAAAATATACATAGTTGCTATCCACTTTGTATACCACCACGTATGTAGCACCATGTGCAGAGCAATAATCATGTGCTGGATTGCCTGTAATGCGCACCACGCACAAACCACCTTTGCTGATATAATCTTTAATACCTGCAAGAGAAAATGTGGTGTTTTCATAGCGAACATCCCACGCCGCAGCGATTCTTTCAAAAAATGCATCCGTGACGCCTGTTTCCCCTTTTTCATCTCGATATCCATTATCTTTCGCCCACTTGGCAATCACAGGAGGGGTAATGGCATGTTCCCATAATGTGGAAAAGCAAACAGCCACTGCAGTGGGGGCATTTCCCGAATCACCGATTGTTTCTACATTTGGTGTTAAATCAGCGTCAAACACCTCATTTTTCCAAAGAGGTGTGTGCATTTTCATCTTTGTTTCAGCTGCGCCACCAATTGGGCGATTAGCCACTGCATCTTCCACGCCCTTACGATAAGTGCCACTGTTTAATTTGCTCATTGTTGCAGGCCCTACAACGCCGTCTACTGTCAAGTTGTTACGAAATTGAAAATATTTCACAGCCCATTGTGTGTTGATATCAAACACTTCGTCACTATAACCATAAAAATAACGAGCATCCATCAATTTTTGTTGCATGGCAAGAACATCTGCCCCTTGGTCACCCATTCTAAGTGTCCGAGTAGGTGTTTCACCCCCTGTTTCGCCTCCTGTTTCGCCCCCTGTTTCGCCCCCTGTGCCCCCATCTGGTTGTGAGTGCACAACTAAGAATTTTGACATTGCCCATGCTGAGCCTTTTGAGTTGCTAACACGATACCATTCTGGCTTGCTCGTTGTATCCAAAAGTCGCAATTGTTCACCACCTGTTGCATAGTACAGTACAGTGGAGCCAGCCACAGGACGGATACGAATGTTCAAGCGTTTAGAGGTTGAAACAACAGAGCAAACGCCACCATCATTGGCAATTGCCACATAACGTGACATTACAAACCCATTGTATCCACCGTAGGATACTGCAAACCATTCATTTTGATTGGGTACAATTGAAACAGTAATATTTGTGCCTTTTGGAATTTGAATTAAGCGTGTAGAGCTTGTGCTGCACGCTTTTCTTAAATTTAAACCACCATTAAAAACCTTACCATTAAAAGTTGTCATTATTTTTTTCTCCCTTATATTTCAAATATTTTTAATTCTTTATAGTTACTGGTTGTTTTCATCACCCATTGGGTGGATGAGTAAAAGGTGCTTTCAAAATAATCCCTCCTTAAAATTCACCTGCATGCACTTCCACATCTTCTTGAGTTCCACCTGAATGGAGTGTTTTATACGCATCCATCAAAATCAAAAACTCGTCCACTCGATATGTTTCCATCAGTTCTTTTTTGCTAATGCCCATCATGTGGGCACACAAGAGCCATTTTTGGAGCCAGTATTCGTCTTTTTCATGCCTGTCAGATTGCATATTTTTTGCACGTTCAAAAAAAAATCCGTGTAATCGTTCATTTCCCAAAATGCAAGGAGCACTTGTGTAAACGCATGTGGTGTCAAGTGTTTCATCACATATTCTTTGTCCGTGTCGAGTATTTCGCAGAGTGCTTCTACTATTTTTAATGGCACAACTTGAAATAACTTACGCAGTGTTTCATGCGCTTTTTGCGTGCCCACTTCCATGTCACTCAATGCGTTCAAAACCTCCAAAGGGGTCATCAAAGGAAATGCTTCGTCCAGTGCTTCATAGAGCAAAAGAGGCATTCTCTTTGTCATATCCAAATAACGTCCTATGGGTACTTTTTTGATTTCAATGCCATACATTTTCTTCTTTTCCCCACGAGAGAGGGTAATGCTGTCTTGCGCTCTTTTTTGCTTTGCTCTTAAAAAAAACAAAATTGCTTTATCCCTTGTTTTCACTAAAATATTCTCCTTTCTATATACTTCTCAATCAAAAGGTAGATTGTTCCTCTTGTTTACACACTGGGTACAGGTGCAATGCCATTTAAAAATGCACCCATCTCATTTTTGTTTTGAACGTCCTTCATGCCTCTAAATTTCCCATCGCACTTTCTGCCTGTAAAAGAGAAAGTCAAAGTCACAGAAGCGCCCTCGTTGTTTTGACCCCTTGTTTGCAAGTCATTTGCCTTTACATTCCTTAATTTGCAGGCAAAATATTGAAAGAGGCGATACCCTTCCGTGCCTGCCAAAAGCCCTGAAAAAGTGAGTGCCACTTCGGGCGCAGCATCCAACGTGCCCTCATAAAGCTCCGTCTTTTGCGTGTCCATTTGTGCGCCCAATAATGTTGACATATCTGCTAAATCCATGCCTGCCACTGTGATTTGCAGTTCACCATTTTTGAACTCACTTTCTTCATAATAGTTGCCATCGTCTGCCATCACGGACACTTCATTTCTTTGTTCAGAGGCTGTGCAGCTTTGTGCCCCCAAAAGGCGCACATACTGTTCCCCCACAGCATACTTTTCTTCTGTGTTTTCCTTTAACACATTGTAATACAAGTCCGAAAAACCTCTTAATATTTTCTTCCCCATGTTTCCTCCTCATTCTGACACAATTATTTCAAATTGCATCGCTCTGTGATGAATGTTTGTTTCTTTTTCATATAAATCCTGTGTCCCTCGGCGAATAAAGCCCATTTCCATCAGCACTTCATTTACCTTTCTGCTCATCTCATGCGCCTCCTCAGGCGTTTTCGCCCACACATCCACATGGTAGCTCACAAGCGCCGTCAATTCTTCGTCATCTGCCCTTTGCAAAGAGGCATTGTCTGCCTCAAAATACGTGAGCATAGGCACTTCCACTTTGTCTTGTGGGTAAGCATACTGCACTTGCCCTTTTGCCTTTGTCAGCGCCTCTTTTACTTTTTTTGCAATATCAATCATTGTAATCCCCTTCTGAAAAAAAACGCACCAATTGATACAGAAATGCCCTTTCCCCCTCTAATTGTGCCTTTCTCATAAAAGGCTTGGGGGGTGTTTTGGACGTGCCAAATTCCACGTACACAGCATATGGCAGTGTGCACTTTACACTTTTGTCTGTTTTCACCACGTGCGCTTTCATGTGTTCGCTCGGTGCATTGCGCTTTGCCACTTGGTACGCTTTTTCAAGGCTCTGCCTTTTCATTCGTGCTATTTTTTCCATACTTTCCAGTGCTCTTAATTTTTCCAACACATCTTCTAAACCCTGCGTTTTTATTTTAAGCATCCTTGTGTTGCACCTCCACTTCTACATGGCAGGGATATCTGTACACTGCGCACACAATCAAAGAGGGGATGAAATTTCTTTCACCCCCTTTAAATATCCCATCCCCTTTTTCAATGCACGTAAAAGGCGCAAAATAAAGCTT
>CAYTPJ010000205.1:0-3415 GCA_964439755.1 uncultured Oscillospiraceae bacterium
TTTCTCCTGAACATGCCCTCAAATTAGGCATTGCATATGTGCCCAAAAACAGAAAAGAAAATGGCATCATAAAGGACTTGAGTATTTTAGAAAATGGCACCATCGTATCTCTAAAACACTTTGTAAAAGGCCTTTTCATTTCAAAAGACAAGCAAGAGCAAGCTTTTTTAAAGCAAAAACAAGCGCTCAAAATCAAAATGGAACAAAATAACGACTCTATTTTGAGCCTTTCAGGAGGCAACCAACAAAAAGTCGTGCTTGCAAAATGGCTCATGCAACATCCCAAACTCTTAATATTAGACAATCCCACGCAAGGGGTGGATGTGGGTGCCAAAGAGGAAATTTATGAAATCATAACGGCGCTAAAGCAACAAGGCGTTTGCGTCATCGTATTGTCTTCTGAAGCACAGGAAATACTTCGCATTTGTGACCGTGCCTACGTGATGTACCACGGAAAAATCATGGCAGAAGTAAAAGATCAGACAATGACAGAACACAACATCATGCACCTGCAAACAGGTGGTTAATGAAAGAGAGGATGCACAAAATGCAACATTCAATGACACAAAAATCCACGCTTTTAGAAAAGCTCAAATACAATTGGAAAAATAAGCCTGTATTTTCCACTGCCTGTGCCTTGCTTTTAATGGTGGTTTTGCAAACTTTGGCACTGGGCTTTGATTACCCCTCTTTTTCAGATTGGTTCTCCTCTTTCTTTAAAAACTGGGTGAACATTTTAAGAAACAACGCAGGCGTTGGCATTGTAGCCTTGGGCATGACGTTCGTCATCATTTCAGGGGGCATTGACTTGTCTGTTGGCTCTACGATGGTTGCAATTGGTGCCGTCATCATGCTCTTAATCGACCAAAATCAAACAGGGCTTTTAACTTCTATTGGCATCACAGGCGTACCTGCTTACATCATCGCCATCCTTGCTGGTGTAGTCGTGGGTATAATCATTGGTGAAATCTCAGGTGTTTTAATTGCACACAGCAAAATGCCTGCTTTTATTGCTACACTGGGTATGATGAAAATATTGCGCAGTGTGACACAACAATGTATGCAAACGCTCTCTCCTCGTGTGCCCAAAGGCTTTTTAGCCATTGCCAACACACGCATTGGAGGGCAAATCATATTGCCCATTATTTACTGGCTTGTAATCGCTGTTATATTATACATTGTGAGCAAGCACACCACTTTTGGTCGGCATGTATATGCCATCGGCTCTAACGAACGCACAAGCAAACTCTCTGGCATCAATGTGCAAAAAGTCAAGCGCCGTGTATACGTTTTAATGAGCGCTCTTGTATCTGTGACAGCTGTCATTCAGATTGCACGCATTGGGTCTATGGACTATGCGAACGCAGGGAGCGGTTATGAAATGGACGCCATCGCTGCCGTCATCATTGGGGGCACAAGCATGGCAGGTGGTAAAGGCTCTGTTATGGGCACTGTACTGGGCGTGCTCATCCTCGCTGTCATGAACAATTTGCTTAATTTAATCGGTGTCCCTCCCTTCCTTAGAGAAGCCTTTAAAGGAGTCATCGTTATTGCCGCCGTGCTTCTCCAAAAAAAGGAGAAATAAAAAACGTC
Organism: uncultured Oscillospiraceae bacterium; assembly: GCA_964439755.1. Taxonomy (GTDB): domain Bacteria; phylum Bacillota; class Clostridia; order Christensenellales; family Aristaeellaceae; genus CAYTPJ01. Next base: position 1,594 of record CAYTPJ010000205.1, read on the forward strand.
AAAACAGTGTCCTCCCCCCTATTTCACTTGAAAAAATGTACAATGTCATGTATAATGATAGAGCATGATGCATCAGACAATAAAATCTTGTGCATGCTACATGTAAAAGGGTATTCAACATTGCTGTTTGCTCTTTTGTAAATTTTATTTACCATCTCTCAATATCAAAGGAGACGCAGGATGAAAACACCCATCACCAAGGAAAAATTCAAAACACACCTCACATACAGTGCGTGGAAATATTTCGTATTATGTATAGGCTCCATTTTCGTTTGGAGTATGGTCTATGCGCAAACTGCCTATCGCTCCCCTCAAGATAAACGTATTGACGTATACATTAAAAGCAGTACAGTAACAGAAGATTTAATGAATGCGTACTTTGAACCCATTTGGAAAGAAACTGTACCCGATATGGAAATCATCACAGGCGTTACGCTGATGGATTCTACCGGTGAAGATTACTATTCCCAAATGCAGCTCACTGTGTACGTTGCAGCAGGTGAAGGAGACATTTACATTCTCCCTTCTGCCGATTACAAAATGCTCGCCGCAACAGGTGCCTTTGTGGATTTACAGCCCTTGATTGACCAAGGCAAAATCAACGTAGAAGGCATTGATTTGAAAAGAGGGGTTGTGTCCATCGTAGACGATGAAACGGGCGTTGTATCCAACGGCTTGTATGGCATCCCCATGGACTCTTTGTATGGTTACATGGACGGTATGCAGTTGGATAACCGTGACAAAGTGATGGCCATTTTGTACAACAACCAAAACGATGAAAACGTAGTGCCCTTCTTTGATGCCCTCATTCAATCGGGGAGAAAAGAAAAGCCCGAATGGCTCAACGAAACACAAAGCAAAGAATAATTTTTAAATGGCTGTGCGAAAATCACAGTCATTTTTCTTTTTTTTATTATTTTTCCAATAAATTGATAATTTGTACTTTTTTCCCTTGCTATTCAACCAAAAAAAGAGTAAAATATATAAGACAGTTTTTCTGTCAAAAAAAGATACGAGGTGTAAATCATGTCTGAATCAGAATGCACGCACGATTGTAGCTCCTGCTCCCAAAACTGCAGCAGTCGTGACCCTAAATCCTTACTTGAAAAACCAAAAGAAGGCACAGAAATCAAAAAAGTTGTTGCCGTTGTCAGTGGCAAAGGTGGCGTAGGCAAATCTATGGTCACTGCCCTTTTATCCGTTTTGTCTCAAAGAATGGGCTATCAAACAGCTGTTTTAGATGCAGACGTTACAGGCCCTTCCGTGCCAAAAATGTTTGGCATCACAGAAAAAGCAACAGGCACAGACGAATATATCAACCCTGTTTCCACCAAAACAGGCATCAAAACCATGTCTGTCAACCTCTTATTGGACGATGAAACAGACCCTGTGGTGTGGCGTGGCCCTGTGATTGGTGGCACTGTAAAGCAATTCTGGACAGATGTGCGTTGGGAAAAGAACGACATTATGTTCATTGACATGCCTCCAGGAACAGGCGATGTGCCACTTACAGTGTTCCAAAACATTCCAGTAGATGGCATTGTCATTGTCACCACCCCTCAAGAGCTCGTTTCTATGATTGTGGAAAAAGCTGTCAACATGGCAAAGATGATGAATATTCCCATCCTTGGCATTGTGGAAAACATGAGCTACATCAAATGTCCCGATTGTGACAAGAAAATCAGCGTGTTTGGCGAAAGCCATGCAGAAGAAACTGCTAAAAAACACGATTTGAAGTTGCTCGGTCAATTGCCTATTGATTTAAAGCTTGCAAAAGCATGCGATGCAGGGCTTATTGAAATGTTCGATGGCAACTGGCTGG
>CAYTPJ010000206.1:0-3393 GCA_964439755.1 uncultured Oscillospiraceae bacterium
TAAGGTGTTGGTCGCTCAATGGGTGGAAGAACAAAATGAAAAAGAGTTAGTAACAAAAAAATAAGCAAGAAAACAAGCAAGAAAATAAGCAAGAAAATAAGCAAGATAAGAAAACAAAAGGCGGGTCGCATGGCTTGCCTTTTTGCTTTGCCACAGCGTGCACGTGTCGGGCTTTGAGGGCTTGAGGGATGACACATGCCACGCAATTTAGAAGCAGACACAGGGGCTGTTTTGCCGACAAAAAGCCCAACAAAAAAAGCCTGCTTCATTTAGCAGGCAGAAAGGGCTTGTCTTTTATTCTCTGTCTTCGGCACGTTTTAGAGCTGGGTATAAGACGGAGTCGATTTGAGAAGCAATGCCAAGTGTTTGGTATGCACCCATGATACCGTTAAAGTATGTCCTAGTAGGTAAGGCATTTCGGATGTGTTTCATAACGTACACCATGCCTTGAAGGGAGGAGCCGTTTGCCATGGACACGGTACACTGTTCCTTTATGTAGTATTTAGGAAACCCCTCGTAAATGTCTAAGTTGTGTTCGTCACGTTTGCTGATTTCAAAGACTGCAACGGGTACGGTATCCCCATCGAACGGAACAACGGTTGCGTGAACAAAGAACTCTAAGCGTGCGTTTTTGAGTATGCCCATGCCAATGAGTTTGGCATCTGGGCACCTGAATTTCATTTGATTTAGCGCCATATTGGAGCCGTAGGCAACGTATTTCATAGAGTGTCCTCCTTGGTTTAAAAGTGTTTCAGTAAGAGCAATGCACAAGAATGGGCGTGAGTTTGACTGTACCCGTTTTGTGTAAGTTGCCTTTGATGTGTTTCTTTAGGTGCTCGATTTGTGCATTCGTTAGGCTTGTGAGGTTGCCGTTTTTGTGTTCGCCCGTAATGAACAAATTGCCATAAAGCATGCAGTGTCCATACTTGCTGACAGCACTCACACAAGGGTTTGTTTTTAATAAAGCCTCATCGTCACAGACGATTTCAAAGGGTTGTCCTCCAATGGTTCGACACACGATGTCGATACACCTGCATGCAATGTGCTTGTAGTAATTTGAAAGTGTGTAATGCTACCTTATACATAAAAAAAGGGGTGCTTTTTTCCAAAGGAAAAACCCGATATGAGCGAAAAACAGAACAACACTTGGGAAATGACACTACACAAAGCGAGCCAAAAACCCCAAGAGTTCTCCGAAGTAGCGCCAAAATCATTGAAATAAGTAGGTTTTTTGCATCCCCCAAGGGGGCCATAAAACTCTAAAGAAATCGGGAGGGCGACCGCAGCCCCACCCACGTGTAAATTTTCGCAAAATAGGGGAGGGGGGGTCAACACTTTTTCTTCACGTGTGATACACGCATAAATATAGATAAATCAAGGGGTTTAGTAAAATAAATGTATAATTACTTTATATAAAAGAAGAGCAAAAAAATACGCATACACTGCGTATGTGTATTGTAATTAAAAAAAAAAAACACCCCTTTTGGGGTGAAAGGAGGGTTTAAAATGCATAAAAAAAGCAGAAGCAATTTGCCTCTGCCATACTATTGTGTGTTTTCAAAACTATTTAAAAGAATCTTAATAACTGGACATACTCGGTTGCGTCCGTTTAGGAGTATCTTTTATCAAACGAGTGAAATCTGTTTTGCTCATTCTGATAAAAATTGAGTAATGAAGATTTATCTTCACATTCCAAGTACACTACGCCATCACCAATGGACTTTTGAACTGTGCCTAAAATTTCAAAAGTTTTTTCCATGATGCGATTACCATTCCAATCGGTTGGGCTTTGTATTGAATAATTTTTCCCGAACTGTGCAATTAGAAAGGCAGAAAGGCTATAAGAATCATTGCTTTCATCAAGATTAGCATAACGCTTTAGTTTATTCTTAGAGGTTGTTGAAAGTTTCGAGAGGGCATCTTTGCTGATGTCTAAAGCTTTGTGTGCTAAAGTGAAAATAGAAATAACATCGCCCGTTTCATTGTCCATTACGAGATAGGTGATGGATATTTTCCTTTTTGCAAAGTCAACAGCTTTTTTTTACAAAATCCTCAATTGCGTAATTTAATGGGCAAGAAAAATCGGAGAGAATACAATGAAGTGATTCTTCTCCGATGGCATCAATCATATCGAGAATGTTTACTGTACTGTAATGATTCATCATTTAATCCTCTTTGCAACCAGCTTTCGTATTGCGGCTATATCCGTAATCGTAGGAATGATAGGAGCAGATGGCTCTTGCTTTTTTTGGGATTCTTTTTCGGAAGCCTCTAATGCTGCAATAAAAGCTTCTGCTTTTTTAGGGTCAGTAATTCTGAAACGTGTGAAAATGCTTGAAGTAGCCATGAATACACCTCCTGATTTGTGTTTGATGGTTCAAGAAATAAGAAGAGGAAGGAGTTTTCCTCAATAATAGTTTACACTGCATTTCAGAAAAATACAACACTTTTTCCGATAATTGTTTGATTTCTACGAGCGTCAAACATAGGTTGCTCTTTGTGCAATAAAAAGCAGAGTGGCAATGGAAATAGCTTAGATTCAAGAGCCATGATGTTGACACATCAGGCAATTGATAGCCTGTCAAGGATGACGGGGGCAAACGGAACATTTACATCACCCCCCAAATATTGTTCCGTGATTTGATTGGGCGATTTTAGACCCAAACAAAGCTTGATGCAATTGTTCGATTTGCGTTGATATATCGCCAATTGCTTTCATCCATCCTCCAAGCTACACATACGCAATGGGTTTATTCAATGTTGGCGCACTACTTTACCGCTGTGCCTTGGAGTGGCTGTCTTAATTCTGTGGTGCAGGATACTAAATTTAAAATGTACTGAGAAAAAATATCTAAGACAGTACTGTGGATGATGAATAAAGCATGTTTATTTTCTGTGTTAATTATACAGAATTTCTTGCAAAACATCCCCAAATTAGACTTGACTTTATGCAGAAACAGAGTATATATAGACATGCGTGGATAACGCATTTTAAAGGGTAACGAGCAATACAGGCCACATAAAAAACCACCAAAGGAGCACAGATTGAAAAGAATACACGAAATAAAAGTTTCACCTCAACCAACAAACAAAAAACTCAGAATTGGCGCATATGCACGTGTGTTATCTGGGCAGGATGCCATTTGCACTCCTTGTCTGCCCAAGTCAGTTACTTTAGCACGCTTATTCAGAACAATCCAAATTACGAGTATGTGGGCACCTATGCAGACGAGGCGTACACGGGCACTAAGAGCAATCGCCCAGAGTTTGTGCGCATGATGGGAGAGTGCAAGCAAGGAAAAATAGATGGCATTGTGACCAAGTCCCTTTCACGGTTCGCACGGAACACAGTTACATTGCTTGAAACAGTGCGTTTGCTGAAAGAACTGCACG
>CAYTPJ010000207.1:0-3380 GCA_964439755.1 uncultured Oscillospiraceae bacterium
TAATATATGGTCAACCCCAAAATGCAAGAGTTTTTCATAATCAATCACCCGATGCCCTGTGCAAGCAAGGCAAGTACCACTCACCCTGCCATCATTTTGCATAAAATCATCATATCTTTGCAAATATGTTTGCTGATCTTTACTCAATACGCAATCATGTGCAAAGCGCCCCACAAGCAGTTCATATTCGTCCACTTCAATAGGGTAATGTTCAAAAATATGATGGTCAATGTACGCACGGCGTAAATTGTGCGAAAAGTGTTCTTTTTTTGAAAAAAATGCTTCTCCCATTAAGGCATCTCGCATACGAGGAGGGGCAACAGCCCCTCTTTGATAGGCACGCTCTGTTTGAATTTCAAGATGGTCTAAACGCATTGTTATGCCCTCCTTTTTATGTGTGTTGTACTGCAATATCTCTATCTAAAAATATTTTCTCAAGATTTTTTATCGTTTGATTGCTTGGCGTTTTTAAATCCTTTGCTTTATAGTCTTTATTCAGTGCTTGGTATTTTCCGATACAGTAATTATGAAAGGGGAGGAGCTCTATATCCACTTTGTTGGGCAAACTTTGAACAAAGTCTGCGATTTTCTCCATACTCTTTTCGTCATCGTTCAATGTGGGGATAATAGGTACACGTATGTGCATATCTTTATTTAATGCATTGATTTTCTTTATGTTATCTAAAATGAGTGCATTGTCAACGCCTGTACCTTGCTTATGTTTTTCTTGATTCATTGTTTTAATGTCCGTGTACAGCGTATCGATCAAGGGTAAAAGAGGTGCAATAGTTTTAAATGGCACAAAGAGCGCACTTTCAACAGCTGTGTGTATGTTATGTTCTTTTAAAAGGCGTAGTATTTCATAGAGAAATTCGTGTTGTAAAAAGGGTTCGCCTCCTGAAAAAGTAACACCACCTTTTGATTTTAAAAAGATGTCTTTATGCACAATCAAATCTTTAAACAAAGTTTGTGCATCCATGTTTTGCCCCACCACTTGGAGAGCATCTGCATAACATGCGTTTGCACACCTAAAACACAGCGTACATGCATCTGTAAAGCGTGCACTTTTGTTCTCTTTAGCTTGAGGGCACGCAATATTACAAGCATCACAAGCAATACATTTGTTTTGAAAGAACATGAGTTCTTTGTGCTTTAAAAAGGATTCGGGGTTGTGACACCAAAAACATCGCATGTTACACCCTTTTAAAAATACAGTGGAGCGAATGCCCTCCCCATCGTGCAGGGAAAAAGGTTGTACATTAAACAATAGTCCTTCTTTGTGTTGCATGTATCAATCACATCCTTTGTTCGAGGGTATTATACGTCATTTAACCTTGACGTTTGGAAGTGAAAAAAAGTCGGCATATGCGTTGACCATGGCAAGATAATTATTTACAGGGATGGTATCCGTGATGGCATTGCTGGGTGTAAAAATATGCCCTCCGTTGCCCATACCATCTTCTAAGCATTGAATGGTTTCTTTCCGTATGTCGTCTTCTGTGTGATAACTCAACACAAGACCACAGTCGATATTTCCATAAAATGTAATTCTGTCGCCGAACAAGGTTTTTAATTTTTTTAAATTCATACCTGCTTTGGCATCAATTTCCATGTAAGCGTCCACACCAATTGTGATGAGAAAATCATCAATCACGGGCCATAAATCTCCATCGCTTGCATTAACAGCCCACGCACCTTTTTGGTGTACATACTCTGTTGTTTTCTTTACTTCAGGTACAATGTATTTGTGATAGCATTGGGGGGAGATGATGGGACGATTGCCTGAGAAATCGCCACCCACGCCAATGTGCCGCACACCACGTTTGTGATATGCATCAATGGAGGGCAATACACCACTTGTACATAGTTTGTAATGTTCATGGGTAATGTCTTCATCTATCAACATGGTTTGAAGCAAATTGGCATCTGTGCTTGCGCCGTGCGCATATCCAGGGGCAAACAGGTCTAACTTTCTGCCCATTTTAGACATTTCATCGTTAAAAATATCATATACGAGAAATTCATCTTCATTGAAGGTATTGTTTTCCTGTTGCCACTTCCTGCGTTCATTGCGTGCTCGCACAAACTCCTCAGGTTCTGTTGTATCAAATTCCTGTTTATATGGATATACTTTATAATGACTTTCAAGCACAGGATTTGGGCAAACATATAGCATATCGTGGTGCAATATATCGCATAACTCAAGACGGTCTACAACGTATTGACGGAGTGCTTTTTCTAAGCCCACCTCTTTAGAATACCTCATCCATTCATCTGTATCAAAATCAAAATTGTAATATTTTCTACCTAAGAGTGCCTCGGGTATGGAACGTGAAAAAACGTACTCAAAAATAGGCGTTCTATCTGCTTGTTTGTGGTGCATGACCAGATTAATTCTTTCAATCGAATTCATGTTTATCTACCTTTCTAAGGAAGTCACAAGCTCCCCAAATTGCTTTTTTTATTCTGTATAATTCTGTATCATATGCTCTCTCACGCCATACTCTAACGACTTCTTGTAACCAATTTTCCAATGAAAGTGCTAATTTTTCTGGACACATAAAAGGTGTTCCAACATTTTCTTTGTATTGGTATTTTTTTACATATTGAAAAAAACACTGAATTAAAGGAGAGCCTTGCATGTTTACAAGTGTTTCGTTCAAATCCTGACGATAATGTTCTTCAACTTGAGCTGTGCACAGGCGCAACTGCCGAATGATTTCCATGGATTCTTTTGAACATTCTCCCAATTGATCAAAGCCGAATTGGTCAATGTGCTCTTTTACAGCAGAGATAGCTGGTGCATGGTTTAAATATTCATCTTGCCAAAAGGCAAAGTGATTCCAAATAATCTTGTCATTGAGTGCAACTTTGCGTAGGCGTGGCATGAGTATATTTTGTCTATCTCCATATACAAGACGGCTGATTGAGGCATCGGTGTCATGTATGTTTGCATCATTATTCCATGACATGCATGCACCTAATGCCATGCCTACAAAGGCAGATGCCCATGCATTCATGTGCCCATCGTCCCCCCATTCGGCATTCATAAAACCAATGGCTTTGTGACGTGTGCCAAACTCAATCATATCCTCAATATTTTTGTCTGAAAGGTGATATGCATTGACTAAACGTGAAAAGCCACAGGGACTGGGGCATACATATTGTTTTAATCCTTTTTGAGCAATACGCTCAATTACAATTTCTTTGGTGGTATCGTAATACCACCAGTTCATAAACGTAATATTCTGGTCAAACAATTCGGAAAACTCTGGATGACGACGTGGAATGTCTGCCCAGACCATGGCATTTTTATTGTGATTTTTTTTGACATGGTGTACAAGTTTGTTGACAAAATCAACGTACATGGGCACGATGCC
>CAYTPJ010000208.1:0-3347 GCA_964439755.1 uncultured Oscillospiraceae bacterium
TCTTTGAAGAAATAAAAGTCGCAAAAGAGCTTGTTTTTTTCAACATCACTCAATCCATTATGTATCATTTCCATTGCCTGTTGCACAAATAAACCTCCTTAAAATGTTCTTTCAATGTATAGTATGCACAGAGAAAAAAAGTATATGCTTTTTTTGATACAATTATTTAAAAAACGCTTGACAAAGTATATCAAAATCTGTAAAATGAAATAAAACATTTGGAAAAAAGTAGGAGGCAAATTATGACTTCAAAAGAGCTTGTATTCAGTACACTGGAATTTAGAAATACCTCTGGGCGTGTGCCACGCCAATTATGGGCACTTCCATGGGCAAACATCTATCACCATGATATGCTTGAAAAGCTTCAAAAGGATTTTGTGTGGGATTTTGATGGACCAAACACTGTATACAAAGAGTATGCGAAAACGCAAGGCGATCCACATGAAATAGGGGATTATGTAGACGAGTGGGGCTGTAAATTTACAAACGCTCAGCGTGGTGTGATTGGCGAAGTGAAAACACCCATTGTGATGGATGATGATTGGGATGATGCGTCTAATATTCATATTCCCTATGAACAACTGACTTTTGATATTGACCAAGTCAATGTTTCGGTCAAGGAAAAACAAGAGAAGTTCATCTCTGCTTCCTGTTGCCCACGTCCTTTTGAGCAACTGCAATTTATTAGAGGCACAGAAAATCTGTATATGGATTTGATGGACCCACCTAAAAAGATGCTTGAATTTATGGAAAAAATGCATGACTTTTATTGCCAATTGCTTACGAAATGGGCACAAACAGATGTCGATGCATTAGGGTTTATGGATGACTGGGGCTCTCAAAAAGACCTTTTGATTAGTCCTGAACTTTGGGATACATACTTTAAACCCATGTACAGAGATTATATCAATATTGCTAAAAAACATAACAAGAAAACCTTTATGCATTCAGATGGTTATACTTTGCGCATCATCCCTCGCCTAATCGATTTAGGGTTGGATGCTTTTAATACGCAGATTTTCTGTATGGGTGTGGACAAGCTTGCCCAGTTTAAAGGCAAAATCACATTTTGGGGTGAAATGGATAGGCAAAACCTCTTGCCCAATGGCACATTGACCCAAATTGATCAAGCAGTACAAAGCGTGTATGACACACTGTATCAAGATGGCGGATGCATTGCACAGTGTGAATTTTCTGCCGGTGCAAACCCAAATAACGTGTATCGTGTGTTTGAAAAGTGGTCTTCATTGAGATGATGCTTTTTTATGGTGATTGGATAGCAAATAGTGTAAAATAAGCGTTGTAAAATCAAAGAACAGGGGTGTGTTGCCCTTGTTCTTTTTTTAAAAAACATGATAGGGGTTTGTTTGTGTGTGTTTTAAGCAGAACACAAATAAAAACCATTGACAAAGTACGGGTTATCTTGTATAATTTGACAAACTTCTATTCTACTTTGATGAGGGCGCAATAAAGCGTAGAAAGGGTGGTGCTATGCAAGATTTACATACACTCAAACATCAAATTTCAGTTTCTATGGGGGAGAAAAAAGCGCAAGTGGTGCTGAAAAACCTTTCCTATGTTAATGTGTTTACGCATGAAATATTACAAGGTGATATCGCCATAGAAGGAGAGCAAATCATAGGGATTGGCACATACACAGGGGAAACAGAGTACAATATGGAAGGCAAAATTGCGCTCCCTGGGCTGATGGATGCGCATATTCACCTTGAAAGCTCGCTTGTAACGCCTATTGAGTTTGCGCAAGCTGTGCTCCCACATGGCACCACGTGCGTGGTGGCAGACCCACATGAGATTGCCAATGTGTGTGGCACAAAGGGCATTGATTACATGATGGAGAGCACGAAAAACTTGCCTTTGCAAGTGTATTATATGATGCCTTCTTGTGTGCCTGCTGTGCCTTTTGAGCAAAATGGCGCAACGCTCTTGGCAGAGGATATTTCTCCTTATTATCAGAAAGACAATGTGTTAGGCTTGGGCGAAATGATGCACTATGAAGGCGTGGTGCATGGAGAAACGCAAGTGCTTGAAAAGATTGTGGACTGTAAAAATAAGGCAAAAATAATAGATGGGCATGCCCCCTCTTTAAAGGGCAACACGCTCAATGCGTATATACTTTCAGGCATTTATTCAGACCATGAGTGTGTAAACATAGATGAAGCAATGGAAAAAATGCGCAAAGGGCAACATGTGATGATTAGAGAGGGCACGGCAGCAAAGAATTTGGAAGCGCTTGCCCCCTTGATAGACTATCCTTATATAGACCGTTTGATGTTTGCAAGCGATGATAAACACCCTAAGGATTTAATGCGTTATGGGCACATGGATGGGTTTATTAAAAAAGCAGTGGCTTTGGGCGCAGACCCTGTGCTTTGTGTAAAAGCAGCCTCGTATAACACAGCCAAATATTTTGGATTAAAGCACAAAGGTGCGCTTGCGCCCTCTTATGATGCAGACATTGTGATTGTGGATAATTTGCAGGATTTTCATGTGCATAATGTGTTTGTAAAAGGCAAAATGTGCTTTGATGGAAAAAATGTGAACATGCCACATACACAGGTGAGTGAACAGTTAAAAGCGCAAGTGACCCACTCTTTTCATATGCAACATGTAACAGAAGAGGACTTTTTTACAGAAAATTTGCGCCCTTTAATTGGCATTGTAAAAGGGCAAATTATGACAGAAAATTTAGGAACAGAAAAAGAAATAGACGTGCAAAAAGATGTGCTTAAAATCGCCGTCTTTGAGCGCCATAAAAACACAGGCGCACATGCCGTGTGCTTTGTCAAAGGGTATGGGCTAAAAAGAGGAGCGATCGCTACCAGTGTGGCGCATGATTCTCACAACATCATTGTCATTGGTGCAGATGAAAAGAGCATGGCAAAGGCTGTAAACCACATGATAGACACAGAAGGGGGCATGTGCATTGCGCACCAAGATGAGGTGCTCTGTGCGCTCTCTTTGCCTGTTGCAGGGCTGATGTCAGAAGAAAAGATGGACGTGGTGGCGCAAAAAATATCTGACCTTAAAGCGTGTGCACACACGCAAGGGGTGAGTAAAGGCATTGACCCTTTTATGACCATGAGCTTTTTGAGCTTGCCTGTCATCCCTCAAATTCGCATTGTAAGCTGTGGTGTGTTTGATGTGGATAATTTCACTTTTATTCAATAAATAGCGTGTTTTAAATGGGAAGAAAAGCACAGATACAGGCGTTTATTTGTTGTGCGATGCTTTTTGTATGGTTAAAAACTTGACCAAATGCGCAAAAAGTTGTACAATATCCCGAGTTTGACACATAAAACAGTTAAAAACATGCGCAAAGCCTTATT
>CAYTPJ010000209.1:0-3326 GCA_964439755.1 uncultured Oscillospiraceae bacterium
ACTTCTCCAAGATGCACATTAGACAGCGCATACACAGCCGTGTCGTCATTGATATATTCCGACACATCACAAGTGAGTCCTCTTGCATCCAATTCTTCTGCATTAAAGAGAAACTTACGCCACGCACCTTGCATTTTTTTACCCATAAATAATTCGTTTTGCCATTGAGGGCGCATACTTTCACGAGGAGGCAGTTTGCCCAATGTCCGAACAGCACGATGTAAACAGCGTGCGCTATATTTTAACGGAAAAACACACTTGAACAGCCCCACCAAAAACGTCACAAAAATTGCCGTGTAAATGAGTACATCGACCAAATTCTTTGTAAAAAAAGTTGTAAGTTGTGCTAAAATTTCGTTCATCTACTTTGCATCCTCCCTTGTTGATGTATTCATTATAACGGATTTTAAGAAAAAAGGCAAGATAATATATTCATCCTGCTTTTTTTCTTATTCATTTTGTATGATTTAGCAAAGCATAAGGCATGGGGTAAATATATTGTTTTAAAAACAATATGTATTTACTCTGCTACAATCTGATAAGCTGTACCAATTCTTGGTTCTATGTCTTGTGGGCATAAAATACGTACTTCAAACAGTCCATTTTCATCTGCAATGCTCGAAATCCAAGAGATTTTACCTTCTTGTGCAAAGTCCTTATTACCCTCTTGATAAATGGTTACTTTACTTCTTGCTTGCAATAAAGAGAGTTCAAGTGCATTGAGCTTGGCTGTGAGCACGAGTTCGGAAATGTTTGCAAGTGACACAGCGCCTGAAGCATTCACGCTCATCACAATTGCTTCTTCTTCTGCGTATGCGCTCAATTCTGTACTGGGTGCATATTTGAGCACTACATCGCCCGGCTTGACCACATCGCCTAATTTTACAGGTACATCGAGCACATACCCTTCCATGTTGAGCATGGTGAGATCAAAATACTGCACCACGCCTGTGCCCAAACGCTTGGACTCTTGGAAAGTTTCGGAACGATAGCAGGATGTGCTATCCCCTTCTACTAAATCACCCGAACGCAGTTCAACAGTGATTGTCCACTTTTGAATGTTGATGACACGGCCCACCCCTGTGTGGCCATTTTTTTTGGATTTTAAATACACTGTTTCACCACGGGTATAACGGATGTTTTCACGTCCTGCCGCTGCATCTTTGTTGCCTACAATCACATACATAGGATATTCAGGGCGTAAAACAACAGATGCATGATATGTTTCCTCGATGGATTTACCGTCTGCACCTTCTGTGGCAAACACTGCTTCAATAGTGCCGGGCTCTTTAGCAACAAGCTCATTTGCTTTCATTTGAAAGAGTACATCCCCTTTTTTCACTCGATCGCCTGCTTGCACAAATACCTCATCTACAGCGCCCTCAAAAGGAGGCGCCACTTGCCTTTCTATGGAAGGGTTGACCTTCGCTTCAAAAGAAAATGTATCCATGGCAAGTGCACTGCACTGCACGCATACTATAAACGCTAAACAGATGAGAATTAATCCTTTTTTCTTAAACATTTTTTTGTAACCCTCCCAATTGAAAATAAAATCATCAAACAACCAATGTTCATCACAGTTCTAAAGTGTTCAAATCGAATGATTTCTTGCGTTTTTAGAACAACCGTTTCACTCATTAAAGCAATGTTTCTTTTCATTACTTCTTCTATGTTCGTGCGTTCTACCAGCACTTCGGGCACCCATTCTGGGAACAGATACAAAGGTGCAAGAAGTTCTTGGAGCGTGAGCGCAAATGCGCCAAGCAGTACAGCGTACCCAAGTAAAATGAGCAAAAACCAAAAGAAATACTTTATGAATATTTGTTTAAAATATGCATCCTTGAGTTGTGCACTTAAACAGGTTCTCGCATTTTTGAAATACCCGTCCATCTTTTTCTTGAAAAACACAATCAAGCTAAAAGATACAAAGCACATGAGCAAACGGCCGATAATGGAGGCACGCATTCTTTCTTTTTTTAAATCAATCTTTGTGCCTGCTAAATCTTCTTCAAAATATTTATCCGACACAACAATTGTTTTAAACTGACCTTTTGCACCTTGATAAGGGATGTATACACGCCGTTCCATATTTGTACCAATAGACGTACCCTTTTTGACCACGCCCACAACCTTGTATACTGTTTCCCCTATTGTGACTTCTTGCCCCACAGCGTTCACATTTTTAAACAACTGAAACTTGACATTTTCATCAATCAAGCACACATTGCCCCCACGTTGCGCCTCCATTTGATAAAAAAGGCGACCTTCATTTACAAAAAGAGGATAATATGTTGTGTACAAGTGATTGATTGCAAAAAGTTCCACGTCTGTTTGCGCTTTTTTGGTGGAAATGCTTGCATTTTGCATCACTGCATGCACAGCATGATTCATCTCTTTAATGTCCATCAATGTTTCTTCTGCTTGCACAACATACTGTGTATGCGTGGGCACAAGATACATGCTGTACAGCGCAAAGAGCACAATCAGCACACCTACAATGGAAAATAACTTTCTCATTTTTCTTGCTCCATCACACGCATTTTATCTGAAAGAGGTCTATCCTCACGGTCGATAATACGTTCATAACCAATGTCTTCATTGACACTCACTTGTGTGTCTGTTTTATCCACCACGGTTACAGGGAATTTCTTTGTTCTATAATATCCACCCATCATACCACCAGATACATATTCTGCAATGTACACATACGTTTCGCCTTCCCCTTCACGCAAAGCAGATGCTTTGATAAGGGTGTTGCTTACAGATGCTCTGTTTGAAATGATGATTTTAAGCCCTTCTGAGTTAATCAATCCTGACAAGCCATTAAAAGCGTTTATAATATTGTCATCCAGCTTAAAGTCAACATATCTGCCACCTTGAAGCAATGCACCTGTATCTACAATCTCTGTTTGAAATTCTTCCCAATCTCCTTTTATTGTAGCTTTGGTGCCTCTTTGAAAACGTTCTTTTGTTTCTGCTCTCAAAACAGGCTCTTTTTCTGTACTGCTCATTTCGTATAAAGGCACTGTGCCGTTATACGAATCTCCATTTTTGATTTCAAGAGAAGTGATGATGCCATCTTTTTGCGCATAGATTTTTTCTACTTGAAGCTGCATTTTTTGAAGCTCAACCATATTTTTTTCTATTTTTTCCATATCTTCCGTCAATGCTTCACGTTTTTTAACATACTCAAACACAGCATCTGTAACAGCCAAAGAGCTGTATATAAAAGTGTCGTAGAAATCATTCTTTGCTTTTTCATATAAGTCTGTTTCTTGTTTGTAAGCATCTTCTTTTAAACCTTGTGCGCTCGCTTCTACACGTTT
>CAYTPJ010000210.1:0-3320 GCA_964439755.1 uncultured Oscillospiraceae bacterium
GGCACCATGCATGCCCTTCTTTCTGCTCGTGACCAAATCAACGGGCCTTTTGCCGTCATCAATGCAGATGACTTCTATGGCAGAAACTCTTTTGAACAAATGTACACTTTCCTCACCACAGAAGCCAAAAAGGGCGCACATGCAATGATTGGCTACAATATTGAAAATACATTGACAGAAAACGGTTCTGTGGCTCGTGGCGTATGCGAAAAGAATGCAGAAGATTACTTAACCAAAATTGTAGAACGCACAGAAATCTACAAGCGTGAAAATGGCGCTGTGTTCGTAGAAAATGGCGAAGAAACTTTTGTACCAAAGGGCACCCCTGTGTCTATGAACTTCTGGGGCTATTCCCCCGAAATCATTGAGGAAGGCTTAAAGCGTTTCCCCAAATTCTTGGATCAGAATTTGCCCATCAACCCTTTAAAGTGCGAATACTTCTTACCCCTTGTCGCAGACCAATTGATCAGCGAAAATGGCGCTACTTTTAAAGTGCTCCCCACCACAGAAAAGTGGTATGGCGTAACATATGCAAGCGACCTTCAAGGCGTTAAAGATGCTGTTCAAAAAATGAAGGATGAAAACAAATACCCCAAACTCCTTTGGGAAAAGGCATAAAATAAAGCATTTAAAAAGACTGTCCCATTTTATCATGAGGCAGTCTTTTTTTAGTGCACTTTTCCTATTCCACTTTTTTATGCGCACTGCAATACTGGTTTTTGCCCGTATTTTTCGCCTTGTAGAGCATTTCATCTGCTTTTTTAATCACGTAGTCCATTTGGTCATCCTTATCCCCTGATTTGGTGGTATACCCACCCATAGACACAGATACATAAAAATCATACGTTTCTGACACAAAACGCAAACTGCGTACAGAGTTTAACAATTTTTCAGCAAACATGCTCTCATATGTACTTTCAAAATTCCTACAAATGAGCAAAAATTCCTCTCCACCCCAACGCACAAAGCAATCTTCTTTTCTGATGTTTGCCATAATCGTTTCTGAAATACGTTTGAGCACAATATCCCCTACATCATGCCCATACGTGTCATTCACTTTTTTAAAATCATCCACATCCAGCATAATAAACAGATTTTCGCACTCAGCATTGCTTTTAAAGATGTGTTCTAAATATTTTTCTCCAGCTTTTCTTTGGAAAGCGCCTGTTAAAACGTCATATTGCGTTTCAATCTCAATATGTTTTTTTACATTGCCCACAAACTTTTTGTGCCTTTTAATAATGTAGGTCAAACTGATGATAAACACGATAGACATGGCAAAAAGAAGGGCGAGCACAGTGGTCAAAATCACCGATTGATCATATTCTCTCAATTGGTCTGTGTAGGCAAGCATATCTTCTAAAGGCGTACCTGTTGCCACAATCCAATTAAAGGGTTTATATAGCTTGGCATAGGATATTTTTTGCGTAACACGGTCATCTTGCAAATTTTTAAAATAATAAGAATGGAGCACATCTCCATTTTGGTTAATACCCTCAAGCTCTTTTAAATAGGGTAAATTGCCATTGACATCTTGTAAATCCGTAGATAAATATGTGCCTTCTGTTTCTGTTAAATTGGGATGAATCCTACGAATTGCGTAATCCTTTCCCCCATCATAATCCACCACTTCATTGATCCACACATAAGAGTTGTTGATATATTCTGCTTCATGTATAGAAGTTTCCACTTTGCCTTGCACTTTTAATATCAGCTTTTGTTCGTTTACGTAAAGAATATATGACCCCATTTTATTTTGTATCACCTTCCCTTTTGAAAGGTCTTGAGCGGACATCACATCTTCTTCGTCAAATATATTTTTGTATTTCCCCTCCATGTCTTTTACGTATATTGTAACGATATTGCCGTACTCGTTTTGCAATAAATACAGCTTTATTTCTTCTTTCATTTCATCAAAATCATGTGCGTGTTCAAATAAAACTTTCACATAATCCTGCATCAAGATCACTTGTCTTTGAGCATCTTGATACGCTCTGTCAATGTAATTGATCACACTGTTGACATTGCTTTTCATCGTTTTTACATTGTCATCTATCACTGCCATGTTCAACAGTTCGCCGTTGTGCTTTGTAATCCCCTTGTAGGACAAAAACGCAAAAATCACAAGCAACAAAGCAAGAAATACTTGTGTCACAATTAAAATTTTTAAATAAATTCTGCTTTCCTTTTGCATCATATACTCCATTGTGTTTGTATTTTATGCTAAAATTCAAGTGTACGCTTTTAACATGAGTCGATTATAACATGGACTTGCTGATTCGTCAACACAAATAAAAACGCACTTGCAAATGTGGATGTTTCTACGCAATCCACAAACATCTCAAGTAATATTTTTATACAAAAAAACGGCTCAGCATACATGCATGAACCGATTTTCAAGCTCTCTTAAAAAGCCCTTTTCGATGCGAAAAAAGATTATTCTGCTGCGTTTTGTTCAGGTGCAGAATATGTAGTAGGCACTGCGCGTTGCACATAGCCACTACGCAAGCAACGTGTGCAAACATTTGCACGCATAGGACGACCATTCACCACGATGTGAATTTTCTGAATGTTGGGAGCCCAGAAACGATTTGCCTTACGGTTAGAGTGGCTCACTCTGTGCCCAGACAATAAACCTTTTTCACAAACATCACAAAATCTTGCCATTGTACACTACCTCCAGTAGGAATTATCATTTTGATACTCGCGTCATAAATGGACGCAAGCATTCATCTTTGACAGCTTGACCATTCTACCACATTTTTTGAAAAAAATCAAGTGTTTTGCGAATATTTTTTTGTTTTTCTTGTTTCATCAGCGTTTTATTTGAAAAAATCATGCTTTTACTTGTCTTTTTCTTTGTTTTTTATAAGCTTTTATCCATTTATGATTGCAATTTTTGATAAAATATGATATACTTCAAAGGTCAAAGTAAGTCAACTTATATGGCTTTTCTAAGACCAAGGAGGTTGCTCGGGAGTTTGACACCTACTCAACAAAAAAAGTGCCTAAAAGCCTTATGTGGCTTTATTTTTTTGAAAAAATTTTATCTTACCCCTTTACGTAATGTAAGTAATATGGTATAATAGATATGTGCATCATAACGAGGCACAAATAAAGGAGGGTAAAAAATGCGTCTACATGTGAGTAACTCAAAAAATTCCAAATCATTTTATGTAATAGAATCCACGTTCATCAATCAAAAGAATTCTTCACGAGTTGTTGAGAAATTAGGAACAGAGGCAGAATTGCGTGAGAAATTAAAAGGGAGAGATCCGTATGAATGGGCAAAAGAATATATTGCCCAATTAAATAGAAAG
>CAYTPJ010000211.1:0-3261 GCA_964439755.1 uncultured Oscillospiraceae bacterium
ATTGAGATGAAATTTTGTTGATATTTCTCCTACAACAACTTGACACAGACAAAAAGTACAAAATGCTTGACAAAAATATAAATGTTTTGTACACTTTAGTAGAAGGTATTACAACGAAAGGAAAAATGTATTTTGAGTACAAATGTTTGAGTGTTTTCATATAAAATGCTTCACGAAAGTTGTGTTTTTAGACTTTTTTCTGAATCTTTTTTGAAATATTTTACAATGATTTTAGATATTTGGAAAGAAAAACATACGCATCTTCGTTGTATCACTGAAAGGCAATCAAATTTAAAGATAAAAGGAGATTTTAACAATGAAAAAAACAGTATCGCTCATACTCTTGGTAGTGCTTGCACTCAGCCTTACTTTGCCAACGATGGCAGGAGGAGAAATCGGGCAAGGTGTGGCATATGCCCCTGTGCTTTCAAGCCTTACGCACAATTGCCCCAATACAGGCATCATGCTCCCTGAACGCTTTCACCCTGATACCACCAGTTACATTTTAACAGTGGCAAGCTGGGTATCTCGTGTGAGCTTTACCCCCACCAGTGCCGACCCTAATGCGACCATTTACATCAATGGTTCGCCCATTAGAAGTGGGAGTACTTCATCTTATTTTAAGATGACTGATAAGCCCCAAACAGTGACCATCAAAGTGTCCAACTCTTATGGTGATAGCACTTCTTACACAATCTTTCTTCAACGTCGTCCAAGCGACAAGCGCACTCGTGTGTCAGCAGGCTATATCAGCGAAATTTACCAAAAGAATAATCATTGGTACATTGGTGCTGACCTTGTGACGGTAAAATATGGCGAAGGCAATATGTCTACCTTTACCAACACAGATTCTCATGTGTACAAATATCCAATCACCAAAACTTGCATTTTTTATTATGGTGATTTCAGAAATCCTACCCGTGCAGTAGATATTGGAGATTTCTACAACAATTACAGAAATACAGGCAATACACTGTACCGTTTGGTGTACATTGAAGATGAAATTGTGGCTGTAATGCCTTATGAAGCAGACTATTGATGATATGATTGCACAAGAAAAATCCCACTGAAATTCAGTGGGATTTTGTTATACAAGGAAGTATTTACACTTCAAAACCAACCAAGATACCATTTCTTTCAGCGTAGAAAGAGCAAAGGCCACGTGTTTGATTGATTAAAATGTCACATGCAGGGTGAATTAAGCGAATGGCATCTGCCAATTTCTTTGCCATTGATTCATTAAAGCAATGAGATACACGCACTTTGCCACCCTTAAAGCCCATTTCATTCATGCAAGCAAAAAGACGGCTGAGAGCACGTTTTTCTCCTCTTGTTTTGTGCATGGAGTCCAATTTGCCTTCTTCATCTGCTCTGCCGATAACGCTAATGCCCAGTAAGCCCACAGCAGCAGCGAGCGCAGGGTGCACACGGCCATTTTTTGCAAGGTTAGAAAGAGAAGCGAGGGAGAATAAAAGGCAAGTTTTTTTGGTGTATTGTGTGACTTTTTCTTTGACTTCTTCAAAGGATAAGCCTTTTAAAATAAGCTCTTTAAATTTTTCAATAATGAGCTCCATTTCAGGGCCTGTGGACAAAGAGTCCACAATGAACACTTTTTTACCAGGGTTTTCCTGCATGTATTGCTCTGCCGCTACTTGCGCAGAGTTGTAGCTCCCAGAAAGTGCGCTTGTGATGGTGACACCATACACAATGTCAGCATTGCCAAACGATTCCATCCAATCATTCACAGAAGGGCAAGCTGTGGTAGATTTCCCTTTGTGTGCTTCCAAAGCGTCCACCATGTTGCGCACATCTAAGTTTTGATCATCCACAAATTCTTTATCGCCTGCGTTGATTTTAAGAGGTGCAGAGGCAAAGGAAACGCCGTCAAAGGTGAGAATGTTAGAGGAAGAATCGGCTACAATTTTAATATTCATACATTATCTCCTAAATTTAAAATGAATACCGTGGTACAAAACAATTATAACAGGTTCGACAATTATTGTCAACGGTTTTTAAAAAACCGATACAAGGTTATTGACGTCCTTGAAAAAAATGTGTATAATAGGGGCATAAGGAGGTGGGTGCGTGCAACTTGCAGAGTACGTTAGGGCGTTTATATTGCCTGAGTACCACGAAATTCCAGATGTGGGTTTGTATTTAGAGCAGACCACCAAGTATGTGAATGGCTATTTTATCAATTTCCCAGAATTGACGCTCACGGGGTCTATGGTGAGCAATTATGTGAAAAAAAAGCTGATACCAAATCCTGTAAAGCGCCAATATGGTAGAGAGCAGATTGCAGGTCTATTTTATATTGCACTGGCGAAAAACGTTTTATCCATTGACAACATTAAATTGACCTTTGAACTTCAGAAAAATACATACGATATGGAAACGGCTTATGAATATTTAAGGCAAGAATTTGTCAATGTGTTGCTGTTCACGTTTGGGGTACAAGAAAAGCTCTTGAATATTGGCAAAGAAGAAACAGAGCAAAAAGCTGTTTTAAGAAGAACGCTGACGACCATTGCAAACAAACTATATTTAGATGCTTATTTTGAAACACTGCCCAGATGATTTAAAAGGGCAGTATTTTATTGAGCAAATATTTGCCCCAAGCAAGTGCTTCACGAGATCTGTTCTTAAAGAAAAATTCTTTGGTGGTGGGCGCACCGTGTCCACTTGCGTCAAGCCCTAAATCATGTGCCATAGAGATTGCACGAGGCAAATGATAGTCGCTCGTTACAACGAGCACTTTTTTTGCATCTTTATCAAGCAAATCAATGGCATTTTTAAGGTTTTCTTCTGTGGAAGTAGATGTGATTTCCATCAGTGCATGTTCTTTTTTGACACCATTTTGAAGCAACCATTCTGTCATCATTTTGCCTTCTTCAATGGGTTCATCCTTGCCTTGCCCCCCACAGCTAATAATCGTCATAGGGTTTTGTTGGTAAACAGACAATGCAGTTTGAAGGCGCAACAAAAGCTGTACACTGGGTGTGCCGTCCGTCTTTACTTGTGCACCCAACACAATAATTGCATCTGCATTGTCTGTAGGGGGCACATGTTTTTCTTGATAACATACGTAAATGAATAGAGAAACAAAGGCTAAAACAAATAGCAAAAGGGGCAATAGTATAATATAGGTTAGAATTTTCATTGTCGATGTGTGCATAAAGTACCTCCGTAAAAATAAATACATATAAATTATATCAAAAAAAGCACAAAAAAGCAATGTTTTTAAAATGAGTGAAAAAAGCA
>CAYTPJ010000212.1:0-3259 GCA_964439755.1 uncultured Oscillospiraceae bacterium
CCCTTGATAGAACGTCATACCCCCAAAGCTTGTTTCCTTTTTTTCTTGTATTTTTCCAACAAGCATGTCAATTTCCTTTTTCATTGCGCCGATAATGCCCAGCATTTTTTTCCCTATATATGAGGATAAACCCCTCATACGCCTTTCTTTCAAATTTCGTGTTTTACTTAATCCTTCACCCACTCTTGTTCATACTGCTCTTGAAGGGGGGTGGGTGTATCTATTTTGAGGCAATATTCATTGAGCTTGATATATGCAATGTTTTGATCAATCTTTTCTGGCATCACATGCACAGAATTGCTCAATTCCCCTTGATGTTGCACCAAATATTCAGCGCCCAACAATATGGCTGAAAAGGTGAAATCCATAATCTCTGAGGAGTTGCCACCACATGCCACAAGGTTTAACACTCTGCCATTTGCCAAGAGATTGACCCACCTACCATTGTCTAATGTGCACCGTTTCATGAGGGGGTTTATTTCTTCTTCTTTTACAATGTGTTCTTTTAAACCCTGCACGTCAATCTCATATTTTCCACTACCACAGTTGGCAAGGAAAGCGCCACTTTTCATTTTTAAAATATTTTCCGTCATGATAATGCCCTTAGAGCCTGTTACTGTTACAAAAATATCCCCTATTTCGGCTGCTTCACAAAGAGGCAACACCTGATAGCCTTTTAAGTGTGCATCCAGTGCCTTTAAAGGGTCTATTTCGCAAATAATCACACGTGCACCCATGCCCTTAAACCGTGATGCTACGCCACGCCCTACGTGCCCGTATCCAAGCACAACGACTGTATGCCCTGCAATGAGCATGCCTGTCACTTCGAGTATACTGTGGATTGTGCTTTGCCCCACGCCATACACATTGTCAAATAATGACTTGATTTTGCTCGAGTTGATCGCAATCACAGGGTGCTCTAACATGTTGTTTTGGTCAAGCACTTTTACTTTTGCTACGCCTGCTGTCGTTTGCTCTGTGGTGCCGAGCAATTTTTTTGCCATTTCTTTCTTATATTTATACACAAGAGGCAACGCTTCTGCAGCATCGTCCAAAATAATGTCTGGTTCAAAATCCAGTATGCGTTTGCGTGCCTCCAGCGCCTCTGTATCTGACATCAAATGGTGTCCAAAAACAGGAATATCATGGTGCTTTACAAGGGACGCTGCCACTGCATCATTGGTTGAAAGGTGGTTTGCAGCCACCACCAAAAGGTCTGCGCCCCCTTCTTTAATGCCAATGCACGCAACGCCTGTTTCCTTGGTCACGTGCGAACACACGACGATTTTATACCCTTCAAAAGGTCTTTGGATGGAAAATCTATCCGATATAATACCCAGCACAGGCATACGTTCTGCCGCCTGTTGTAAAATGTGTTTACCTTCTTCTGCTAACTGAATATCCACGATATCATATTCGTTTGGGTTGAGCATGTCATGTTTTCTCCTATTTTTTTAAATACGTTTAAAATAATTCAAAAAATTATTGCCACAAACGTCCTTTATTTCTTCTTCTGTAAATCTTCTCTTACGCATTTGATTGATCAAGTTTTCATACCCCAGTGGGTTTTCAAGCCCTTGCACCTTTGTTTCAATGCCATCAAAGTCAGACCCAAAGCCCACGCCTTTTGTGCCCCCCTTGTCCATCATATGCACAATATGGTCCACCACATTGTCCAAAGTAGCCACGCCTGTTTCATTTAAAAAGCTTGGGTAAAAATTAACGCCCACAAAACCACCCACAGAAAAAATCGCCTTGAGCTGGTCATCATTTAAGTTTCTAAAATGATTGCACAATTTTCTGCAACAAGAGTGTGAGGCAACAGGCACAGCGCCTTGTTCTAACACATCGTAAAACCCTTTGATGTTTAAGTGCGACACGTCTGGGGCAACTTTTAACTGCATCATACGCTTGACTGCTTGCTTACCAAAAGGTGTAAGCCCTGTGGTGTCGTCAAACTTTGCAGGCATACCCAGTGCGTTTTTATAGTTCCACACGAGCGCCGCCATGCGCACGCCCATTTCTTTAAACCTGTCTATTTCGTCCACGCTCTCTTTAAATATTTCGCACCCCTCAATAGACAGCATGACCTTGACTTTACCTTCTTGTGTTTCGCTTGGATCAAAGGCTTGCACATATCCATTTTGCTTTAAGTGTTCAAACGCTTTGAGCATTTGTGTAAATGCAAGCTCAATGTCCTCCATTTTTTCACTATCACCCACAAACATAGCAAGCGTTTGAAGGTTTACATGCCCTTTTTCCAAACGTTCCAACGTAATATCCGTTTTTGCACGATCATCATTACGGATGGCGTGCAAAGTATCCGAGTGTGCATCGCAAATCAACATTATAAAATCTCCCTTTCATTGCGTTCTTTGTTGTATTGTGGCCCCAAATCAGCGTAGCGCCTTGTAATCCACTTACAAATACCATCTAACCCAGGGTAAATCATACGTTCTGAAATGTTAATATAATCGAGTTTATCTCGAATTTCCAGCTTCACTTTGCTTGGAATGACGATTTTTTTAAAATACTTGTCAAACTCAGGAAGTTGATCGATTGTCTTATTCGTATCCGTTGTAAGGGAAAAGAGCGCATACTGATTAGCAATTCTATCCACAGCGCTGGCAGGTTCAAAAAAGAACGCATAAGGCTCTTCCCTAATTTCTTGAAGTTTTTCAAAATTATCCCCCAAACGGTCGAGCATTTCCATGGTAAAAATAGAGCAACGCTCCTCCTGGAGCAACTTTTGCAATTTTTCGGGCAATTGCGCATTCATCTGATTGACATCTGCGCACCATATGGCGCCATCCGTGTCATATGCAAGCACATCCTCTGTTGCAAAGTGTGCCGCAACAAGGGGAGAATACGTCCAGTCAAGCAAGCGTGTAGGCAAGCCAAACTGCTGTGCCATGGCAATCATCTGCCAAAAGGAGTGCACATTTTGAAGGTCTGTGTACCCATACTTTCTAAAAGAACGTATCATTTGCTTTTCAAGGCTCAAATCGTGTGCGCACACTCTGTTTAAAGAGGGTTTCAGTCCCCAACTCTTGTCCTGCACCCCACGATACACACGGTTATCTCTATATCTTTTCAAAGAATCGTCCCATACATCTAAGAACACTTCTTGTTGCAAACTTTCAAAACTATCAATAAATACTTCTTGCATATGCTTCACCTTTCGTCAACAGTTCATACCTATTTTATTATAATAGAAAATGCGCTCAATGTAAAGAAAAATCTTGCTTTCACCCTGTTT
>CAYTPJ010000213.1:0-475 GCA_964439755.1 uncultured Oscillospiraceae bacterium
AAAATCATTTGCTCTTATATTGCAAGGATAGTCGTTATAAAATCCCTCGGGATCAAATAAGGCGCTATGCATGTGAGCATTGTAGCCTGCTTCTATATCGATATTTCTATCACCGATCATAATGCAGGTATCCACATGAAGAGCGTGCTTTTTACATAAAAAACAAAGCGCATCGGGTGCAGGCTTTGGATCGAATGGATCTACACTTGTGATGAAATCTGCAAATAAACAGTCTGCCTTATAGTGTTTTAAGGTTAAAATAGCACTTGAACCTCTATGTGTATATAGATAATTTTTTCCGCCTTTTTCCACAATTTCTGAAAGACACTCCAAAGCACCTGGATAGGGGAGCATGGTACGGGGGTCGTTTTTTGAAAAAAATCGATACATTTTTTTAATATCTTCTTTTTGTACGTTCGCCTTTTGTGCAAATGTTTCAAAAACGCTTGCTAATGATTTTTTAACAAGGGGCATC
>CAYTPJ010000213.1:485-3195 GCA_964439755.1 uncultured Oscillospiraceae bacterium
TTCAAAGCCAAATTCGTGTAGAGCTTTTTGTGTTGCGATTGATATTTCATTATATGTATCAAATAAGGTGCCATCAAAATCCCAAAAGAAATGTGTATATTTCATTTGCTTTATCTTCCTTTACATAAGAATGAGTATAGTATATCCTATTGTCAATGCATTTGCAAATTTTTTTAAACAATAGTCTATGTCAAGTTGTTGTAGGAGAAATATCAACAAAATTTCATCTCAATCTGACCTTCCCATGGGGAAAGGGTGTGCGTTCGTGAATTTGTTGAGTGGTTCAAGATCAAAATCCGAGGATAAAATCATTGAAAGTTTGTTCGTGTTATCCCCTGCAAGGTACGATATAAATTTGTTCTTTGACCTTTTTAAAACAGTAAGGCTACTTGTTTGAAAGTCTATCGATTTTGAAAATACAGTTGTTTTGTCTTTTTATGCGCATTTTTCATGATTTGGGGTCATTTCAAATTGTTGGGGTTTTTTGAACATAACTTTTCCACTGTTGGCAAGTAGGGGCACGAAAGAAGAAAGTGTTTTTTACTCCATCCTTGTGGACTTGAGCTTAATCGACGGGACAATACATGGCTGATGTGTGTCTCTGTCGCACCTCCATTGTTTGTTACTATCAAAAACATTAAATTTCGTTGATGATTGTGTGTTTGCATGTCGGTGTGTGCAGGTGGGATGTGATATCAGCCCTACGGCGTGGGGTGGTTTCATAGACCTGCCTCTTTTCTGGATGGATAAATGGGCATATTAGAAAATTCTTGGGGCAAATAATGCAATGTAAAAGAATAATCGTTTTCAATATAAAATGCATACACATTTTCAGATGCTTGCACAATTTTGCATTGCCCCAATGAAAAAGAATGTTCATGGTTTGTTGGTACAACGTGGTAAGGCTCTAAAACGAATAAATGAGAAAATAGGAAGAGTGTGCAGATTAGAAAAATCATTGTAATTTGCTTTAGGGTCGCATTTTTAGGAGAAAGAATACAATGAAAACGCTCTTTCATGGTTGTACGGTTGGTGGAGGAAAAACTCAAAGCAGGGAAAACAGAGGGTACGTTCGTTAATTTGGCAACTTTGAGCATACACTCAAGATATTGTGTTTTTTCTTCATTGGTTTTGTGCTGAACAACATATTGGTCTGCTCGAAGTTCTGAAACAATGGAAAAATGTTCACGCAAAACAGAAATGAAAGGCACAAACCAAAACAAACAACATATGCCCTCTACACACCATTTGAGCACCATGTCACACGAATTACAGTGATATTCTTCATGCAAAAGAATAACTTTTTGTTCTTCTCTGCTGATGGGAAATTTGGGTAAAACAATTTGTGGGTTGAAAAAACATATTGCAAGTGGATTTGTGTTGGCAGGGTCTATCACGCAACGGATGACACGCTTTTTGTTGAACCAAAGGGGAGCAGGTATACGCATTTTGCAGGGCAAACTGTTTAAATAGTTTATGTATCTGCGTTGTTGTAGTATTCTTTTTAAAAGCATACAAATAGTAGAAAATAAGCTGAGGCTTAACAAGAGCGTGAATACAGAAATGCCCATTACATGGGTGCGAAGTAAATCACAAAGAGGGGTGTATATAGGTGTGATATAAATGGTTTTTGTAAAAGAATATTCAAAAGGGAAGAGAAGGCGTATAGCACAGAGTATGTAAATTGCGAATATCCATGTAAAGCACTTTGGGCTGTAATTGGAAGGACGTGCAAAAACTTTTTTGATTAAAAATAGCAAAAAAGCACATAGCAAAACATGGGTCAGCATGGTAGAAATAGAAAAAATCATGCATTTATCCTCTCGAAAATATTAACTTTTTTTGACTTGTTGCAACATGTCCTCTAACTCGGCAATCGTTTGAGCGTCTGCATCTTTGAGCAGGTTAAAAAAGATGGCAGGTGTAGGATTGGTTTTTCTCACTTTATCAAAGCTTGTCTTTAAATCACGCATCATGTAATCATGTGCCTTTTTGGTGGGTAAATAATTTCTGCACAATACACAGCCACTGTACACAATATTATTCACCTTGATAAATTTGTTGTCAAGCAACTTGCGAAACACCCCTAACACAGTGTTCTTCTTTAAAGAGGGGTCAAACTCTGTTAGTTGGTGCGCTGTCATGGGCTGATTGGCATCCATTAAAAGCTGTAAAATTTCCTTTTCTTTTAGGGATAAAATAAGGTCACTCATTTTTTCATTCCTCCTGTAAAGTACGCATAAATTAGATAAAAGATTTGTTCACAAATAGTATAAGGCATATGAAAAGAAATGTCAACAATTTTACGATGCATTTATTATGATGAAATCTATTGACATACAGGAAGATATATAGTATACTACGAATGAGCCAATATAAAAATACAGTATCAATTGTGCTTTGTTATAAGGAGTAACGCTGAACGAATAAAATACACAATGAGAAGGTGATTTTCTGTCAATTGGGTGAATGATATTAGCCCCTATTGTATATATGTTTTTATCTTGACAAAATGCTATTTGTGGTTTAGTATAAGAAGGTACAAAAGGGGGGGAATGGATGGAATTTATGGTGTTTCCATATGCTGTTTTGTTAGCACGTACTGACGAAGAGAAGGAAAAGATAACCTCGCTCTATATTCAGTACAGATATTTAGTGTTTGATATTTCATATAAAATTGTGAATGATGAGTATATAGCAGAAGATATAG
>CAYTPJ010000214.1:0-3193 GCA_964439755.1 uncultured Oscillospiraceae bacterium
ATCCAAGCCCTACAATAGGTGATTTTCTATTTTCTTTGCTTGGACCTTTTCTTCTAAAATCGTCCTCTCGGTCAATCTCAAAAAAGAAATTTGTGGTTTGTCTAAAATATATGCTGAACTTTTGCCACAGGAAAAACAGAAGATTTTACAACAGGAAAAAGAAAAAGCAACAACTGTGTTTGTGGGGGATGGCATAAACGATGTGCTTGCTTTGTCTTCAAGCGATATAGGCATTGCCATGGGCGCTATGGGTGCAGATGCAGCGATTGAAAGTGCAGATATCTCTTTGATGAACGAGAATTTGAAAAATATTCCTTTTATTTTGCAATATGCAAAACGCACACAACAGGTTATAAAGCAGAATGTTCTATTGGCATTTGTAACGAGCGCAATCATGGTGTTTTTTGCAGCTTTTGGGTTTGTGATGCCTTTGGCGGGAGCGCTCTTACATAACTTGGGCGCATTCTTCGTATTGATGAATAGTAGTAAATTGACGAATATTGAGCTTCTTTAAAGATCAGGCATCTCTTTGTAAATGTAAAATTTTATTCAATTAAAAAAGAGATAGACAGGGGAAAGTCTATCTCCTTTTTTGGGGAAAGAGGAATGAGGGGGAATACTTGCTTTACAGGATGAGGTTTAATACTTGGTATACAATGAGAGATACGGCATAAGCTGTGACCATTTGGAAACCCACAGCTTTCCATGTCTGAGAGGCACTACCAAGTTCTTTTCTCATAGCACCAATAGATGCAAAGCAAGGAGCAGAAAGGATGAAGAAAAGTAAGAAGGACACAGCGCTTGCAGGTGTTAGCATGGAGGATAAAGCACCGTTAATAGCATCTGTACCGTAGATAAGGCCTAAAGTTGCAATAACTTGTTCTTTTGCAACATACCCTGTAATCATAGCTGCGACCAATTGCCACATGCCAAAGCCAAGGGGAATGAAAATTGGTGCAATCAATCTACCGATAGAAGCCAAAATACTATTGTCAATTACATCAGCTACTTGAAAGTTTAATGTGAAATATTTCAAGAACCAAATAATAACTGTTGTGATAAAAATAATGGTGGCCGCTTTTCTGAAGAAGGAAACTGTTTTATCCCAAATGAAATGCCAGACGTTCTTAATGCGAGGCACTTTGTATTCGGGTAGTTCCATAACAAAGGGGGCAGGTTTGCCTTTAAGCATAGTGTTTTTAAGGAAAATACCACCTAAAATAACAAACAGGATAGCAACCAAATAACTAAGAGGTGCAACAAAGGAACTTGTGGTAAACAACCCAACAATGAGCACAATAACAGGCATTTTTGTTGCACAAGGGATAAAAGGCGTTAAGAAGATGGTCATTTTTCTATCTGCTTCATTTTCAATAGTACGAGAAGAAGCAATCCCTTGAACGGTGCATCCTGTACCCAACAGCATGGGAATAAAGGACTTGCCAGAAAGTCCGAACCTTCTAAAGAGTCTGTCCATGATGAAGGCAACACGAGCCATATAGCCACATTCTTCTAAAACAGCAAGGCAAGCAAAAAGTACCATCAGATAGGGAATGAAAGCGATAACAATACCAACACCATAAATGATGCCGTCAGAAACCAAGGAAACGAGCCAAGGTGAAACACCCCATTCTGGGAGAGTGGTGGCAGCCCAAATCATAGCGTTAATAACCCATGTGAAGGTGATGCCTACCAGCTTTTTACCAAGTCCAGATGGATTTAGACAGAGCCAATAAATGCCATAGATGATTGCGAAAAAAATAGGTAATGCGAGGTATTTATTTGTGAGCACTCTGTCAATTTTATCGGATAATGATATTTTTTCTTTTCTTTTTTTACGGATGACGGAATTAATAATAGATTTAATCCATTCATATCTCTGTTCCGCAATGATGCTGTCAAAATCATCATCATATTTCTTTTCTAAGTCTTTTTTTAGAGCAGCGCCTTTTTCCCAAATGACATTATGAATGGATTTTGTACAAGAAATTGTTTTATCACCACTCAAAATTTTCAAAGAGATGAAATCAATGCTCTTGCTTTTTAAAGTAGAAGCAATGTCTGATTTAATGGACTGAATACTTTCTTCAACATCTGGAGCGTATTTGAAGTTGTGTGCCAAATTGCTCGCTGTGGAGCTGCTTTTTGAAACGGCAATTTTTAAATTGTCAATACCTGTTTTGGTAATAGCAGATATCTCGCACACAGGGCAACCCAATTCTTTGGACAATGCTTTTACAGAAAGGTCTTCACCCTTCTTTTTCACAATGTCTATCATGTTAAGTGCAACAACCACAGGCACACCCAATTCGATAATTTGTGTTGTTAAGTAGAGGTTTCTTTCCAAGTTAGAAGCATCGAGGATGTTGATAACAACGTCAGGGTGCTCATTTAAAATGTAATCTCTTGTGATGATTTCTTCCTTGGAATATGGAGAAAGGGAGTAGATGCCAGGCAAGTCGACTACATTAAAAGCTTGACCTGAAATTTTTGTTTTGCCCTCTTTTTTTTCAACTGTAACACCGGGCCAGTTACCAACGAATTGTGTGCTACCTGTTAAGGCGTTAAACAAAGTACTTTTGCCACTGTTTGGATTACCTAATAATGCAATGTTTTTCATATGTTATTTCTTACTCTCCTATTTCAATCTTTTCAGCATCGTCTTTTCTGATGCTCAAATTGTAACCACGGATTTGAATTTCAATAGGGTCGCCTAAAGGGGCAATTCTAATGATTTCTACTTCCGTATTCTTTGTGATGCCCATATCCATGAATCTTTGCTTTAAAGCTCCAGTGGTGCAAAGCCTGGATATCAAACCCTTTTCTCCAATGTGTAAATCCTTCAGTGTTTTCATACGTACTCCTTATACAAATATTTTTTTCGCAAGTTCATTGCTAATAGCAAGAGAAACTCCCTTGATTTTGACAATTACGCTGTCGTTTATTCGATTGATCAGCATAATTTCTTCACCTGTGGTAAATCCTAAATTGTTCAGATGTGCTCTTACTTTGTCACTTCCTGAAATACGCCTTATAATCTGACCTTCCATTATGTCAGCTAAATAAATCGGCATAGTACCCTCCTTGAAAGTTAGAGATAACTAACGTGTTGTGAAAAAAATAGTATGAACCAATCATCCTACCTTTAGCACGTAAATAGGTTAGCATACTCTAACTTGTTTGTCAATAGGTT
>CAYTPJ010000215.1:0-3092 GCA_964439755.1 uncultured Oscillospiraceae bacterium
CCAAGAGAAACGGCTATTCTAAGTGGATAGCTGTTTTTTATTGTGTGTTTCCAAAACCTTTATTATAGAGCCTTTTTGTTTGATTTTTATTCATGCATTTGCTATAATGTGATTGTACTTTTGGGGTACGGAATTAATAATACATAAAAAAATGGGGTGAAATATATGGTTATTTGGATTACAGGAGCCTCCAGTGGTTTGGGGAAGAATATTGCGCATAAAATGAAAGAAACTTTTGAACATGTCGTATTAGGCGCACGTTCTTTTAAAGACAAAGAAGGAGAAAATCAAGACGGATACAACCTCTATTTGGATGTTAACAATGAAGAAAGTGTGGCTTGTTTTACACAAAAAGCATATGCCTTGTACGGAGCACCTGACGTGTTGATATGCTGTCAAGGAGTGCTTAATTTAGGGGCATGTGAACTGTATACAAAAGAAGAACTACAAGAAGTGATGAACACGAATTTTATTGGAACGACCAGAGTTGTTCATCACACACTTCCTTTTATGCGAGAAAAAGAGAAAGGAAAGATACTCCTTCTTTCCTCCATAAACGGCGTATTAGGCATTCCTTTTCAAGGGGCATATGTCGCCAGTAAATTTGCTTTAGAAGGGTATGCAGAGTGCTTACGCATTGAAATAGAAAAACAGAACATACATGTTTGCGTAGTAGAGCCGGGAGACCATAGAAATGGGGCAAAGGTGTATAGAAAACATGCAGAACGCATGGAAAGAGATACGATTTATAAAGAGGATTTTTTATATGCCTGTGAAAAAATACAGCAGGATGAAGACAATGGTTTATTCCCTCAGGACTTGGGCAGAAAAATAGTACAAATCATTCAAAAGAAACATTTGCCGAACAAATTGGTGATAGCAAAATTCGATCAAAAATCTGCAATATATATGCACAAATTCTTTCCAGTAGGTTTATTTAAAAAAATCATATCAGATTACTATTTAAAAAAATAACATAGTATAATAAAAAGACGCAACGGATTTTGTTGCGTCTTTTTTAATTGATTGTAAAACGAAAAATATTCCGTTTTGATTATTTTACATATTGAGCAGATTGTTCACCAGCGATACGGCCGAACACAACGAAGTCGGAAACAGCGTTGCCACCCAAACGGTTTGCACCGTGTACGCCACCAGTGATTTCACCAGCTGCGAATAAGCCGGGGATGACTTTGCCGTCTACGCTGATTACTTCAGTGTTTGTGTTGATTTTAACACCACCCATGGTATGGTGCACACCGGGAGATACTTTGATTGCATAGTAGGGGGCAGTGTCTAAAGGATTTGCAAAGCTTGTACGACCAAATTCTTTGTCTTCCTTGTTTTGAACACAAGTATTCCATGCAGTCATTGTTTCATTGAGTGCAGTTTCATCTACGCCCATTGCCTTTGCAAGTTCAGAATAGTCGTTGCCTGTTACAGTAAAGCCTTTTTTGATATAGCCTGCGATAACAGCAGATTTATCTACCATTTTTTGGTCGATTACGAGGTAAGCATAAGAGCCGGGTTGTGCAATTTCAGCGGCAGATACCACATCACGTGTGCCCACTTCGTCAGCAAAACGTTTGCCATCAGCATTTACAAGGATGGCACCATCGCCACGGAGACCTTCTGTAATGAGGGCAGAGGTGTCATACTGTACTGTGGGGTGAATTTGAATTTGATCCATGTCTGTTGTATCAGCGCCAGCTTCAAGAGCCATTTGAATGCCTTGACCTTGAATACCACCAGCATTTGTGGTCATAAAGCCTGCAAGTTCAGGTTTATATTGAACAACCATGTCTTCGTTTGCACCAAAACCACCAGAAGCTAAGATGACAGCTTTTGCATTGATTGTGATTTTTTCACCGTTTTCGCCAGTTGCTACAATACCTTTTGCAACGCCGTCCACCATCAAGATGGATTGTGCAGTTGTTTCTAAAAGGAATTGAACACCACGTGAGGTGCAGTTTTCTTCCAAACGAGGAATCATGTAAGAACCAACAGGGATGGTCTTGCCTTCATCGTTTAAAGGACGGTGAATGCGTTTTACAGAGGCACCACCAAAGGAACCTACGCCTTCTAAAGAAATGCCATTGTCTTTGAGCCATTGTACGCCTGCAGCAGCATCGTTTGCTAACACATGCACAAGGTCGTGATCGTTTTGGCTAAGACCACCAATTAAAGCATCCAATTCCATGAGCGCAACAGAGTCAAAGTAGCCTTCAGCTTTTGCTTTGAAAGCTTCATATTCTTCGGAAACTTTTTGAGCGAGTTGCTGAATGTAATCATCTTCAGCATACTTTGTTTTCGCATTGTTCAACATTTTTTCCACACCGGCATTTTCAGCAAATGTGTTTTGTTGTTGGTTTTCTGTTTCGCAAGCATTCATACCACCTGTTGCACGAACAGAGTTACCACCTACGATAGGCATGCTTTCAACAATGATGACCTTCTTGCCTTGGTCAGCAGCAACCATGGCAGATACCATGCCTGCACCACCTGCACCTACAATAACAATGTCTGTATCATAAGTCATATCTTTTGAAGTTTCATCAACTACTTTTGAATAGTCAGCAGGGTTTAAACCACCAGCAACAAGGGCAGCCATAGCTGCTTCAATGATGGCATTAGAAGTCACAGTTGCACTTGAAAAAACGTCTACATTGATAGAGTTTGTTTCAACAATTTCCTTGGGCAAATTTTCAAGGGCTTCAGAGCCAATGCCCTGTGTTTCGTTTGCACCTTCAGCAGTGCAAGCAGTAATTACATTGTCTTTGATGGTGAGTGTTACTTTTACATCACCAGCAAAACCTTTCGCTGTGCCTGTATATGTGTTTTCTTCTGCAAGAGAAACACCAGCCAAAAGCATCATGAGTACGGTAAGAAGGGCAATAATACGTTTCGTCATATCCAAAATTCCTCCTCTAAAATGTTGGATGGCTTAACCATCCAATAGATATTATAGCACTGATTGCAATCGAAAACAATAGATATTATAATATCGAGTTATACCATTTTCTACGAGCGTCAAACGTAGGTTACACTTTGTGCAATGAAAAGCAATGTGGTCATTGCAAGAGTTTAGATTC
>CAYTPJ010000216.1:0-3068 GCA_964439755.1 uncultured Oscillospiraceae bacterium
AAAAAGACAAATTGCAATCTGAAAAATCATGTTTTTGTATAAAAAATGTAAAAAATAAATTAAAATGTGCAAAAAAAAGAGGATTTAAACGATGTGTATAGAATAGGTAGTACAACAGGTTTTTTATATTTGAAACAGGAGGAAAACCCTATGACGACACAAGAAATTAGACAATTGATTGAAAAAGATGCTTTTTTGCTCTATGCACAACCCAAGTGGTCTATTGGGAAAAACACTTGCAACACGTATGATGTGTTTGCTGAAAAAGTATGTCTTGAAAATGGTGAATTGCAAGATGCACGTCCCTTGCTTGAAGACATTTCAAAGGATAAAACTTTGACCTTCTTGTTCTCCAACTGGTTTTTGCACAAGGCATTAAAAACAGCGAAGGACATTTCAGACAAAACGGATGTTAATATTACCTTGTCCATGAAAGCATTGCCTGTGTATTGCAATCGTTCAGAGTTTAGAGATGAATTACAGAAAGCACTTTTGGATACAGGGTTTAGAGCAGATAAACTCCAGCTTGAAATCAGCGAATCTCAAGCGCTGACACAAGAGGGGATTGACGGTTTAAACCATTTGCATGACGTATGTGGTGTGAGCCTTTGGCTGTCTAACTTTGGTGTGGGCAACAGCAATGTAGACGTATTGACCAAGCTGAATGTGGACGGCATTGAAACACACCGTTTGTTCACTGCCCAAGCAGAACATGATGAAAAGGTGAGCAAACTGCTTGTAGCCATTCAGCACTTTGCAGATACTTTGGATTTGATGACATGTGGCAAGGGCGTTGAAACGGAAGAACAAATGCAGTTCTTTGAAGATTATGGATATGATAAGGTGCAAGGCTTCTTTATCAGCACGCCCATGGACATGGATGAAGTGGAAGAATATGTGAAAACATATGGTGTAAAAAGAGAGGAATGACGTGCAGTGAGGAGGCTCACATTTTCCTTTAAAACAAAGGAAGCTTTTGCCGTGATTGGGAAGGAAGGGAACACCCATGATGGCGAAGGTTTTATAAAAGAGCTTTGGAAAAATGTAAATCAAGATTTTTCTCAAATTGCCCCCTACGTTCTAAAAGATGATCAAGAAAAGCCTTTGGGCATTTGGGGCATCATGACAGACTTTTCACGTTCCTTTTATCCTTGGGAAAATAATTTTACACAAGGCATCTATATTGCAGGTGCAGAGTGTGCATTTGAAACACCCCAAGTACAGGGCTTTTCAATGATCCACGTGCCAAAGTTTAGATACCTTTGTGTGGAAAACAATGCGCCCGATGTTTTCTTAAAAAGCCTCTCTTATTTAAAGGAACAGGATATAGACCTTGTAGGTGCTGTACAAGATTATACAGACCCTAAAAGTGGGCAAAATTATATGTATTTCCCCATTGAAAGATTTTGAAAAGATTTTCTGCTGTGCTTGTGCAATGCATGAGCACAGTTTTTATTTGCCCAAAAGTGTGTAAAGAACAGTGGTGGGGAAAGGGTATCTCGTTTGTGCAGTCATGAAATATAAAAAAGCAAGGAGTGCTTGGCAATGTGTCAAACACTCCTTGTTTTATGAACTGTGATATGAAGTTATCTTTGAGTGCGTTTCTTGTTGCCCAATGTTAAGAGGACAATGCCAGCAAAGGAGCACAAGAGGAGCGCATAGAGCAGAGCACTGTTGAAACGGTCACCCGTTGCAGGTGCTTTACCCTCGTATTTTTCCATATGGGCATCCACTTTGCCTGTGCTAAATTCAACGGTAAACACATGCTCGCCCACTGGGATGGTTTTGAGGAAGTCTGTTTTTAAAGTGACAATGACAGAGCCAGCACGCAGTTCGTAGCAAGAAGATGTGATCATCACTTGATCCATGTACAGGCGTTTCACGTTGTTGATATCGCCCGATACTCTGAATGTGATGTCGTGCACATCTGTGCTGGATATTTTCTGATGATCCCCTTCTAAAACAATGTGCTTGGCAGAAGAAGGGAGCTTAAAGCTCTTCACCGTAGAGGTTAAGGATTTTCCTGCGTATTCTACGGTAATGGTAAATTCATATTTGCCTTCTGTGCCATCTGCACTGGGCTTGATGTAAGCCATTTGGTTGACGGTTGTATCAACGGAAGTGTCATCCACTGCCTCTATTGCGATAGAAAGCACAAACTCATTCAAAGCTTCTTCATCGTTATAGAGTGTTTCATCAGAAGGTGTGGGGAAGGTTGCCTTTTCCACCTTGGTTAGAACGTCTGAAAGGTTTATTTCGGGTTTCATGTCCGTTAAGGAAATGCCGTACCACTTGCCCTCTTTAAACCCTTTGTCCTTTTTGTAAAGCTCAAGCACTTTGATGTTTGCCACGGTAGCTTTTGCATCTTTGTGAATGTTTTTAAATGCATCCGTTCCCACAGAGGTAGGCACAGTGTCAGGGAGGGTTACACTTGTCAGAGAGGTACAGTCAGTGAACATATTTTCCCCAATAACAGCGTTTTGTATGGTGACTTCTGTAAGCCCTGAAGAAGCAAATGCTTCAGCACCCACTTCTGTCACAGTGTCAGGAATAGTGATGCTTTCAAGGGAGATACAGTCATAGAACATATTTTCCCCAATAACAGCGTTTTGGAGTGTGACTTCTTTTAGCTCTGAATTAGAAAATGCAAGAGCACCCACTTGTGTCACGGTTTTAGGAATAGTGATGCTTTCAAGGGAGGCACAGTAAGTAAACATCTGTTCACCAATAACAGTGTTTTGGAGTGTAACTTCTGTAAGCCCTGAAAAAGCAAATGCAAGAGGACTCACTTGGGTCACGGTTTTAGGAATGGTGATGCTTTCAAGGGAGGTACAGCCAGAGAACATATGATCTCCAATAACAGCGTTTTGGAGGTTGACTTCTGTAAGCCCTGAAATCGTAAATGCGCCTTTACCCACTTGTGTTACGGTGTCAGGAATGGTGATGTTTTTCAGAGATGCACATTCATAGAACATATAATCCCCAATAACAGCGTTTTGAAGGGTGACTTCTGTAAGGCCTGATTGAGCAAATGCTTCAGCACCCACTTGTGTTATGGTTTTAGGAAT
>CAYTPJ010000217.1:0-3046 GCA_964439755.1 uncultured Oscillospiraceae bacterium
TTTGAATTATTTCTTGAGTTGTTCGGGAACGGGAGATTCATAGGTACCACGGAAGCTTGCCATTTGAGCGCTCTGTACGCCCTCTTTAGAAAGCCAGTTTGCAACCTTTTTTAAAATGCTGTTCATCGTACAGCCCCCTCTCTCGCATTCAGCGCAGGAATGCCTATTTTTATTAAAAATACACCCTCTTTTACAGAGAACAATACAGTGCCACCCACTTTTGATACTTTTTTCTGAATATTCATTGTACCAAGCGCATGTGGTTGAAGATGATCCTGCTTAGAAGATTTGAATGTTTGTTCCTTTTCATTCAAAGATATGGTGGTTTCATTGCAAGGATTAGAACAATAAATATATAGCATATCCCAACTCAACGAAAAAGAAAGTGTAACATTTCTTTTTATTTTTTTATCCGTTACACGCTGAACACCTTCCATTGCATTATCCAACGCATTCCCCAACACAGAACAAAATTCACTGTCTTGCATTGGCAAATAGTCAAGGGGATATTTGGAACACTTAAAGTGAATATCCTGTTGCTTCATAGACAAGCTCTTTGTGGTGAGCAGTGCATCCAAAGCAGAAAATCCTGTAACAAATCTTTCTGTTTCTTCCACACTTTTTTTATAAGCATCTAAATATTGTTTTGCCTCCGTGTTTTTGCCCTGATGCACCATTTCACTCAGTGTATCAAAATGATGCTTGAAATCATGTCGCATTGCACACATGCTCATATACATATTTTTTATTTCCTGTTGATATTGTGCATCTTTTTTTAATGTTTCTGCTTGAATACGATAATATTTTTCATTATCCATTGTTTTAGACATTACATGAAAAAGCAATATAAAAAATACAGTACACATGATCAACCCAATATATGCTATCACAAAGCCTGCTCCAAATGTTTCTTGTGCATTGGTCATATGGATTTGCATGGTGTAAAGCGCTTCTTCTACACAAAAAATAACTACATTAGTAAGCAAAAATAACGTCAACACAGCCCAATTGGGTGTGGAATAATTTTTCTTCAATTTAGATACCAAATATAACACTAAAAACAAAACTGCATTTGCAACCACAGACAACACCACTTGATACCATGTGCTTTCTGAAAAACCTTGAGGAAAATATACTTTGAGGGATGAAAAAACATGCAGGCATAAAGAAGCAATTGCAGAAAAGAAGGTTGTCAAAACAATCGTCCAAAAAATGGGCACATACCATTTATCTCTTGATATACTATAAGCATATACAAGAGGAATGACAAATACAAATAGATCAGACACTTGAATCCATTGATTTTGTTGCATTGTGAAAAAGGCAAAAACAAAGCATACACACAAAATATCCTTGAGTGTATGGGGCTTTCGAGCGTGCATTCTTGACAACATAAATCTTTGCATTAAAAACCCTTGAAATAAATTTATACATACATCAAAGACTGAAAAAAACATTTCCACTATCCCCTTCCTGATAATAACAGTCGAAAACACGGCGCAGTATTTCAAAATGTGTTCTCGAAACAGGTAATTCTCGCTTAGACGAGAGCAGTACCTCTTTATTTGTAATTCTACGCACATGCATTACATTGACCATATAGCTACGATGGCACAGCACAAAAAGTTCTTCGGGCAATTTTCTTGAAAAATCACGAAACCGATATCGCAATTTTAAGGGTTTTTCGCTTTTTTCCATGAAAATGTAAATGTAAGGTGCTTGCGCTTCTATATATATGATTTCATCAAAACGCAAAACAAGGCGACCCATGCTTTCAGATAAAATCAAAAATTCGTTATGCCTCAATGTATATTGATTGTACGCAACTTTCAAACACAGTTCTATTTCTTCATACAGCACAGGCTTTGTTAAATAGCGAAATGCCATAACAGAATATCCTTGCTTGATGTGTTCGTTTGAATTTGTTGTAAACACAATCATCATTCGCATATCTTTTTCACGAACAATTTTTGCTGCTTCCATGCCTGTCATAGCATCTTGAAAAACTATATCCATGAACAGCGCATCCACTACCATCTCATTTTCCCATGCTTTTATAAAATCTTGAGCTGATGTAAACTTGGTTATTTTAATCGGATAGGGTATTTTCTCTTTCCAGCGATTTATAAATTTGCATATCTGCTCACTGTGTTCCTTTTCATCCTCACATACAACAACATGCACGTTTTTCCCCTCCATTTCTGCCATGCTCAATGCATTTTTAGTGTATCATATATTTATAAAAATGCAATAGACGTGTCGTGAAATGCACGAAAAACGACGTGAGTTGCACGTTTTTTCCAAATTATGGATATTTTATCCCTGTTGCAATCTCCTTTTCCCCTTCATATACCCTGCATTTATATAGACGATTTAAAAAGAGTTTTGTGACATTTTGTTTGAAAAAATATCCTCTTATATTATAAAACGTATTTCAAATAAAAAATGTATCACTTTTTTAAATCATTTTTCTACAAATATTTTATCCTTTCCAAACATGCCTTTGTCACCTACCCGGTCGACCCACACCACACGCACCAAACACCTACCCCACGAACAAACAACCCCGAAATTGTAGGGGACGGCGTCCTCGACGTCCCGCCCTGATATTATCCGTCTATAAAAATTAACACATAACCAAACACCTCAACATTGTAGGGCTGATATCACCTACCCGGTCGACCCACACCACACGCACCAAACACCCACCCCACGAACAAACAACCCTAAAATTGTAGGGGACGGCGTCCTCGACGTCCCGCCCTGACATTATCCGTCTATAAAAATACATAACCAAGCGCAAACAGAACTCACAATGTGTAAAATTATTTTTAAACATATTAAAAAGCCTAATCATGCCATTATATTTAAAAAAGCATCGTTTCCAATCATACCTTTGCCTTTGGTTTCGGGACGTCGAGGACTTTCGTCCCCTACAACTGTTGGCATGTTTCGTATGATAAAAAATAGATGATATGTTTTGCAAGGTCGATCAACCGAACATCCACCCCACCAACAAGCACCCAGCATTTTACATTCCGAATTC
>CAYTPJ010000218.1:0-3044 GCA_964439755.1 uncultured Oscillospiraceae bacterium
TTTTAAGGAGCACGGTGGCCCGTATGGTACAAGTGGTGTGCCCGACATTTTGTGTTGCTATAAAGGGCGATTTCTAGGACTTGAAGCCAAGCTCCCAACAGGCAGATTGTCTGAACTTCAAAAGCGTGCCATTCAGAAGATTAACCAAGCAGGGGGGATTGCACGTTGTGTGCGTAGTGTTCAGGATGTGGAAGCTGTGATTCAGCAAGTGAACGAGGAGGAAAGAAAATGAACGAGAGATGTTTTGCACTTAGAACAAATAACAGGTGCAGTGCGATTACGGTGGACAGATGTAAAGGTTATATGGGGTGTCCATTTTATAAACCCATGTGGAAGTACGAGAAAGATTTAAAACTGGCAGAAGCAAGAATTAAAAGACTGCCCAAAAAGCAAAGAAAAGCAATTTATAAAAAATACTATGAGGAGAACAGGGGCAGAAGTGAAAAAAACATTTTGGTCTGATGAAGGGTGCAACAAACTCATTGAGGCGATTGTGGTTCAAGCAGCACAGGATTACAGACAAAACCTAAGAAGAAAAAAACCAAGAAAGAAAAAAGAACCTAATAACAGTATACGCGACATAGAACGGTTTTTTAATTCAGAATGGTTTTGTATGCTTACGAACGTGGATGGGAAACAGTTACTTCAAGCGCTCAAAAATGAAAACGACAAAGGAAAATGGAAAGGGAATAAAAGGGTGATAGAATGTCAAACGAAAAAGAGAGTACAATAAGGGCAAAGGAATACTTGGAACGTTTGGGAACAATGAATATGGTGGTGGACAGCAAACTTGAAGATATTAGAAAACTACGCTTACTGACTACACAGATTTCTTCGCAACTCAGTGGAATGCCCAAGAGTAGTAGCAAAAACGCACATACGTTAGAGGGTACAATTGCAAAACTAGTGGATTTAGAAGAGGAGGTGAACGAAGAAATAGATGCGTTGATTGATTTACGGGAGGAAACTAAAAACATGATTTTGCTTCTAAAAGATGAGAAATGTAGGTTATTATTACTTTACAAATATGTGTATTTTTTGAGTTGGGATGAACTTGCTAGGAAAATACATTACACAAAAAGAACGCTGTATCGAATTCATTCGGAGGGCTTGAAGCGATTTGCACTCATTTTAGACACATATGTGATAAAAACATGAAAAATAAAGAGAAAAAGAGCGTTTTTTAGGGGGTGAAAAAAACTACAAAAAAACTTTTTTAAAAAAACGTATTTTGCACCCTCAAACACAGTAAAATCAACGGAAAAATTTATAAACACAATACAAAAATTTGTGCAAAAAATGGTAGTAATGTCACTCTTTGTCACCTTGACACAGCGTTTTCTTTGTGATACTATATACTTGCGAAGTTGCGCAGAGGCATTACGGTCAAACGTAGTGCCTTTTTTCTACCCCCAAAAAGCAAGAAATGAGTTGACTTTTAGTCCATTTAGAGTGATATATGATGTGCGTCATGCAAGAAAAGGAGGAAACAAAATGCGCGCCATAACAAACATAACGAACAGAAAACAATTAGCCACCACATTGTCTGAACTGTTAGCCGTACCTTCGAGATACGACTACATGCCCAATTACACATTCACCATTGGGCAAGTGAAGATTCAGCGAAACGGTGACATCACAACGGAGGATTTGGAAACGTGGGAAAAGCTTATTCCGTTCTTTGAAAGGGAAGGGTACACATTGGATGCACTGCCTGAGAGTGTTCACCAAGAAAGTGCTCAAGCTTTTGAAGAAGAACAGCGAACAATAAACCAAGAAGAACAGAATGCACCCATCCAAGCCAATGCACCCATCCTTGCCCTGGAACAAACCACACCAACAGATGAGCCCACTACTCCGACACCTGAACTGACTGAGTCAACGACAGAGCCTATTGAGCCACCTGAACTCCTGACGGTGGAAATGAGTGTAGACGATTTGAATGCTAAACAGCTTTTGAACCTCGTGACTTTGTTTTACAACAAACAGTACTTGCTTAATAAAGCAACGCAAGGAAACACGATTTTCATTGAGGAAGCGTTTGTAGACGAACTTTCAGCACAACCAAACAAAGAACATATGCTTGAACTGCTGGTTGAACATCAACAGAGCGAACGCTTGCAAGGGTTTGAAATTCAGCACGGTGTGCTCAAGTGCACGTTTAAAAAAGACCAAAGGGTTGAGGAAATGAGTATGGCGCTTTTGAGACTCGTGTTCATCATGGTCAAGTATGCCAAAGATTCACTGCACATTCAAAAACATAAGATTGTAGCGAATGATTACGGTGAGAAGTTTTTCATGTACTCATGGCTTACATCACTGGGATATGCAGCAGGTGAGCTTAAACAAGATAGACGGTGGCTCGTAAAAAACTTGAAGGGCAGTTGTGCCTTCTGCTCTTTTGAAGCAGAGCAAAAACATAAGGCGAAGCAAGAGGCAAAAAGAGAAGCGCTCAAAAATCGAGTGCAAGCTTTGCTGGACGAAGAAAATAGGGAGGAAGATTTATGAAAAGTTTAAAAGAAAGATTGCTTGATTTAAAAGAGCAACAGGAAAAAAGCACATATAAGGTGTGCCCTATGTGTGGGCAAAACACGATGCACAAGGAACTCGACAAGAACCCAATGAGTGCTTTTGAAGACATACAAATTTGTGAGCAATGTAGCAAAAGAGAACAGGTGTACAAAAAAAGGAATGCACCTCATCCACTGAGTACGTGGAGCTGTTTTTATGCGTTAGACAAAGCGAAAAGCTTTAGAAACAAGAGTCCCAAAACAGTACAGCAAATTGTCATGAGAGAGCATTACGATAGCTTAGAAGAAGCATTCCTTTTGTATGAAAACAGGGATGAAACATTTGATTTGGAAGCCTTGCGCATGGACATCTACAGAGCACACAAAGGGCTTTCACACCTCACTTTATCCCCTGTGTTTAGAGCACAGTATACTGCCAA
Source organism: uncultured Oscillospiraceae bacterium (assembly GCA_964439755.1). Classification (GTDB taxonomy): domain Bacteria; phylum Bacillota; class Clostridia; order Christensenellales; family Aristaeellaceae; genus CAYTPJ01. The sequence goes on from CAYTPJ010000218.1 coordinate 2,951, forward strand.
GGACGGTTTTTTCAGCGTAAGCTTTCGGAAACAAAACGGTAAGGTGTTGGTCGCTCAATGGGTGGAAGAACAAAATGAAAAAGAGTTAGTAACA
>CAYTPJ010000219.1:0-3037 GCA_964439755.1 uncultured Oscillospiraceae bacterium
AAAAATAAAAAAATTTCTTTTTAAAAGTTAAAACATTTTAGCGATTTTTAACGTCTATATATATGAACACATGAAAATGTGATTTTAAGGAGGATGAAATGATGAAAAAGAAACTTGCGTTGATTGTACTGTTTACACTGGTTATTGGTATTTGGACATCTGCATATGCAGAACAGAAATTCGTGTCTATTCAGGACGTGCGAGCAACTGTACCAGACAGATGGACAGAAACATACGAGACAAAATGGCGAACAGTGAAAATAGATGTTCCAATTGATGTGCCTGCTGTGGATTTGATGCCTATTGTTCGAGTCAAGAGAAAAGATGCTCTTGATTCAGAGTTTAGTTCAAAACATTCTCTTATAGAAGAATATAATTATCATGGAGCATTTAGCGCTTTGACGAGCCATGAACGTAAATCTTGGTATAATAAAAATTTAAATGTAGCGTGTAAATACGAGGGGTGTTTTAAAAATGGTGCTATTCCAGATATTACGCCAGAAGGGAATACCCTTACTTACGAACAAGCACTTCAATTGGCAGAAGATATCTTAAAACAGTTAGAAATTGATTCGGGGCGTGAATTTTCTCTTAAAGAGGTAGAGGTGTTCAGTGGTTTATATGCATCTAATATTGTTAATGGCAGAAGTACGTTTGGAGAACATTTGTATGGAAATGGCAGTTGGGATTTTACTTTTAAACAAATATTTTGTGGAGTGGACATGGAACGAGCTGTGAATTGCTATCAAAGGACGTTTTTGGGAAATGAAGTAAACTTTGTGAGTCCAGATGTTTATTTAGTAATATATTCTGCTGAAGATTATGAAGTTTCATTCGCACTTTGTGATGTAATTGACAAACCTTATTCAGATGTGCCTATTTGTTCTTTTGAGTATGCAAAAAAGAAGCTTGAAAGTGAAATTCTCAATGGACATTTACGCACGCTGGAAAAATGTAAACTTTGCTATATTCCATACTTTGACAAGAAAGATAAGAACATTTTTTGGCTTATCCCTGCATGGTATGTGTCTGGTGGATATACAAGAAGTGCTTCAAAAGAATTTCAACCGAATTATGATGAAGATCTTTATGTAGATGATGGCATGGAACATTATCGACTTGTGGTCAATGCAAACAATGGAGAACTAATCGAATATACAGACAACGGAAAAAACAGAAGATTAGTGCCTTCTATCAATACATGGGAAACGGTGAAAAACAAATGAAACAAGAATTACGACAAATTTTTCATAACAGCCGTTTTTTAGGGGCTGTGTTCATAATGTTGTTGTGTTTTTCAGGGTATGCTGCACTGGACTGGATGGATGTCTACCATTTGGATGTGGACATTCGACCCTCTGCATTGCACGAAGTTGTAGGGTGCATCTTTTTTGGAGGTGTTATTCTTTTGCTACCCTTATGCGCCGCCTTACCTGCCAGCATAACGCAAGTTGAAGAAATTCAAAGTACATTTGTAGATTTGAGGATTATACGTTCATCTGTAAAGAAATATACACTTTATAAGTTTACATCTGCTTTTTTGAGTGGGGCATTGGCTGTGGGCATTGCCTTTTGTATTCATTCTATATTGTGGAACATCATTGCAACTCCAGGTGATGTTACAAAAAATGAATATTTGGCTATTCCTTTTTCAGGTAATTGTATTTATCGCCCTTGGCAACCTATATTTTACAGCCTTCCAATTTACATTTGGATGGCATTTGCAATTTCATTTTGTGGAGGAATATGGGGTATTGTTGGTGTTACATCTGCTTTATACGTTCAGGATAAACTTTTGTCACTTGCTGTGCCTTTTTGCATTTACTATATTTGGCATGGTGGATTACTAAATGCAATGATAGGTAAAATGATTATTCCTCATCCATCGGATTTGTTTAATGACGGACTGACGTTGGAGGTTGTAATAAGTTCAGTGATTGTCTATTTATCCATCGGCGTAATTTGTGCTATTTTGTACGTAAAAAAACTGAAAAAGAGGGTTCATAACAATGCGTAAAAAAGGCTTGTATAAACAAATGTATTGCATGATTTATGCTAATTTTGATTGTTGGGTCAGAAGTCCACGCACTATTTTAATGATTGTTTTTACAATAGCAACTACATGGATGATTGCTCGTGGCTATATAAACACACTCGAATATTTGGACTTTTCGATGAATTATTCTGAAAGCATGGCTTATGTGTTCATGACAGGATTAAACGGTATCGGACTCTCAAGCTTAACTTTTTTAGTCATGATATCAGAAATTCCAAGGCGAATACCCTTTCAGCAATACACAATTATTCGTTCCAGTAGAATGAAGTGGATTTCAGCACAAATATTGTATTGCCTTCTGTTGGTGATTGTAATGTTACTGCTTAATTTCATAATTTCATCCATATTTATTATTCCATACACATCAGAAGGCACACTTTGGAGTGATAATTTGCGTATTGAAAAAGGTATGGAAACAGAGCTTGCATTGATTCCTAAGTGGGTGCGTGCACATTATACACCTTGGCAAGCGTTTGCAGTTTCTGTTTTGCCTATTTTTCTGTTTTGGTTTGTCATGATACTTACACAGTTGTTGTTTAGCTTGTTGGGTAAACCAGCCATAGGTACTTCGATTTATAGTGTTGTTTTGTTTTCAAGCATAATTTTTTATTTTGAAAGTTTTATTGGATTTGAGCCACCTATGACTTTTACAACTTTGCTAAAAATCGTATATCAATATGAAGATGTTTACCAAAATCGCTTGATCACAGTATTTTCGTGTTATGGCGCCATCATTGTTGCTTTAATTTCTGCAATAATGTTTATTGCAAAGAGAATGGATACACCAATCTATTCGATGAATAAGGTGTGAAAGAGGAAATTGTATGATAAAAATAAAAAATTTAAAAAAAGAATATGGGCAACAGCTTGTGTTAGATATTCCAAGCCAATCTTTTGAAAAAGAAAAAATATACGGGCTTGTGGGGCCGAATGGATGTGGCAAAACAACGCTCATGCGCTGTATTTGTGGGTTTACACGCC
>CAYTPJ010000220.1:0-3029 GCA_964439755.1 uncultured Oscillospiraceae bacterium
AAATTATTTTTTGTTCTAAGGTAACTAAATAGTTACCAAGGAAAGAACGGTCATCGTGTAGCAGATATACGCATTATTAAAAAATGTCTGCTGCAAAAAAAGGAAGGGACACTCATATGAACATTTTGGTCAATTCACCTAAAGGATATATCAGAGATACTTTTTTACCCGAAGAAGTGCTGAATAGATTGAGCGCACACCACAATGTGATTGTCAACGAAACAGAAAATCATTTTACAAAAGAAGAAATGATGGAGAAAATAAAGGATGTGGACATCTTGTTCACAGGTTGGGGCAGTTTAAGGCTGGATGCAGACATTGTGCAACATGCAAATAGACTCAAGTTTGTAGCACATACAGGAGGGTCTGTCGCAGGGCTTATATCAGAAGCACTCTATCAAAAAGGTGTGCGTGTGATTAGTGGCAACGATGTGTATGCACGCTCAGTGGCAGAAGGTGTGATCGGATATCTGTTGCTCGGATTGAGAAGATTGCCTTTTTATATGAAGGAAATGCAAGAAAAAGGGTGGCGAGAAGGGGATTTTTATAACGAGGGCATTTTAGACCAAACGATTGGGCTTGTGGGGTATGGCAGTGTCGCTGTGCACCTTGTGCCTATGCTCCAAGCTTTCAACATGAAAATCAAGGTCTATTCTTCCCACATGACAGAAGAACAGGCCAATGCACTGGGCATTCAAAAGGCCTCTCTTGAAGAAATTGCAAAGACTTGCAAAATCGTATCTTTGCACAGTGCGAAAACACCCAAAACGTATCACCAAATGAACAGAGAACTTTTAAACATGATGCAAGAAGGGTCTGTGCTATTAAACACAGCACGAGGGGATGTGCTGGATGAAGAAGCCTTGGCAGATGTGTGCAAGCATAAAAACATCATAGCAGTGCTTGATGTGTATACAGACGAACCTTTGCCCATGGATAGCCCTTTACGTAATCAAGACAATATTTTGCTCATTCCCCATATGTGTGGCCCTACGGTAGACCAAAGAAAAGTGGTGGGACATCGTTTGGTGGATGAAATGGAACATTTCTTAAAAGGCGAAGATTTAACGATGGAAATCAGTATGTCGGCAGCCGTTAGAATGTCACAATAAGAGGATAAAATAAATGGATCTGCATTTAGAAGTGTGCGCCAAATACAGGCAATTGCACCAAATTCCAGAATGTTCGGGGCAGGAAGAAAAAACCTCTTTGTTTATTTACAACGCACTGAAAGCATTTGGCTATGCCCCTCAAAGAATAGGGCAACAAGGTGTACTTTGTGATTTAGTGCAGGAAGATCATCTCCCTTACATTCTCTTTAGAGCAGATATGGATGCTCTACACATTGAAGAACAGACGGATTTACCCTTTAAAAGCACGCATCAAGGGGTGATGCATGCCTGTGGGCACGATGCACACGTAGCAATGCTTTTAACAGCTGCTCAATATTTAAAACATACAAAATGCCCCTTGAACATTCGTTTTCTCTTTCAACCCAAAGAAGAAATCATACAGGGCGCACAAGAGATGATTGCATGTGGTGCACTGGACAAAGACATTCTTTCCTCTTTTGCTTTTCACGTGTGGCCCAACATTGAAAAAGGGGTTGTAAAAGCATCAAGAGATTATATGATGGCTTCCAGCGATGTGTTCAGAATTGTTTATAAAGGGGTGAGCGCACATTGCGCCATGCGTGATAAAGGCAAAGATGCCCTTCAATCTGCCGTGATGCTCTACTCGAAGTTTGAACAATTAGAGCAATTGGGCGAACAAAAATGCATTCTATTCTGTGGGGAATTGTCAGGGGGCAAAAGCCACAACGTGGTGCCAGATGAAGCACAAATGTATGGCACTTTGCGTACACATTCCTTTCGTGATAGAGAAAAAATCAAAGAGGCATTGCTCATTGAAGCAAAAAAGTGTGCAGAATTGCACGGTACACAAGTGCAATTTTCATGGGAAAGTGGTGTGCCCCCTGTGAAAAACACCCCACAGGTGGTACGTGTGTTGGAACATCTTCTCCCTGCATCAGATGTAGACAGTGAAGTATCCTTTGCGGCAGAAGATTTTGCGTGTTATTTAGAGCATACCAAAGGCGCATTTTGCTATTTGGGCACAGGAAAAAGCACACCCTTACATGCCAACACATTTTACGTAGAAGATGAAGTGCTCAAACAAGGCGTTCAAGCATGGATAAAAATTGCAACATACGATTGGAGGCATATATGAAGAAAGAAAGCATTGTTCGTACCAAGGAAGAAAGTATGCGTGATATTTTAAATTCAGCAGAGTTGATGTTCGCAGACAAAGGGTTTTACGGCGCACGCATTGACAAAATTGCAGAACAAGCGAACATCAATAAGCGCATGATTTACGTGTACTTTGGGGAAAAAGAGGAATTGTACAAGCAAGTGCTTTTTAACGTCTATCAACGCATGGAGCAAGTGGAAGCACAGCTTTTAAAGCAAACCTTTGAAGGCAAAAAGCTCATTGAAAAAATCATCGAAGTGTACTTTGATTTTTTGCACAACAACCCGAGCTTTGTTCGCATCTTGATGTGGGAAAACTTGAACAAGGCGCAGTACCTCAATGAACTGCAAGATGTGTTTGTGGAAAGAAAAACCATCAAGCTCATCAAGGAAGCGCTTGTAAAGGGCAAACAACAAGGCGTGTTCAAACAGGAAATTGACGAAACAGAAACGGTCATTTCTCTCATCACCATTTGTTTTGGTAATTTCTCCAATCAATACACATTGTCTAAACTATTTCACAAGGACTTGAAAAATCAGCAGTCCATTTTAGAACGCAGACAGTATGTCACCAACATGATGCTTGCATACATCTGCAACTAACGTAGGGTTTTATCTCGCGTGCACGAGAAAAGATACAAAAAAGGAGAATGAAACACATGAAAAAGACACTCACACTCATTTTGGCACTCGCTCTTTTGCTCTCCAGCTTCTCATTTGCTGTGGCAGAAGAAAAGGATCGCTTAGGCGGCCTCACCCTCCCTCTTTCTGAAGAACCTG
>CAYTPJ010000221.1:0-3015 GCA_964439755.1 uncultured Oscillospiraceae bacterium
CTTTTCAACTTTCCAAAACATTAAAAAAAGAGTGCATTATGCGTTTGCACAAAACACTCTTTTAAATGAACCTTTTAATTATTTTACAGTAAACACCACACTAGATGCCATGGGCGATACCTTGCCATCTGCTGTTTTAGAGCGAACATCCAGTTTGAAGGTGCCTGCTGTTTGTGCATCCACTGTGAAATACCAGTACACCCACTTGTTCACAGAGGTGTCTTTTGTTTCACAGGAAGTCCAAGTTTTGCCGTCATCCATGGAAAACTCAATGGCAGCAATTTGCACATCAAAGTCATCTGCATAGCCTTCAAAAGTGATGGCTGTGCCCACAGGGAACACGCTGTTTTCAAAAGCGTTGAGCACATTGATTTTGGCACGTTGGTCTTCATTGACAGGCTTTTCTGCCACTTCTTCTTCTGTGTGAGTAAATTCAATGTCTGTCACTTGACGAGTGAAATAGCTTGCAGCTGTGCCAGGCATCCAAAGCTGAACAGGGCCACCGTTTTGGGGCTTTAAGCCTTCGCCACCCACTTTGTAGACAAGCATTGCATTGTTTTCAATTGCCTTTTTAAGAGAAAGAGAAGTGGTGTAGCCGTCAGAGCTTTTCACAATGACTGTGTTGATGTCTTCTTCAAGGTTTGCCATTTGAGCAACGTTTTGAAGGGGCACACCTGTCACTTCAACGTTAATGATGGCAGGAGACATGGAGCAAGAGCACTTTAAAATGTCATCTTTGCCCTGTTCTTTGAGCTCGGACAAGGACATTTGGAAGTTCTTTTCCAATTTGCCACCCACGTTGATATAGTAGTCCACATTGCCTTCCATGTTGTCTTCAAACACAAAGCTGGGTGCTGCGCATGCAGCAGTAGCAGCTGTGCCAAAAAGGCTGAACACGCTATCTGAAGGGGTGAGCACTGTTTGGTCAAAACGGAAAGTGCCTTGCACATTTGCCACTTCGTCATAAGCTACATCGTTTGTGGTTGCAATTTCAAAGCCTTTATCTTGTGCTTGCATTTCCTCAGCAACAGCCACAGGCAACACAACGCCGTTTTGAAGGGCAGCAATGCCCATTGCGGCAGCAGCAATTTTTTTCATATTGTTAGCCATTTTTATTTCTCCTATCCAATCAGATTATTTTGCGTTGAACATGATTTGTTCTGGTTCAGTGGTCACAAGGCCGTCTTCTGTTACACCACGAACGGACAATACATATGCGCTTTCTTTTTCAGGGGTAAATGTGAAATACCAATATACCCAAGATTTACGGTCAGTGTTTTCCGTTTCAAAGCGTGTCCATGTTTTGCCAAGGTCTAAAGAAATTTCAACAGCAACAATGCGCTTGTCGTATGCATCCACATACCCTTCAAATGTGTAAGGTTCACCCTTTTTGATGATTTGACCTTCTCTGAATTGGAAAATACCCACTGAAGGTTTGTTGATGTAGAAATCAGGGTTATCTTCATAGCGCCAACCATCAAAGGTTTTAATGGTTTCATCGCTCACAACACGCAATTCAACCACGTTACGAATGCAGGAAGCGGCAGAGCCTGCGCCATTCCATGTGCCCACAGGATAGCCCATTTCCCAAGGCAATCTCTCGCCGTTCAATTCATATGCAAGGAGTGCTTCGTCCTTTTTGAGTTCGGACAAGTAAATACCACGGTTCCAGCCATCAGGAGCAATGGACATAACGCCTGTTGCGCCTTCTTTTACGCCTGCATGTTCAAGCAATTTGGAGATGGGGAAGCCTGTGACTTCGCAAGTGGAAATCCATGCACCACCGTTGGGGTTCATAACGCAGTTGTTGGTCATGATTTCTTTTTGTGTTTCAAAAGTCTTCATCATGTCAGACAACTTCATGGTGTAAGGCTTTTCAACATCCCCTGTTACGGACACTTCCCAGTTGTTGAAAAGGTCTTCATCCAAAGGCAAATCAGCCATCATAGCGCCTGTCATAGAGTTGGTGATAGGGCCACTCATCCAGTTGCCACGGAAAATGAATTCTGTTTCTGTCAATTTATCTTGTGTGAAAGTAAATTCGCCTTGAACGTCTGGCACCATGGCAATGCCTTGGAGCACATCATACTTTGCTTCTTCCCAAAGCATAAAGCCTTTACCATCGCTTGTTGCGTTATGGCAAGTCATGCAGTTACCAGAGAAGGTGCCCTTTGAGTGAATGCCGTGCATCAAAGTACCAAAGTCAAAAGTAGTGAAAAGGTAGCCGTTGCCGTGGTCATGGCAAATCATGCAGTCTTGCACTTCCATATCCACACCATAGCCGTTTGTAAAGTCAAGGTGCTCAAAGCTCATGTTGCTCAAAAGAGAAACAAGGTCTGTATGACATGCGCCGCAGCCACGATTGTCTGCATTTAAATAGAAGGTATTGTAAGAGTTGTAGTTGCCCGGACGGTGCCAGTAACCACCAAAATCGCTTGGTGTGCGTTGAATTTGCACGCCATTTTCAAGGGTGATTATCTTGGGTTGGTTTGCGAGGCTTTTTTCTTCTGCCTCCTCATAAATTTTAAGCACAGTGCTTTCGCCAGGATATGTTTCTTCTGCTGCTTCACCAAGTGCAGAAAGAGGCATACAGCCGAGCAACAACGCAAGCGCCAAAAGTGTGCTGAGTGTTTTTTTGAGTTGTTTCATTCTTTCGTTCCTCCAATTCTTTTTGTGGTATATCGTACCAAACAATATTCTATCAAACGCAGTAAAAAAATACTATGCTATTTGCAACAATGCACTGTATCATTTCGCACAATGTTTTGTGTGCCTATAAAAACACACTACACATGTACATTTTTTAAGCGTTTTTATATTCTTTACAATCTTTTGACTAAATTATATATAATTCCCCTAAAAAAATACGGTTTATGCGTTTTTGTTGAGTATTTTGAAAGGTCAAATGAACGCCCGTCTTTAGGAGTTATCACAATAAAATTTAGGGGCAGAAAAAGAAGAGAAGGGCACTGTGCATAGAACATATAAATCCTTGGGTTCAATAGAAACACACAA
>CAYTPJ010000222.1:0-2978 GCA_964439755.1 uncultured Oscillospiraceae bacterium
CCTTAAGCAGTTCCGTTAAGAGAGGGGTTAAAAGCAAATGAAAGTATCACTCAATTGGATTAAAAAATATGCACCCGTCCATGTGGACAAAGATGCCTATCAAAGCCGTATGATTATGACGGGGACAGGCATTGAAGAAGTGATTGATTTATCTGAAAAACTTCAAAATGTTGTGGTGGGCAAAGTGCTCACATGTAAAGACCATGAAAACAGCGACCATTTACATGTATGCACCGTAGATGTGGGGGACGAAATACTCCAAATTGTCTGTGGTGCACCCAATGTAAAGGAAGGCATTTTGGCACCCGTTGCCAAAGTAGGTGCAGTGCTTCCAGATGGCACCAAAATTCAAAAAGGCAAACTCCGTGGTGTAGAGAGCATGGGTATGCTCTGTGGTGCCACAGAAATTGGTGTTCCGAACGAATTGTATCCTTCAGTGGGAGAAGCAGGGCTTCTTATTTTCAATGAAGAATATGCGCTTGGTACAAATGTCAATGAAATCTTTGGTTTTAACGACCATGTGGTGGATTTTGAAATTTTGGCAAACCGTCCTGACTGTTTGAGTGTGTGGGGCGTTGCTCGTGAAACAGCTGCTGCCTTTGATGTACCCTTGACTTTGCCTTCCACAGAAGTGAAAAAGCTTGACCATGGAGATGTACATGATTTTGCAAAGGTCGATGTGTTAAACAACACACTATGCACACGCTACACTGCTGCTGTTGTTCAAAACGTCCGTCTTGCGCCCTCGCCCATGTGGCTTCGTCAATATTTGCACGCAGCAGGCATGCGCTCTATCAATAATATTGTGGACATTACAAACTTTGTTATGCTTGAAACAGGGCATCCCATGCATGCCTTTGACTTAGATAAAGTGCAAAACGGCCATATTATTGTAAGAAATGCGCACGAGGGTGAAGTGCTCAAAACATTAGATGGTAAATCGCACACTTTAAAAGGTAGCGAACTTTTAATCTGTGATGAAAATTGCCCCACTGGGCTTGCAGGCATCATGGGTGGTGAAGAAAGCGAAATCACTGAAAGCACTCAAACACTTCTTTTTGAAGTAGCTTCTTTTGACCGTGCAAGCGTGCGTACAACAGCCAGAAGCTTAGGCATTCGCACAGAGTCCAGTGGTCGTTTTGAACGTGGTGTATCTGAAAGAACAGTGCTTGAAGGGTTAAACCGTGCGCTTCAAATGATCAACGAGTTGGATGCAGGGGATGTTGTTCCTGGCATCATTGATATTTACCCCAATGAAAAACCCTTGCCCACAATTGTATGCTCTGTGCACAAATTATCTGAGCGTGCAGGCGTTGAAATCACTGGAGAAGAAGCTGTTCAAATCCTTGAAAAGCTGTGTTTTACATGCACATTAGATGGAGATTGCTTAACAGTTGTGCCCCCTGAATTTAGACAAGATGTGGACTGCGATGCAGATATTTGTGAAGAAGTATTGCGCTATAAAGGGTATGACCTCATCCCTTCCACACCTTTAAGAGGCACTGCAGATGGTGGCCTCAATGCACAAACAAAACAAAACAATGCGCTTAGAGCATTGCTTTCAGGGTTTGGTTTCTATGAAACAATGTCTTTCTCTTTTATTTCTCAAAAGAAACTGGATATGCTCTGTTTGCCTAAGGAAGATGTGCGCTTAAAGCCCTTGCCTCTTTTAAACCCATTAGGAGAAGATACGTCCGTGATGCGTACCACCCTTTTGTGTGGGCAATTGACAATCGCAAGCACCAACATGGCACACGGCAACAGCGAAGGACGCATTTATGAAATCGGCAAAATCTTTGATGGTCAAAAGAAAACAGAAGAAAATTTGCCTCTTGAAACCCCTGCACTTTGTATGACTGCTTGGGGCGAGGAAGATTTTTTCTCCATGCGCTCTTATGTCGAAACGATTTTAACTCAATTAGGTGTTGTGTATGAAATTTGCGATACAGAAGACCAAGCTTTCCACCCAGGACGTAGAGCAGCGCTTGTATCAAACGGAAAAGTAGTTGCAGTGCTTGGAGAAGTGCACCCTGATGTCATGGAAAAATACGATTTGTCTAAGAAAACATATGCAGCACACATGGATTTATCCATTCTCTTTGCTCAGGAAAATATTATGGGGCATGTAAAAACACCTGCTCGTTTCCCTGCTGTAACACGTGATATTGCACTTGTTATGGAAAACAGCCAGCCTGTTGGCCCCATGATGAAGGCAATGAAAGAAGTATCTAATCATTTGCTTGAAGAAATTCAAATGTTTGACGTTTTCCGTGGCACACAAGTGGGTGAAAACAAAAAATCAGTAGCTTTTTCTCTCTCTTTCCGTTCTAAAGACCATACATTGACAGAGGAAGAAATATCTGCGCAAATGAACAAGGTTTTAGAGCTCATGAAAGATAAATTTAATGCTTTTATTCGTTCATAAGGAGTCAGAAAATGATTAAACATATTGTTATGTGGAAACTCAAAGAAGAAAACAAAATGCAAAATGCTTTGGAAATCAAAAAAGGTTTAGAAGCGCTCGTAGGGCAAATCGAAGGGCTTTTAAAGCTTGAAGTGGGCATCAATTTCAATGAAAAGGGCTTGGATTTATGCTTGTACGGTGAATATCGTGACAAGGATGCGCTTGCCTTTTATCAGCAACACGAAAAGCACAAAGCTATGCAAAAAGTTGTACATGCAGCAATGGCAGAACGTTATGTAGTGGATTTTGAAGCATAATAATTTTCTATGAACTTGTCAACCAAATGCGTATATAAAGAGCACGTCTGATTAGATGTGCTTTTTATTTTCAAAAAAATGTATAAATTTTGTTTTTTAGTTTACTTTTTTGGAAAATCATGTTATAATTTAGTTTAAAAAAACATATAACACTCAAAAAACAATGAGATTTTCATCACTGAAAGGAGAAAAAGGATGATAAACACAAGAAAAGATTTTTCGGATATTTTAAAACTCGAAAGTACATTATATACGCT
>CAYTPJ010000223.1:0-2973 GCA_964439755.1 uncultured Oscillospiraceae bacterium
CCATTTTCTTGAAAGAGAATTGGAAAAATAAGAAAAAAGCACGTCTTCAATAAACACAATTTTGTCTGCAAAACGCATAAATTGTGTAATAAAAGCATCATCTTGATGACGTCGCAAATTAAAATATTGCACGTTATTTTTTAATATCACTTCACGCTTGAATAGCTTATTGCACATCAAACCTTGAATCGCCAAACAGCCTTCCATGTATTTTTCATACTGTTTTCTAACATCTTGCCCGTATACAACGCACGGTTCAGGCACATTTGTTTTCCATGGCATCGCATTTGAAGAACGCCTTCTATATCCAAACATCAGGAGGTCAGGTGCATATTTTCTAACATTTTGCACCATGATAGACAATGCATTTTCTGTAATATCATCATCAATATCAAAAAAATATAGGTAATCCCCTTTTGCTCTTTTGATGCCCTCATTGCGAGCAGGTCCTGCCCCTTGGTTTTCCGTTTCAATTAGAAACATGTTATCTGCATCTTTTATATGTTTTTTAATTTCCTCTGCACTGTTATCTTTAGAGCCATCATTGATGAAAATCACTTCAAACACTACATTTTTTTGTTTTTTCAAACACTGAACACCTTTTTCAACAAACTTTTCCATGTTGTATACGGGCACAATAACACTTAAATCCATATTATTTTTCCTCACTCTCTGCGTTTGGTAGTTTCTTCAATCGCTTTATAGCACCGAGCACAATTATTGTGGTCATGAAAGTAAAAGAAATTGTCTATTCTATCTTCGTATATTTTTTGCACCTTGAAATCCTGTGTAATACACGCTTGAACTGCTTGTAAAAGAGCAGGTATATCCGTCACCACTTCGCCAAACGCATCTTTTCGATAAGTAAAATACCCTTCTTTATACTGCCTTTGTCGGAAAGTTTCTTCGTCAAACTGGAAAAATATTTCGGGCTTTTTCATGTAGGCAAAGTCAAAGAACACGCTTGAAAAATCTGTGATCAAGAGGTTACATTCCTTGAGCAACGCCTGCACGTCATAGTGTTCAAAAGAGCATATCACTACATTTTTTGAAGGCGTAAAATGATGTATAAAACGTTGCATTTCATAATGTGGGTAAAAGAATAAAGTAATATGATGTTTTTCCAACATTTCATGGAGTTCGCTCGAAGTTAATAGACCGTTGATGTTTTTAAAATACGCTGTCTGTGTAAAATCTCCCCCATCATGTAACGCAATCCACTCTCTCCATGTGGGCATAAAGAGTATTTTTTTATTTTCCTTTTGCGCGCAATCATATAGTGCATCATAGCGAGGCAACCCCAAAAGCTGCACCACGTCCTTTTCGTGCCCATATTTTTGACAGATAAAATCATACTCCCCTTTTGCAGACGTCACAAAAAGGTCTACACGGTTTTTTTCTTTGTGCATAAATTTCATGTCATCCTTAATGATGCCATGCTGTAAAAAAATGCGTATGCCGTATGACACGTGCGCCCGTGCCAGCCTAAAGTACGCCCCCATGTCTGGCGCATACCCCATTACATGTGTGCTGACCAGCCTTTGTGCCGCACACAAATACAAACGATGTTTAAAGGAATTTCTATACACCACTTCGCCCAACGCTTGCACCTTTTCCAAGTCTTTAGAATGTTTATCTATCATGTATACAGCACGAATTTGAGGCGCATTTTGCGTCATAAACTTAAAAAAATGGTACGCATTGTCCCGTGCTTCATACCCTCTTTCTGCGATCACCCAAATGTTTTTATGCTTTTTGCTCACAACACGGAGCAAGCGCCCAGCAGGCAAAAAGAAAATCAATGCGCACAACTCTAATAAACATCGAAACGCTTTTTTTAATTGGTCTATCCTTTTATGCACATTCATTTTTTTAATATCTCCTTTGCTTTTTTACGAATTGCAATGTAATATTTAGTCAGCCCCATTTTATCCAACAATATTTTTATTTTACTTCTTTCTGCTCTTACAGAAAGTGCATTTTTTGCCAAGTCGTAGGATCTATCCAAATCTTGCTCTTTGAGTGCATCATACAAATGATTGACAGGCGCCATAAAGTATGTACGATTGGTTTGTTCAAGCGTTTCCCTTATATCTTCTTTAAATTCCTTGTATTTTTGCAATTTTTCTTCATCGGACAAGGGGCATTTTGGGTGAAACAAATACATGCTCAAATAATGCCTTTTTTCTACAAGCGTACAACCGTTCAACCATTTCTCATATTCTGCATGATTTTCTATATCCTTTTGAACGACATTGTTCATTTCCTCCAGCAGCACATTTATCTGCTCCATAATATGTGGTTTAAACCCTCTTGTGAGTGATTCGCCTTCGTTTCTATATCTCAAAAGGGGTGCTCCAAAGCATACGCCTGTTTGGCAATGTGCGAGATATTTTATTCTAAAAATCAAATCTTCCCCAATTTGAAGGTTTGGCACAAACGTGAGTTGCAATTTTTCCAACAAAGAACGGCGAAACAAAGAAGTCTGAACCCCTCTTGAATCCCTAAAATGCAAATGCGTATTCACCATACTTTTATGAGGGCAAAGGGAATTTTCTATAATGTCCTCTATGTCCTTCTTTTCTGCAAATCGAATGGTATCCGTAAGCCCTTCATCCGTTATGTCTGACAAGTCAGGCTTAGTAAACCTTGTCCACGAGAGCAAAATAATGTCAAATTCTTCGCTTAAATAAGGAAAAATCTTTTGATACAAAATATCTTCTACAATATCATCACTGTCTAAAAACTTGATAAAAGCCCCTTTTGCATACTGCATCCCTACATTGCGTGCAGATGACACACCCCCATTTTCCTTTTTATAATACGAAATGCGTGTATCTTTGTCTGCATATTTTTGCACAATCAAAGAAGATTGATCTGTGGATCCATCGTCTACCACAATCACTTCAATACGATGATTGGCTTGTTTTAATTGAAGCACACTTTGCAGCGTTTGCTCTATCGTTTTTTCTG
>CAYTPJ010000224.1:0-2943 GCA_964439755.1 uncultured Oscillospiraceae bacterium
AGAGGCGTATGAAAAAGCCTATGATACATTTATGAAATCTGCTCAATCTGCATTTCTAAAAGAAGATAATGCACAAATTATTTCCTCTTTGAGCTTAACCACAGATGCAACGGATGAAATCACCTTGCAACTTGTTGAAAACTTTAATGCGCCTTTAAAAGAGGCAGCAGAAGCCTTTGTGCACAATCAAAAAGACGTAATCGACGCATACAGAAATTCCTTGTCCTTCTCCTCTATTCTCTTTTGGTGTATGGCATTCCTTGTAGGGACAGTGCAAGGGGGCATACAAGCTGTTTCTCGCTCTTATTTTGGCAAACTTATTCCTAAGGAGAGGTCAAATGAATTCTTTGGATTTTTTGATATCTTTGGGAAATTCGCCTCTATTATAGGACCATTTCTCTATTCAATCATTGCCGCAACTACGGGCAGATCGTCTTTAGGTGTATTGTGCCTTATTTTGCTTTTTGGTGTAGGGCTTGGTGTGCTTTTCTTTGGACGAAAGCATTTGGACGCCTCTGTAAAATAAATATAGGTGCCATCAATAAAAGCCTGACTTTTGTACGCATAAGCAAAAGTCAGGCTTTTTTTAAGATTTTGGAAATAAAATAGTCACTTCTATGCTATCCTCTTTTTCTTTCGTGTTGAGCTTTGCATGCATCCCTGTTTTTTTCATCTGCTCTACAATGTCCTTTATAGCATTTAGGTACAATCTATGATCACGGGCAAGGGAAATGATATGTCTGCTTAAAAGTGCAGAATTTTCCTGTGCTTTTTCTATCACAAGTATTTCTAATTGACGTACAGACAATCTTTTTTCTATTGCTTTTAAAAGCAATTCTGTTCGCATATGTTCATCTCGTAGAGTGAGCACAGCACGTGCATGCCGTTCCGTTAAATCACTCTGCATGAGAAGGTTTTTTTGTTCAGGTGTAAGCTTTGTCAAGCGGATTTTATTTGCTATGGCGGATGAACTTTTCCCTAATTTCTTTGCGAGTGCATCTTGACTCATTTCAGATGTTACAAGTACTTGATAGGCTTCTGCTTCTTCAATAAAATGCAGATTTTCTCTTTGTAAATTTTCAACCAACGCAAGCACACCACTTTGTGGTCCTGAAATGGGCAACACAAGAGCGTCTATATACGTGTGCCCTAACATTTCACATGCTTTGTATCGCCTCTCGCCCATCACAATTTCATATGTATCCTGCATTTTCCTGACTGTAATGGGTTGTAGCAATCCGAAGTTTTGAATTGAAGATGCAAGCTCTAACAGCTTGATATCATCAAATATTTTTCGTGGTTGCAATTTATTGGGTGTTATTTTGTTCATTTGAATGCGAAGCACTTGCCTTGCACCAAATATTCCTCGATTACAGAGTGCTGACATAAAAATAACCTCTTTCATTTAGTTTGTTTAAAATACATTTGTATATATTTATGTTTCTATATAAAAAAACATCTTCCTTTAAAAGAAAATGCTTTTCGTGTGACATGTTATTATCTAAAACAACAAAAAAATGGTTAATCTTATTAAATTCCAAGTGGTTTTTTGGAAGGTGTGCCACTTTTTCTTGGATATTGTAAAAGAGTTTTTTGCATTTTTTCCACTGTTACAATTGTATGGTGCATATCCTTTAGAGGAACAGGCGCCACATTTACTTTTCCACCACCTAATATTTGGGAGGCGATTTTTGCTTGCTCTATTTCATCATACACGTTTGGACCTTTAAGCATGAGCGCTGTGCCTGTTACTTTGACATAAGGGAGTAAGTATTCCAATAAAACGGGCAGAGAAGCAACCGCCCTTGCAAGGGCTACATCAAACAGTTCTCTTCCTTCTTTTTTTGCATAATCTTCTGCACGACTATGTATCACAGTGACGTTTTTTAAATCCGCTTCCTTGACCACTTCTGAAAGAAATTCACATCTTTTTTTTTGTGTATCGAGCAAACAAAAGGAAATATCTTTTCGCACAATAGCCATAGGAAGGCCAGGCATGCCAGCTCCTGTGCCTACATCAATGATGTGCATATTTTCCTTGAACAAATGTGGGAACACATATAGAGGCTGAATGCTGTCTGCAAAATGACGTAAAGGCATATCCTTTTCTTCTACATTTGTAAGATCCAACAATTTGTTTTTTTCAATCAGTAAGTTTTGATAAATGACAAGCTTTTCAACAGTTTCATCCTCCAAGGTAAAATTACAATTGTCTAAAACTTCTTTTATAATCTCTTTGTTCATTTTCTATTCTCCTTTTTTTGTCTGTAATAGGATAAAACGACAAACATAATGCGTTCCAAACTTCCTTCTTCATATATTTGCCCTGATTTCATTTCATACTCTGTATTTAAACAAATTTCTTCCAATGCAACAAGTTGTTCCATAGAATATTGCTGTGCTTGTTTTAATAATTTTGATAATACAAAGGAAGGAAGACCTAATTTGGATGCCATTTCGGAAGAAGATACACGCTTTTTGCTCAAGCGCAAAACACTCAATAGCTGGCGTACTTGTTTACCCAACAATGCGAGCAGGTAAAATCGATCTTCACCATCTTTTAATATTTCTTGTAACAAAGAAAATGCTTTTTCGCCTTGACCATCTAACAGAAAATTAGCCATATCATACACTTTATACTCAACTGTTTTGGAACAGACAAGCGCAATGTCATCCATTGTAATTTGCTCTTTATCCAATAAAAAAGCACTGAGTTTTTGAATTTCTGCTTGAAGTAGGTATAAATCTCTACCCGATGTAAAAAACAAGTATTCGCATGTTTCCTTAGATATCGTTTTACCGTTTTCCTTCGCTTTGCTCATGATCCATTTTACGAGTGCGGTATCTTCTAAACGGTCAAAGGTGACAACTTGCGCATGTTTTTTGATTGCTTGATATAGCTTTTTACGTGAATCTGCTTTCCCTCTAACGTAGAAAATCAAA
>CAYTPJ010000225.1:0-2933 GCA_964439755.1 uncultured Oscillospiraceae bacterium
ATTGAGATGAAATTTTGTTGATATTTCTCCTACAACAACTTGACACAGACAAAAAAGTGTTACCATTTGTATTTTTTGCGCACTCGTGTTATAATGGTTTTGTGACAAATACAACGACTAAAGGATGGTTTTATGACGCGAAACTCCAATAAAAACATAGAAACACCCTCTACAATACAGAGATATTGTACAGATACACAAAAAGGGCTGACCACTGAACAACTGAACGAACGCATAGCGCACAACCTTGTCAATGTCCCTCCTGTTCCATTGAGCAAAACAGTGCCTCAAATTATTTTTCAAAACGTGTTCACTTTTTTTAACTTTATTTTTTTCGCTCTTGCCTTTTTGGTGGTACTTGTAGGCGATTTTAGAAGCCTAACCTTTTTACCCGTAATCATCATCAACATGCTTGTGGGCATTATACAAGAAATTCGCTCTAAAAACGCTCTTGAAAAGCTTACTATGTTAAAAGCGCCCAAAACAACCGTTATCCGTAATGGCAAAGAAGAACTCGTGCTCTCTGAAACGCTCGTTTTAGACGACATTGTTGTGTTCGCATCTGGCAATCAAATCCCTGCGGATGCACTTGTTACAGAGGGTGAAGTGCAAGTAAATGAAGCCCTTTTAACGGGCGAAGCAGATGAAATCACAAAAAAAGTGGGCGATTATCTCTATTCTGGCAGTTTTATTGTGTCAGGCAAATGCAAGGCACGGCTTGACAAAGTGGGCAATGAATCAGGCATTTCAAAGCTCACCATGGAAGCCAAAGCGCTCAAGGGCGTAGGCAAATCCAAAATGATGTTAGAGCTGAACAAGTTGCTCAAAATCGTGGGTTTTATTATTGTGCCACTTGGTGTTGTTCTCTTTTTAAACGCAAGGCTTCGTTTGCATCTTGACATGGTACACTCCGTTAATTCCATGGTCGCAGCGCTCATTGGCATGATCCCAGAAGGTTTGTACTTGCTCACCACAATGGCGCTTGTGCTCAGTATGATGCGCCTTGCAAAGGACAATGTGCTTGTGCATGAAATGAACTGCATTGAAATGCTTGCACGAGTAGACGTGCTGTGTGTAGACAAAACGGGCACCATCACAGAGCCTGACATGGCTGTGTTTGATTACATAGCACACGGCGACACAAAAAAAGAGCATTTGTATGCCTTGCTTTCAAACTTTGCGCACGCCATGCAAAGCGATAACCCAACAATGGAAGCCTTAAAAGCGTATTTTAAAACAGACACGCATCAAACGCCCCTTTCTTTTTCCTCCTTTTCTTCTCAATTCAAATACAGCTCTGTTACATTTAAAGAGGGTTGTTACCTCGTAGGTGCACCCGAATTTGTGCTCCGTGATGATTATGTAAAGCATCAGCAATTGTTTCATCAATATGAAGAAAAAGGATATCGCACACTTGCTGTTGCAAAATATTTGGGCACAGCAACTGGCAAACAACTCACAGAAAAAGCAGAATTATCCGGCATTATATTGCTCAAAAACCCCGTGAGAGCGTCTGCAAAACAGACTTTTGAATACTTTGACAAACAGGGCGTTCAAATCAAAGTGATTTCGGGGGACAACCCTTTGACAGTATCTCGTGTTGCCATGGAAGCAGGCGTAAAAGGTGCTGAAAACTACATCGATGCCACCACGCTTTTAACAGAAGAAGATGCCCTTTCTGCCCTTCAAAAATACACTGTGTTTGGCCGTGTTGTGCCTGCTCAAAAGAGAATGTTTGTCAACCTCTTAAAACGCATAGGCCACACAGTCGCTATGACAGGAGATGGTGTCAACGATGTTTTGGCGCTCAAAGATGCCGATTGTAGCGTAGCCATGGCATCAGGGAGTGACGCTGCCGCACAGTGTGCGCAACTTGTGCTCATGGATTCGGACTTTAAACGCATGCCCGAAGTGGTGAACGAAGGTCGCCGTGTTGTGAACAACATTGAACGCTCTGCCAGCTTGTTCCTTGTCAAAAACATTTTTTCATTTGTCATGGCACTTGCCTCCATTTTATTCACCTTCCGTTACCCCATCACACCTGCTCAAATGTCTTTAATCAGCAGTTTCACCATTGGTATTCCTGCCTTCTTCTTGGCGCTTGAAAAGAACCACAATAGAATTACAGGCAATTTCCTTCAAAGTGTTTCCTTTAAGGCGCTCCCTGCTGCGCTTACTGACATTGTGCTCATTGGCGTGCTCGTTCGCATCAGCAAGCTTAGAGCTTTCCCCATAGAACAAACAGCCACTGCCACTTTCATTTTAATGGCTGTGGTGGGTATGCTCATCATCTATTCCATCAGCAAGCCCATGAACACCTATCGCATCACAATTCTTTGTACCATGATTGCTGGGCTTACACTTTGCGCTGTGTTCTTAAATAATCTGTTTCGGACAGTGCGCATCCCTCTTAATAACTTAGTGTTCGTCCTCATCCTCTCTGCCGCTGCCCTCCCCCTCATGATATTTTTCACAAAGGTCTTGGAGTATCTCAAAAACAAAAAAAATCGCCCCCATCACAGCGCAGATGTAGAATAACTTAAAAACATTTAAAAACACTTCCTGCTTGTTTGACCAAGTAAGAAGTGTTTTTTTATTAGAACAAGTATTTTTACGGGTAGGAGCGTACACCAGCGTGCTCAAAAAGCCTCAGATGGTAGGAACGGAGGTTTTTTATGGGTAGGAGCGTACACCAGCGTGGTCAGAATGTATCAGATAGTAGGAAACAAGTGTTTTTATGGGTAGGAGCGTACTCGTAGTACGTGACTACCCTAAAAATGCGCAGTTGACACCCTATATGATGCATTATCACCACGCTGAAATAGTACGTGACTGCACTGAAAAGCTCGATGTTGACACCCCAGATGAGGTTTTTTCAGCACGTTTTCCTATTTGATGACATAGCTGTTGACAATCCGTTCCACCCTATCGTC
>CAYTPJ010000226.1:0-2888 GCA_964439755.1 uncultured Oscillospiraceae bacterium
TATTCCATATCATAAAAAATAGATGTCCTGTTTTGCAAGGTCGATCAACCGAACACCCACCCCACGAACAAACGACCCAAAAATTGTAGGGGACGGCGTCCTCGACGTCCCGACCTGATATTATCCGTCTATAAAAAACAACCCATAACCAAACATAACGGTTTTTGTGGATGTATGATATTTGCACAATTCACAAATGGTATATTTCGTATAACATTGTCAATAACGGGACGTCGGGGACGCCGTCCCCTACAAGGAATTGGCATATTCCGTATCATCAAAAATAGATGTTCTGTTTTTCAGGGGCAATCAACCGAACATCCACCCCACCAACAACAAATCACACCCCAAACACCCAACATTTCACATTCCGAATTATCACATACCAACAACAAACCACACCCCAAACACCCAACATTTCACATTCTGCATTGTGCATTATGAATTATGCATTATAAATGCCCCCACCCAAAAACAAAAACATGTCACCTATGATAGGCAACATGTTATGATTGATGCATATTTCTATACAAATTGAATGGTTCAAACTTCTATGCGTTCCAAATTTCCTTCCTGAAACGCATACACGATGTCACACGCATTTTGAATATCATACGCACTATGGCTTGCTAATAGGATGCATTTGCCCTGTTTTTTCCACTGTTGAAGCAACGCATGCACATGCGCCACCCCCTCTTGGTCTAACCCGTTGAACGGCTCATCCAATATGAGTATTTGTGGGTTTTCCATGATCGCTTGCGCAATGCCCAAGCGTTGGCGCATACCCAAGGAATACTTGCCCACAGGCTTTTTGTCCTTTTCATCAAGCCCCACCAAGCGGATCACTTCATCTATGCGCTTTTCCTCCACTTTCCCCGATATGCCTGCCAATATTTCAAGATTTCTTTTTGCGCTATAATGTGGCAAAAACCCTGGGCTTTCTATAATGATGCCTGTGGAGGGTGCAAAATCGCAATCCTTGCCGATTGCTTTGCCCATCACTTCAACTGTGCCACTCGTAGGGCGTGTAAACCCACAAATACAGCGCATGAGCGTTGTTTTGCCACATCCATTCGGACCTACAAGCCCGTATATTTTTTCTTTTTCAAAATGCACTGTAAGGTCCTTTATAATCACGTTTTGATTGTATTTTTTATACAAATTTTGAATTTTAATCATATCTTTCCTCCTTATTCTTATTGACCTTGCATATAAATGTCTTTCCTTTTCACGTATACATACATAACGATTATTAGAAAAACATCTATCAAAATGTACTCAAGAACAACATTAAAATATCTGTATTCGCCTATTCCGATCAACGTTGTCATTTCCATGAGTGAAAAGAAAGCCTCTGATTGTACGGCGATCGCATCTAAAAAAAAGAGCACTGAAAACACGACCATACCTAATTGAAAATGATTTGTCAAGCAACACAAGAGCAAAGAAAGAGAGAGCGTAAACCAAAACAAAAAGACAGGCAATAACGCTTTACACGTAGCCGAAAAAAGTGTATATTTGCTTATATCTGCTATCCCTATAAAGTTTTTCATCGTTTCACCCTTGAGTATTGGACTAAAACCAGAGCCGACAGACGTATGTTGTATTGAAAAAAGAAATGTACAAATTATTAAAATGCTCATGTACAAAACGACAAGCAACAAACAATACACGATGTGCGATAAGAGCCATTTTCCCTTTGATGTTCTCATGAGTATATAATTCTGAAAGGCTATTTTTCTCGGAATTTCACTCAACATGACAAGGAACACCATTGTGCTCAATAGTATGTTAAATCCAAAGGATGCCATAACAAAAACACTCTCTGATAAATATATTTTTTGCCCTTCAAACACAAGCGCCGTCAGATTTTTATGCGTTTCTTTAAAAGCAATCAAAGCAATGCTCAGCAACATCACCCACGTTCTTTTGGAATAAAATAGCCCTTCAAAATTCGTTGCCAATACAGAATGTAAAGAAGTCAAAGCACGTTTTTTATTCGGCATGTATAATCCTCCTTTTCATTTTATAACAATACAAAAATATAGAAATACACAGCATAAATCCGTATTGAAAAAGAGTTTTCGCATACAATTGGAAGGTCGTACCATCGTTATATAATGCTGCAATATCCGGCAAAGAAAAGCCAAACATGATGTGCGTAAAATCGTTTTTCAACACGTAGTATAAAACGACAGACAAAGAGAGCACAAGAACTGTGTCAGGGAAAAAAGCTGAAAAAGTTAATGAAAATACACTCAACACACCTCCTGTAATCATAAATCCTATCAGTAGATGCAAATATGCTCTATACCCATATTGGGATTTTGTAAGCACATCATAGCACGTTCCTTCTGCAAAGCTTACTTCTATATAAGGTCGATTCTCAGGGTCATATACACCCCCTAATAGATGGCATAAAACAACGTGCATAAGCCCTGCCACGAATAAAATCAACGCACCTGAAAAAAAAGCGATGTTTATTTTTTCAAAAACATATTTTTTAAAGCCACTTCTCAAGCAGCGATAAGAAATAAAATTCGAGCGTATTTCATCCACTTGCATATGTGCTGAGCCTAAAGAAGCACAAAAAGGTAACACAAGTATTGTTCCCCCAAAGAATATTGGAACAAAAGTTAAATCCATGGCAGACATATATTCTTTATCTCCTTGTGCGCACCTTTCTAAAAACATAGGTAGCGTGGTTAAAAGTAAACACATGAAGAAAGCGAAAATACCCACATACAACTGCTTAGAATGAAAAAGGCTCTTAAAATCCTGTTTCATTGCACATCCTCCCATAAAATAACAGACTTCATATGTTGACGGTCTCGTCTTTTATCTAATACATGGTCATAAATTTCTCCTGTTTGTGCGTTAACACTCCA
>CAYTPJ010000227.1:0-2872 GCA_964439755.1 uncultured Oscillospiraceae bacterium
CTCAACAGAAAACATACTTCGTAAATTCCTCTCAAAAGCACATAATCACGCATTATAAATTCATTTTTAGACTATTTAGAAAATGCATATATTCATTATAATACTGTGCACCTGCTTTATAATTTGTATAGGCAATGCTATTTTCATCTGTCATAAGCCCCTGAACAATAAAAGCGTAAATTTGATCTACAAAAGGAGATACGGCTTCTAATTGAGCAGTCAATCTATGGATAGGTGCAGGAATTAACGGCGTTTCTTTTCTATTATCTGGTCCCTCCCAAGCAAAAGTTTCCACATCCGCATACAACTTGCGCTGGGGCACTTTATCATGCGCCTTTCTCAATATTTCAAACGCACGTTTGCTTCCGTCAATATCCAGCTGATAACACCCCACAGTATCTTGATATGCAATGATATCGACATCCATTTTTTCAAGCTGATGCAGGTAGTGCACATCGCACACAGCGTTTTTCGTTCCATATGGTGCAGTGAGAATGGTGGAATGAGGCATCAAAGAGCGTGCAGTTTTAGAATTTTCATTCACATATTGAATAAAACGCTCTGTGTAATAAGGAGATATACATGCTTCAAATGCCCAATACCAACCATAAAAGCTCTTGTGATGACCATACAGCGCAACAAGCTCTTCTATGACTTGATTGCGCATATAGATGCATTCTTTACTCATGACGTCATTAAAATCGTCACCATTTACGTAGTCGTTTGTCATATAAATTCGCATATCCAATTCATCTGCTTGTTGCATAACTGCTTCTAATGGGTTAGAACAAACAAATGGATACATCTTTTTGAATTTTGAAGGATATACAGCAACATCATCAATCATTACATTAAAGATAATTATATCCCTGATACCCATTTTATACAAATCTTCTATTTGTTGTTTCCATTGTGCCTCTGTAAACCGTACACAGGCATCGTTCCAATAATGATGCCGTAAATCATTCCAATAAAATGAGTACCATGTGCCAGATATTTGCTTTATTTTATTCACTGTGTGCCTCTCCTTTAATTATTTCATTTTCCTTGTCTGTGTTTATACTCACATTGCTTTGATATGTACTCGGATTTATGCCTGTATGTTGTTTAAAAGCATGTGAAAAGGCATGAATAGTTTGATAGCCAAGCAATTGAGCTGTGTCCGTAACGCTGATACCTTTCGCAAGATAATCACATGCTTTTTCAAATTTCCGTTTATTCATATACTTGCTCAAACTTTGTTTCATGATACTTGAAAACGTAGAAGCGAGATATGTATAACTGTATCCAAAAACATCGCACAAAATACGCAAATTAGTAATAGTTCCAATATTTTCATCCATATAATGTGCAATATCATACACCAAAGCACTACAATCGGTACGGTCACCAGCTTTGAGCTGATAACTTTGGTGCATTTTGGGTGTCATAAGACGATATACCTGGCACAACAAAGAGTGAATATAACATTCTTTTAGAGAATCTGTTAATTCATCTTTCGCCATAAATTCGGACAAGAGCGTAATAAATCCTTCCTGTACATCAAATAAATCATCACGAATTCTACAAACAGGCTTTTTGTAAAAATCCGAAAGCATACACAATGTTTGGTTGCTATGAGTATCCCCTCTAAAATCAAAGCCAATGTACATAAATCGAAGCGGGTCATCCATAGCAGATTCTATGGTATGAATATCTCCTATTGTATTGATGAACACCGTCCCTCGTTTCACTGGATACCGTTGACCATTAACAATAAAAATGCCTTTGCCGGATACAACATAGGATATTTCATACACGATTTGTTCATGTGTTTCTACTACATACCCAGGTTCACAGCTCAAATCGCCTACCTGAAATAATAGGTAAGATCCAAATTCAAAATGTTGTGTTCTGTATAATGTTTCAAAACGAAAACGTGCACGGTTAATCATGTTGTTTACCCTTTCATTCCCGTTACTGTAATACCTTCTATAAATTGTTTTTGTGCAAAGAAAAATAAAATTACAATAGGTACAACAAAAATGACAGACGCAGCCATCAAAAGGTGCCATTCAACAAAATGTTCAGATACGTAACTATATAATCCCAAAGAAAGTGTGAATTGCTCCTTTTTATTGATGTACAGCAAAGGGCCTAAAAAATCTGACCAAGAGGCTAAGAAGGTGAACACACCAACACTCGTAAGTGCAGGACGGACAAGAGGTAGCATGACGGACAAATAAATTCTTCCTTCGTTTGCGCCATCTATTGTGGCAGCTTCCATTAAAGAGTTGGGAATTGTCATATAAAATTGACGAAGCAAGAAAATATAGTAAGAACCACCCAAAAAGCTCGGAATAATGAGAGGCCAAAAAGATCCCATCAATCCCAAATTCCTCCAAATAATGTACATGGGAATCATGGTCACCTGATAAGGGATCATCATCGTTCCAAGAACAATACCGAAAATAGGTTTAGAAAGTGCCCATTTGATTTTGGATACAGAATATGCCACCATGGAAGCAGACATAATTGAACCAACAACGGAAAGAACGGCAATGAACAATGTGTTTAACGTATATCTTAGATAATCAATACGCTGAACAGCATCTACATAGTTGTTAAATTGAAAAGGATTTGGAATCCACTCTGGTGGATTTACAAATACTTGTAAAGGCGTTTTTAACGATGTGGAAACCATCCATATGAAAGGCAAAAGAAAGATTGCCGACACAATGAGCATAATTGTGTATAATGCAATGCGTCCTATGCGTTTTTTTACTGGTATATGTTTTTTTCTGTTTGTGTTTACATTCGTCTGTTGCATTTTTATTTACTCCTCTCCATAATGTACCCAGCGTTTGGATGTGCCGATAATGAGCGCTGTAAC
>CAYTPJ010000228.1:0-2830 GCA_964439755.1 uncultured Oscillospiraceae bacterium
TAATAAGGCTTTGCGCATGTTTTTAACTGTTTTATGTGTCAAACTCGGGATTATATCAAAAAAAGCACAAAAAAGCAATGTTTTTAAAATGAGTGAAAAAAGCATGAAAATTTTCAAAAAACACTTGACAAAAAGCAAATTTTTTGGCACAATAGTTTCTTGAGTGAACCACTCTTTTTACGAAAGGAGCACACCTATGGAGTTGTTTTTAAAAGGTGCGACTGTCTACTCTCAAGGAAGGCACATGAATGGGTTTGGATAAGTGTTCATCCATGCCACATTTTTTGGATTTTTCTACGTCCTCTTTCAAAGCATTTGCAGACAGGGCAACAATGGGTGTGTACATATTGTTTTCTTTTTCAAAAATACGAATGATTTTGGTGGCTTCGTAACCATCCATAATAGGCATTCTAATGTCCATGAGCACCAAATCAAAGGATTTTATAGGAGAGGCTTTGAAAAGGTCCACACCTTCTGCGCCATTTTGTACCCTGATCACCTCAATGCCAACATTATATAACAGCTTGCTGATGATTCTTGCATTCAAATCATTGTCTTCAAACAAAAGAATGTGTTTATGATTTAAGAGAGAAAGGTCAAGTGGAGAAATCTCTATCCTTTTTTCTTCTTCCTTTGCGATCTTTAATGTAAGCGTTATAATAACAGATGTGCCCACATTTTCTTTGCTTTTAATTTCGAGTGTTCCTTGCATGAGTTCAACAATTGATTTAACAATAGACAGCCCTAAGCCTGTGCCCCCTTCTCTGTCTGTGTTGATTTTGTTTTCTTGACTAAACGCTTCAAACAAATGTGCTTGAAAGTCTTCACTCATACCAATACCATTGTCTTTAATAATGAAACGATTGCGAACAAACTGTTCATTTTCCCACAATGTTTCCATGATGAAGGAAACTTTGCCTCTCTTTGGTGTAAACTTGATGGCATTCGTTAAAAGATTGATGAATATTTGTTGCAGACGCTGTTTGTCTGTGAGCACAGTATGCCATTTAAAGTTTGCTTTGGACACTTCAAATTCGATGTCATTTTCATCAATACGTGGGCGTACAATTTGCAGAATAGAACGGAAAATGCTTTCCTCACTGCAAATGATTTCATGTAAAATGAGCTTTCCATTTTCGATGCGACTGATGTCTAATGTATCGTTGATGAGGTTTAAGAGAAATTCACCTGATGTTTTTATTTGTTCAATATCATCTTTCAGTTCTTGGACGTTGTTTTTGTCGGCAGATAACTCAGCAATGCCTAAAATGCCATTCATGGGTGTGCGCATGTCATGGCTTACACGAGAAATAAACATGGATTTTGCTTCTGAAGCTTCCTTTAAAATTCTGCTCTGTTTTTTCTTGGTCATGTATAACACAGATAAAATAATACAAGCACTGATAAAAAGCACGACAACACTGAGTAAGAGCCAAAATTCCAATGGATTACCATAAAGGAGAGCGAGCAAACTGTCTTTATGAGGAGCTGTAATGTGTGAGCGAATGATTTCTTGAATTTTATATGGTGATAAACTGTTAAGCCCTTTTTCAATAATAGAGTGTAATACCTCGCCTTCGCTCTTGTGCGTTCCAATAGATATTTCAAAGTCAGGCACTTGCATTGTACGATAACTGAGGGTGTGATATTTGGGCGTTTTTAAAAAATATTCCATTTCATAGGCGGTCAACAGCGTATAGTCAGCTTCTCCTGCATGTACAGCTTCCATACAGTCAATAGGGTTTTTGAAATATTCAATGGTTACATCATTTAAAAATTGTTTTCGGATGACATCGCTGATATAATACCCTTGAGGGAGCGCATAGCGTGGAGAAAGAGCAACGTCTTTTTTGTATGCCACAACAATATCTGTGCTCAAAAAAGGGGAGGAAAGGTATACATTTCGTTCGTTTGCCCAGCGAAAATCATTGCTTAAACTGGAGAAAATTTGAGTGTCGTACTTCTCCATCATGGTAGATACACCTATTATTGTATCGCAAGGTATAAATGTTAAGTCAATTCCAATAGATTTTGAAATTTCTTTGAGGAGATCGATGGAAATACCGTCTGCTTTATATTCTGTGTTTAGATATTCATAAGGCCCTCAGTGCGTATCAAACAACACACGTAATGTAGGGTGGTTTTGGATATACTCTTTTTCTTTTTTGGTAAAGGCAGGGGGTTGACCACGAGAAAAGTCAAAGTATTTATCATATAAATTATCTTCTAAATTGGGTGCAGAGTGAGCCAGTTGATGCAGTGCATAATTGAGTTGTGAAAGCAACTTGTGATTTCCTTTTTTAACGAGATAATAGCTTTCGTCAGGCGAAAATCTTGCGAGCACTCTAAGTTCGGGGGTGATTTGAAAACTGCCTATAAACATCGCATCTATTTCGTTCGTTTTAAGTGCATGATAAAGCGCTTCATTTGTTTCATATTCAATATTTTTAAAGGAAAAATTGTTTTGACTTGCATAAACATATAAATCGTTGTTTCTAATGTAACCTTTTCTTAATCCGATTTTCATGTTTTGGAAAGAATCAAAGTCTTCAAATGCATATTTCGTATTTTCTTTTTTTGTTAAAATCACTGAGTAAGTGGTGGCAGAAGAAAGGTCGGGATAATCGTAAAATTGCATGCGTTCTGTTGTTTTTTTAAATACACCCATCATGTCTATTTCACCATTTTTAAGTAGCTCTAAACATTCTGTTGAAGTGTACCCCGTTACATACTCATACGTCCAGTTGTTGTATTGAGCAAGGGCTTGCAAATAATCATCGCCATAGCCTGAAAATGAACCATCCTCTAAACAATCTTGAAAATATTGTGT
>CAYTPJ010000229.1:0-2774 GCA_964439755.1 uncultured Oscillospiraceae bacterium
GGGTGTTTTTGTATACAAAAAAATCCACCGCCAAAAGCGATGGATTTGAAATACGATGTACAGACCAGACAAACGATTAACGTTTGCTGAACTGGGGAGCACGACGAGCGCCCTTTAAGCCGTACTTCTTACGTTCCTTCATACGAGGATCACGTGTTAAGAAGCCTGCTTTCTTCAAGGAAGCACGAAGTTCAGGGTTGACTTTGCAAAGTGCACGGCTGATGCCATGACGGATTGCGCCGCTCTGACCTGTAAGACCGCCACCGTTTACGTTTACCAAAACGTCAA
This sequence comes from uncultured Oscillospiraceae bacterium, assembly GCA_964439755.1. Lineage (GTDB taxonomy): Bacteria > Bacillota > Clostridia > Christensenellales > Aristaeellaceae > CAYTPJ01. The sequence goes on from CAYTPJ010000229.1 coordinate 289, forward strand.
AATCTTGAACGTTGGTCAAAGTGAGGGGTTGGCGAACTGTCATCTTGAGAGTTTCAAGACCAAAGTAATTATCAATATCACGCTTGTTGATTACGATGTTTCCGTTACCGGGAACAAGGCGCACGCGAGCAATAGCACACTTGCGACGACCAACTGCGTTAAATTCGGTACGTGCCATAACTTAAATGTTCTCCTTCCGGTTCTGATTACTTATTTGATGAGTTCGAGCTTTTCTGGCTTCTGAGCAGCTTGGTCATGTTCAGCGCCTCTGTAAATGCGAAGTTTGGTTGCCATTTTGTGGCCTAAAGGACCGTTGGGCAACATGCCTTCGATCGCATGACGAACAGCGAATTCAGGCTTTGTGTTCATCAGTACGCGATACTTGGTTGCTTTCAAACCACCTACATAACCGGAGTGATGATAGTAATATTTTTGTTCAAGCTTTTTGCCTGTGAGAATAACTTTGTCAGCATTGATGATGATTACGTGATCGCCCGTATCTACATGGGGTGTATATGTGGGCTTGTTCTTGCCGCGCAGGATGTTTGCAACCTGACTAGCAAGACGTCCGAGCACCATGCCGTCTGCATCAACGACATACCACTTACGCTCTACGTTTTGAGCATTTGCCATAAAGGTTTTCAAGTGAGCTTCCTCCTACTTTATCAGTGAATATCATTAGTGCCTTTCGTGATGGTCGCACGTTAGGCGGCGAACAATAGTCCCGGGGCTGAGTCTATTGATGCACATGATATTTTACCAAATTCTAAGCGTGTTGTCAAGTGAAAAATAGCTTTTTTTAAAGAAAATTTTGAAAAATGATCAAAATTTAATTCTAAGTTTGACACTTTGAAAACGAAAAACGGTGACAGTCCTTATATATCAACGGTTACAGGCGTTTTTTTTATTTTGGAGTTCAATATACGTTGTCACCGTTGAGCATATCCTGTGTAATTGTACCGTTTTCCAGGGCTTGTTTTTCAAGCTGTACATAGATGGCAGCAAAAGTGGTTTCTCTATAAGGACCTACATGCAGTATTTCAAGGATGCCAAATGTGCATACGGAGAGCATATCCCACAAGATAAAAGAGAACGAAGTAATGAACAAATCTGCCTTGTACCCTCGTGTGATACGGTCAGAGAGGAGGAGGGCATTTGGGGCACTTACATTGGGGTGTGCAGAGAGGATGTAAGGGGTCATAAGATAGGCGTATGCTTTGATAACGCCAGGTACAAAAAAGAGTAAGGACCACAGAAACACATACAGCGTTTGAAGCCAAAAAGCGCCTAATTTCCTCAAATAATTGTCAAAAATACCATCGAACAAATTGCTTACGGTTAAGGGTGTAGAGAGGTAAAAACGAGTGAAAAATCCTTTGAGTGCAATGATGAATATGGGCACCAAAAAGTAAAAACCCAAAGATACAGTGAGTGCAGACACACCCCCTGTTAAAAGCAATATGATGAGGTATGCAAGCACAGCTGTGCTTCTGTTTTGATTGATTAAATACCGTGCTTCTAATTTCATTTCCTGCCTTGATTTTAATACCATAAGAACCTCCTTTTGTTGTGTGAGAGAAGAAAAAAAGTGCTTTTAAAAAATGTAGGGCACAATTTCTTTTCCTTTGATAGATCTATTATAATGGCTGATGTTGTTTTTTGTCAATAGATAATGTCATAAAAAAAAGCCATGTGCACTTTTGATGTACAGGCTTTTTAAAGCTTATTTTTATGTTGGGTTGTACTTAAAAATGTGCGTGAATTACGCAGTTTTCTTGGGCAATTCACTGCCACAATGGCCACAGCGTGTTGCGCCCTCTTTCACTTCTTCTAAGCAGAAGGGACATGTGGGCTTAGGCGCAGCAGGTGCTTCAGCTTTTTTGAAGTGCACCTTGTTGATTGCCTTGATCACAAGGAAAATGCTGAGTGCAATGAGGAAGAAATCAAGCACGGTTTGCAAGAAAGCACCGTAGTTTAATGTAGCGACACCTGCATCTTTTGCGGCTTGAACGGTGTTGTAAGGGGTGGTAAAATCACCCGTCAAGGGGAGGAACAGCTCGGAAACGTGCACTGCACCTGTCAACAGGGAAACAAGGGGCATAATGACATCGTTGACCAAAGAAGTCACGATTTTGCTGAAAGCACCACCAACGACAACACCGACTGCCATGTCCATGACGTTGCCACGGAGGGCAAACTTCTTGAACTCATCAAAGAACTTTTTCATAATGAAATCTCCTTTTTTCCACAAAATGTGGTTTTTTTCATTATATCATGCGTATAAATAAAAGACAATAGATGAAAAGTATTTCGCTCTTTTTGACAAAAAAACAATTGTTTTAAGGAAAAATGTGTTAAAAAACACAACTTATTATATTGTTGTTTGATGGAGAAAAATGTCTATTTTTTCACAATGAAACAACAACAATCCGAGTTGTTAAAAAGGATGTTGAAACGGATTTTGTTTGGAAAACAAGAAATATAGG
>CAYTPJ010000230.1:0-2566 GCA_964439755.1 uncultured Oscillospiraceae bacterium
TAATAAACAATGTTTCATGATTTTTTCTCCTTCATACCCTTTGTTTTGCTTTTTTAGGCTACATAGCATTTCATTTCTACTCTCATTGTTCCTGCAACTGTTCCCATGTGAGTATGCTCGGAGCAAGTGTGCGCTTGTCGTCATCTGCCTCCTCTCGGTCTAACACCTCGCCTGTTTGTGCGTTAATTCTCAAGGGTTCACCTGCAATATTTCGCACATAATACTGATGTCCTGACCGATTATCTGTAAAACCATAATTATGATGTATTTCCCAAACAGGTATCATTACATATGGATCCCCCTCCTGCCCATCTGACAAATAGTAGGGCATTACTCCTAACGACATACGGTAGATTTCTAAAATTTCGCCAGCTGAAATATGCTGTTCCAGTATTTTTTTTATTTGAGAGAGGGGGAGCAAAGGGATATCTTGCTCATATGTATCTACAATTTTCATCCACCCTGTCACCTCAAAAGAATAGTTTTGTTCGTCATACAGGAGAGCAAATATACGCACAAATGGCATGTTTCGAGCATTTGGTATATCCAGATTAAAGTATTCACTATGAAATACAGGAATACCTTGGAGCGATTGATGTGCAAGGACATAATAATATCCTTGTTTCGACAATTCCTTGGAAAAATCAATATCCGAATATTCTATGTCAGGGTCTTTCACGCCAATTATTTGCCCCTCATCGTCAATGGGTTTGTATTCATAAGCACGGCTTTCGGCAACCTGACCCACAACCACAATAGGGACTAAACTGTTTTTTTCTAAAATCTTAGAAAAAATGGGCGCCACTTGGTCAGGAGGTGTTATACAATTCTCTGCTTGCCCATTTTCCATGTATGTGTGAGCGCCATTTGTATACAATTTCCCATTGTCTTCATCAATATAAATGGCTCCCTTTTTACAATGAAAATACGTGTATCCACTTTCTTCTTCTGCTGTTATAGATTGTAACTCTGTGACATAAATTGGAAATTTATCAACTTCTGGAACATTTATATGCACATCTATTGTTATTTCTTTGTCTTTCACTGTGTATGTTTGTTTCCACCCAGTGCTTGCCTCTTTTTGGATGTCCATTATAGAACAATACTTGCTTGACCCCTCTGTTGCTTGTCCTGACGTAGCAACCAACAAGCAGAGAATGAGTGCAATGCACCCTATGCGCATTTTCATGATTTTTCCCTCCTTCACACCCTTTACTTTAAATCTTCTTTTTAGTTTTCCAAAAATACGAGAGATGCACGTGCATCTAATTTATCTATTAAACGGTCTATATCTAACCTGCCCGAAAGATATTGCTGAACATAATCCATCATTGCAAAATAATGGTCTCCTCCAAGGAAATTTGAATACAAATTCACAGAAACTTTTTGCAATACGTCTTTCGCCATATTCGCTGTTTGGTTTGTAACAAGAATGTTTTTCCCCTCCTTTATTTCCTTTGTATGCTGGGGATTCATCATAAATAAGGAAATTTCATTCTGCTTTTCCAAAGCAGTTTCCAAATATCTCAATGCTTCCTTCTTATGCTTGGAATTGCTATTGATTGCGTACACCCATGTGTGGGCTTGGATAAATGGCGCATCACTTTTGAAAAAAGTAGGAGGATTCATCCATGTGTACCCACACGCACTATTTTCAATCAAATTACCCGAATAGGGCATAATGAGCGCAGGGCGTTCATCTTCAGCATCGTATTGCTCATTGTATATTTTAAGCAGTGCCATCACCTCACGGAAAATATCTGTATCAAAAGACAATGGTTCTTCTTTGGATTCATATTGTGCCACATAGGCAATCAATATATGAGTACCCAACCCATCTTCGCCCGGAGAAGCAGAGCAAAATAGATAATCACTATCCGATTTATTTTCTTGCCATTCTATCGAGCGTGAAAGCAAATCAGAATATGTTAGAGCAGGTGCCTCTTGAGCGCATTCTGCGTTCCATGCTGCCCCATCATACGCCCACATTCCCAATGTAACATTTTCTGTCATCTGTTCTTCTTGAGGGCATGGAACTGCATAAACCTTCCCCTCCAAAGTCAACGTATCATGGATATATGGATACGTTGAATGCATGAAATTTTGAACAACTTCACTCTGAATTTCCGAAATAAACCCTTTATCTCGAAGTGCTCTATAAACAGGACCTATCGCAATTTCATACAAATCATATTCGTTATTCGTCATTAAAAGCGTTTGATACGCTTGCGCATCAACAGGCAAATCATAATGCCGAACAGCAATGTCAGGGTTTTGCTGTTCAAATTCAAATTCCCAGGACGCTTTATAATCGCTCAAAACACGTAACGTAACCTTTTCAGCATTGGCTGATATATGGATACATAATAGACACATTAGCATTGCAAGTAACTTTTTCATGATTTTTTCCTCCTTCATACCCTTTGTTTTGCTTTTTCCTTGCGTTTTGATTGTGTAGACCACATTTTCATTGTTTCTGTATCGCTTGGAAAATTCGTCCATTTACAATATAACGATACAACTTTGTACTTTGTTGCATTTTTCCAAAAATACAGATAAAATCCGT
>CAYTPJ010000231.1:0-2525 GCA_964439755.1 uncultured Oscillospiraceae bacterium
TACAGTAAAATGAATAAAAATACAGTGTGTGCGCACTTACTTCTGTTCTTTTTCGTAGATTGCTTCTATATAAAAGCTCACAGGGCGAAAGCCATCGTTGCAAGAGAGCAGGGCAGATTTAGGGTTTTTCATCCATCCATCAAAGAAGTTGCCCTTTCCCTCTAAAAGGGCGTGCACAAAGGGGCAGAGCGTTGCCCATGCGCTGTCGCACAGCCCCTTGGGTTTGTCTAAACTGCGCACAATAAACACTTGCCCAATTTTTATATCGCAAGCGTGCTCTATGGGGTTTTCATATTTTGCAATTAAATCGGTATACACTGTTTGGCGGATGGCTGTGATTTTTACTTGAATATTTTGCATATGTTATCCTTTTTTGATTGTGTAGGTGCCTGTTACAGCTTTTTTCACAGACTTTCCATTGTCAAACACATAGCCAAGTGGCAATTGAACGCACCCTGTTATGCACGACGGAATGTTCACAGACAATACAATATGCTCCTTTTCCTTTTTATAGTCCACTGCAATTTTGCCTTGTTCTGTGATATGATAGCAGGAAACGCTGTCGAGCGCATCTATAAATTTGGGGGTGAGGAGGAGGGGAACTACCCTGTGTGCATTGTAATCAATGCCTGCTAAGTGCCTAAAGAACCAGTGGCTGATATCTCCCCAGAAATGGTGGTTTAAGGAATTGACAGTGTCGTCCTCTTGCCTAAAATCCTCGTACAATGTGGTAGCGCCTAATTGGACCCAGTGCCCATAGGAAGGAAATTCCTGCTGTGTAATCACTTTAAAAGCCAAGTCTGTGCATGAAAAGTCTGACAACACGTGGAACAAACAGCGAGCGCCCAACACACCCACATCCATTTTATAATTATTTTGAATGACCATGTTACGCAAGTGTTCAAAGGCTTTTTGCTTTTCATTTGTTTCAAACACATTGTAAAAAATCGCCATTGCTTGGGAGGTTTGGCAGTTGCCCAGCGCCAAGCAAGTGTTTGTGTCAATCAATTTTTCACGTGCTTTTTGCCTCAATTGGGCATACAAGGCATCTGCAAAGGCTTTGGATAAAGGTTGATGCAATACATCGAATATGAAGGAGGCTTTTTTTGCAATGTCCATAGACATCACTGTGTTGGTAAACTCGGGCGGGGATTTGTAGTCGTTAGAGGCTCTGTTTGTTTGGCACCAATCGCCCAACCCGATGTGGATTAAGCCGTCTTTTTCCACAATGGTCGTCAGGTACTCCAAATAGCGCAAAATAGAGGGCGCATTTTCTTTTAAAATGTCTGTATCTTTTCGATATATATACGTAAAGTAGGGCAAATAGGTGAGCACACTGTCCCAAGCAGGGCCATTGCCCCAATGATATCCCCACCCACCTGTGGGCACAATGCCAGGGAGCATGCCATTTTCTTTCTGCGCTTTTCTTATGTTTTGAAGCCACGTTTTGTAGCTTTTTTCGGGTGCTAAATTGAGAAGCGTGTGCTCTGCTGAAAGGGCTGCATCTGCTGTCCACCCATTTTTTTCACGTTGTGGGCAGTCGGTGGGGAAATAATAGAAGTTAGAGAGGGTGGAGCGCCGTGTCATTTCTTGCAATTTGTTGATGATTTCATTGGAACAAGTAAAAGCGCCTCTTTCCTTTAAATCAGAGTGCATCACATGATATGTGAGCAACTCCTTTGTGGCTTGCTCTTTTAAAATGCCCTGTACATACACATATTGAAAACCGTGGTATGTAAAGGTGGGTGTGTACGTTTCAGTTCCTTTTCCGTGGCAAATATACACGTCTTTTTGATGTTCCTGCGTTCTGTCACACGTGAGGTTTTTCCTGTCTAATTCGCCTTTTATCAGGTGTTCACCATGATACAAAGTGATTTTTTGCCCCTTTGTGCCCCTTATTTTTAATGTGCACACGCCAGCATTGTTTTCGCCAAAATCATATATATAGCCCTCTTTACAAGGGGTAATGGAAAGGGGGAAAAGCGTTTTTTCAATCACGATAGGGTCTGCTTCGCACAGCCTTTTTTCTCCTGTGGGGGCATCCACACGCACAGCGTTTTGCCATGCACAGTCATCAAAATCCACTTTGTTCCAGTTGTCTATTTCCTGATTCGCATCGTATATTTCGCCTATTCTGTAATCGTCAAACAAAAGGGGAGAAAAAGCGCATTTGAACTGCGTATCGCTTGTGAGCAGGCAATTTTCTTTGCCTTTTTCTTGCACATTTAAAGAGAGTGCAAAGCGTGGTGCGCCTCGGTATACTGCCTTGTCAAAGTCCCACACATAGCCCCCTGGGTTGTTTTGAAAGCCATTGCCCAAAAATACGGCAATCACATTTTTCCCTTTTTGAAGCACGTCCGTCACGTTGTATTGGTCGTAATACACAATGTCTTTGGGCGCACTGATGTAGGGGGCAAGCGCCCCTTTGGTGATGCGTTTGCCATTGATGTACAGCTCATAAAAGCCCACACCAGTCACAAGCAAATGCACATTGTCTTTTAAATCATCCATTTCAAATGTCCTTC
>CAYTPJ010000232.1:0-2511 GCA_964439755.1 uncultured Oscillospiraceae bacterium
TTATAATCTATGTGAACAGAGCATTTCGGTGAACGCAAGAAACGTTTGTTCAATCTTTTCATAACACGATGTATGAACACGAAGATGAGTTGGTGGATCATTTAATTGTCAGCAAAGAAAATATCAAAAAACATTTACGATTTTTAACATTGCTGTTTCTAATGTTTTTGATTTGTTTTTTGATTTGATAAATACTATATATGTTTAGGAAAAAAATACACCACACTTTTTGTTTGATGTGAAGTTTTTAGTATTGAAGATATAAAGTTGTTGTTTTTAAACAACACGGATGTTAAAAATAACAAATACATTTTCAACATTCAGTGATATTCTATTTTATGAAAAGGGCATGTATAAGTTTGAGCGTTATATGCCTAAAAAAACATTGTAACGGAGGTTGTACTATGAAAAAGGTTATCTCGACCCTGTTGGTTCTCACCATGTTACTCTCCTTGTGTGGCTTTGCATTCGCTGAAGACACAAGAGAAAAAGTCACCATTTGGCACTTGTGGACAGGCACAAACGAAATCTCTATGCAGGCTGCTGTTGACCATTTTAACAGCATTCAGGATAAGTACTTCGTTGAATCCTTAAGTGTTCCTGATGAACAGAAAATCAAAGTCGCCATCGCAAGTGGCGAAGGCCCAGACATTACGGATAGCTTTAGCTCTGCTGTTGCTTCCTACGCTGCTCAAGGCATCATGGTTCCCTTAGATGATTACATTAAGCGTGATGGTTACGACATGTCTCAGTTTGTACCAGTTACCTTAGACATCTGTAAGTATCAGGGTGTTCAGTATGCATTGCCCATCAATATCAACTTGATGATGCTTTTCTGCAACACAGATATGTTTGAAAAAGCTGGTCTGGAATTGCCTAAAACAGATGCTGAACTCTTAAATGCTGCTATTAAATTAACAGAAGTGAACGAAGATGGCACATTGAAAACACTTGGTTTCCCAGACTTCCCATGGGTGTATTATCTGTCTACATTCGCTTATGCTTTTGGTGCTAACTACACCAATGAAGATTCCACAAAAGAAACCATCGATACAGAAGGTTTCCGTCGTGCGCTTGAAATCATGGTGGAATATCGCAAGCAGTTTGGCGTGGACAACGTCATTCGCTTCCAATCTGGTGGTGCATACTTAGATGGTTCTGACCCCTTTGTAAACGGTACACAAGCTATGCGTGTTGATGGACCTTGGATGGGCGCAAACCTTAAGATGTTAGAATCAAAGGTAAACTATAAAGCGATTCCTGTTCCCTATTTAACAGGGCATGAAGATCAAGCAGGGCGTGCTGTTGCATCCTCTTCTATGTTCTACATTCCTTCCACAGCCAAGAATCCTGATGGTGCATGGGAATTCATGAAGTTCATCTGTGGCCCAGAAGGTGCTTATGACTTCTTGATTCCTGGTGGCGATTTGCCTGCAAACATTCAATTGCTCGGCAATGAAGATTTTAAAAAACGTGCTGACTTTGATGCATTCTCAGAAATGGCAAAATCCCCCAACCTCACTTTCTTGCCCGTGTTTGATAACTTCAACGAATACAGTAAGCTTATTGAAGACGAAGCAGAATTGGTTGTGAATGGTAAAAAGACGATTGATGAAGCAATCAAAACAATTCAAGACTACGCATTAGATTTGTTCTAATCAAAATCAAGGGGCACTCGTCATTTCGGCCTGTGCCCCTCCTACTTTACAAAAAAGGCAAGAATTTGGGAGGCATCAAACGTGCAACACATAGAGAAACGCATCAATAAGAAGAAGTTAAAAAGTTTTTTATGGGGATTGTTTTTTGCAACACCGTGGATTATCGGTTTTATCTTTTTAACTGCTTATCCCATCGGTCAATCTTTATACAATAGTTTAACGGACTTCAGCATTTTTAAAAAGGCAAAATGGGTAGGTTTTGACAATTATATTCGCCTATTTACACGTGATAGGTTGTTTTTTAAAGCTGTTTTAAACACACTGTATATGGTTGTTGTATCCATGCCATTGACCCTATTGATGGGCTTATTAACTGCACTCCTTTTAAACAACAAAATGAAAGGGCGTTCCTTATTCCGTACCATTTGCTATTTACCTTCCATTGTTCCCCTTGTTGCATCTTCTCTTGTATGGCTTTGGATTTTAAACCCTCAATTTGGTTTGTTAAACAATATATTGGGTTCTTTGGGGCTCCCACGTCCAAACTGGCTATCTGATTCAACCATGACAAAGCCCTCGCTTGTTATCATGGGCATGTGGGGTGCAGGCAATATCATGGTCATATTCTTAGCTTCCCTCCAAGATGTGCCTCGCACGCTGTATGAGGCAGCTGAAATTGACGGTGCCGGCACGTTAAAAAAATTCTTTAACATCACAATTCCTTCAATTACGCCTGTTATTTTGTTCCAACTTGTTATGGGCGTGATCAATAGTTTCCAATATTTCGGTCAAGCATATGTCATCGCTACTGCGGGTGGCTCTGAAGCCGCTGTGGGTGGCCCTGAAAACTCCT
>CAYTPJ010000233.1:0-2503 GCA_964439755.1 uncultured Oscillospiraceae bacterium
GGTTTGGCCGTGGCACAGTCAATGTGGATACACTGCTTTACTCCTTGTGGATGGCATTTTTATGTACTGTCATTTGCTTGCTCCTTGGATATCCTGCCGCATACATTATGGCAGATAAAGAGTTTAAAATGGGGTCTACCATTGTTATTCTTTTCATCATTCCCATGTGGATGAACTTTTTGCTCAGAACAATCGCTTGGATGTCTTTGCTGGAAGACAATGGTTTAATCAACAATATTTTAGTCTTTTTAGGGTTTGGCAGGCGACAATTGATGTACAACACGCAAGCTGTGCTCCTTGGTATGGTCTATAACTACTTGCCCTTTATGGTTTTCCCCATTTACAATGTGTTAAACAAAATGGACATGCGTTACTCTGAGGCAGCCATGGACCTTGGCGCAAACAGACTGCGCACCTTTTCAAAAGTCACCATGCCCCTTTCTCTACCAGGCATCATTTCGGGCATTACCATGGTGTTTATGCCCTCTGTAACCACTTTCTTCATCCCCCGTGTGTTGGGTGGTGGCAATACAGAAATGTTTGGTGACTTGATTGAAAGAACATTTTTAACTGCTGACAACTGGAATGTGGGTAGCGCCCTTTCTATGATTATGATGGTGCTCATTTTATTGAGCCTTGGACTACTTAGAAAAGTCGACCCTGAAGGAGAAGGAGGTACAACGATATGAAAAAGTTTATTCAACGTTTTTACATTGGCATTATCTTGTTCTTCCTCTATATCCCTATCGTGGTGCTCATTGTACAGTCCTTTAACGCAGGTAAAAGCCGTGCAAAATGGGAAGGATTTAGCTTCAAATGGTATGTAGAGCTATTTCAAAATGAGTCCATCATGAACGCCTTGTATGTCACCGTTTCCATCGCTCTTTTAGCAGCAATATTTGCTACCATATTGGGCACATTGGCAGCAATTGGCATTCACGCTATGAAAAAGCGTCCCCACTCCCTCATGATGACGCTCACCAACATTCCCATGACCATGCCCGACATTGTAACAGGTATTTCCCTCATGATTTTATATCTGTTTATGAAATTTGACAGAGGGTATTTCACCATGTTGCTTGCTCACATCACATTTGATACACCCTATGTTATTTTAAGTGTGCTTCCCAAACTTAAACAGATGAATAAACACAGTTATGAAGCTGCTTTAGACCTTGGCGCCACCCCCACTTATGCGCTTAGAAAAGTGATTTTACCTGCCATAAGGCCAGGCGTTATCACAGGCGCAATGCTCGCTTTCACCATGTCGCTGGATGATTTCACCATCAGCTATTTTACAACTAGCCCCTTGGTGCAAAATCTGTCCACGCTCATTTATTCCCAGGCAAGAAAAGGCATTAAGCCCACCATGAATGCACTCTCTGCACTCATGTTTGTCGCTTTGCTCATTCTTTTACTCGTTGTCAATCGCAGAACTGCGAATGATAATATAAAATAATGGAGGTACTTTGTTCTGATGAAAAAATTACTCTTGCCCCTTGTAGCCCTTCTCTTGGTCTTTGCCATGACATCAGCCCATGCCGCAAACGTTGTCAATGTCTTTAACTGGGAAGACTATATTAGTCAGGAAGCCATCGATTTGTTTGAAAAAGAATATGAACACTTGGATTTAAAGGTAAACTACATGTGTTTTACAACAAATGAAGATATGCTCGTTCAAGTGAGAAACAGCCCTGGCGCTTTTGATGTTATTGTACCCAGTGATTACTGCGTAGAACGCATGATCAAAGAAGACTTGATTAGAGAGCTTAACTTTGACAACATGCCCAACGCTAAAAAATACACCATGCCCTCTCTTTTAAACCCCTCTTATGATGAACAGAGTGCATACTCTGTGCCATACATGTGGGGTACCGTGGGTATTTTGTACAATACCGAAATGGTCAAAACACCTGTGGACTCATGGAGTGTGTTGTTTGATAAAGAAAACGCCGGTCAAGTATTTATGCTCGATTCCATCCGTGATTCCATGGGCATTGCCCTCAAATACTTGGGCTACTCCATGAACACAAGAAACCCTGCTGAAATTGCAAAAGCCACACAGTTGCTCATTGAACAAAAGAAAAATGGCATTGTAAAAGCCTATCAAGTAGATGAAACCAAAGACAAAATGGTTATGGAAGAAGCTGCTTTCGGACTCATGTGGTCGGGCGATGCGCAATATGCAATCGACCTGAATGACAAGCTTGCATATGCTGTTCCCAAGGAAGGCTCTAACATTTGGGTAGACCCCTTTGTAGTTGCTAAAACCTCCAAAAACCCTGAATACGCCGAACTTTTCATTGACTTTATGTGCCGTCCCGAAATTGCCAAGCTCAACTGTGAGGAAATTTGGTATTCCTCCCCCAACACTGGCGCAATCGAGTTAATGGGAGAAGTTTACACAAGCAATACCACCATGAATCCTTCTGACGAAGTGATCAGCACTTGCGAATATTTTAAAGATATTCAAGATGTTATCACAACATATAACACCCTTTGG
>CAYTPJ010000234.1:0-2490 GCA_964439755.1 uncultured Oscillospiraceae bacterium
AGAACTTCATCGCATTGATACGAATGGAGGGACCCATGGTGGAGCTCATGTAAAGGGAACGCACATAAGTACCTTTGGCACTTGAGGGCTTTGCCTTAATGATTGCTTCCATAAGAACCTTCATGTTTGCAGCGAGCTTATCTGCATCAAAGGAAACTTTCCCGATGGGGCAGTGAGCAATAGCTGTTTTGTCTACACGATATTCAACTTTACCAGCCTTGATTTCGTTGATGGCTTTGGTAACGTCCATGGTCACTGTGCCAGATTTAGGGTTAGGCATAAGACCTTTAGGACCGAGTAAACGTGCGATACGTCCGATGGTACCCATCATGTCAGGTGTAGCAACGCAGACGTCAAAATCAAACCAGTTTTCAGTTTGAATTTTCTGAACCAAGTCCATATCGCCTACGAAATCAGCGCCAGCTGCTTGAGCTTCTGCTGCTTTGTCGCCCTTAGCGAACACCAAAACACGAACCTTTTTGCCTGTACCATGGGGAAGAACAACCGTACCACGGACCTGTTGGTCTGCGTGACGGGGGTCAACACCTAAACGGATGGAAAGTTCGATGGTTTCATCAAACTTTGCCTTTGCCATGGATCTTACAAGCGCAACGGCTTCTTCTGGGTCGTAAAGCTTTGCTGAATCAACAAGCTTACTATTATCCTGATATTTCTTTCCGTGTTTCATCTTTTAAATCCTCCTTGTGGTTATAGCGGCACATGTGTCCTCCCACATTATTTCCATTACTCTTCAGCTACGGTAACGCCCATGCTGCGTGCAGTACCCTTTACCATGCGCATAGCAGCGTCAACGTCTGCTGCGTTCAAGTCGGGCATTTTGAGGGTTGCAATTTCACGAACCTGGTCTTGTGTAAGCTGACCTACTTTATCCTTGTTAGGAGCACCACTACCAGACTTTAAGTTCAATGCTTTTTTGATGAGCACTGGAGCTGGGGGTGTCTTTGTGATAAAGGTGAAGGAACGGTCAGAGAAAACTGTGATGACAACGGGGATGATCAGACCTGCTTGTTTTTCGGTACGAGCGTTGAATTCCTTGCAGAAGCCAGGAATGTTTACGCCGTGCTGACCAAGTGCAGGGCCGATAGGTGGAGCGGGTGTTGCCTTACCTGCTGCAACCTGAAGTTTAATAAAACCAGTAATTTTCTTTGCCATAGTGGATGGCACCTCCTTATTGCTTGTGGTTATGGCGGCATAAAAATCTATTTACGCCTCCCACGTGGAACAACGGAACACGTTGATGTGCACAAAGGCACTCAAACGACTACTTTAAGCTTTTTCGTCTACTTTTTCTACTTGGTCAAGGTCAACCTCAACCTGCATTTCACGCCCTAAGAACATCTTAACACGCACTTGCATTTTTTGACGAACGGTGTCAATTTCTTCCACCAAGCCAGTAAAGTTTTCTAATGGTCCGGACAGGATGCGCACCTCTTCGCCCACTTGGATGCGATACTCCATTCTGCGTGATGCATTGTTTAACATCACGTCCAGTTCGTCCGGTGTCAAAGGAACAGGTTTGCTTTCGGGGCCAACAAAGCCCGTCACGCCGCGCGTATTCCTTACAACGTACCAGCTTTCACTGGTGATGATCATGTGTACCAGCACATAACCGGGAAAGGTTTTGCGTTGAGATGTTACGCGCTTGCCGTTTTTAAGCTCAACAACTTCCTCGATAGGCACAGTCACTTCTTGAATAAGCTCCTGCATGCCGTTGTTTTCAACAGCCTTTTCGAGGTTATCCTTTACCTTATTTTCATAGCCTGAGTAGGTATGTACAACATACCACTCAAGCGTACCTGGGCGTTCGCTGCTATCTGCCATTTTATGCAAACTCCTTGCTGTTTACTTCATACTGTAAATACAGTTGAAACGATTGCTTGTTTTATTGGTTAGATGAACGCTTTTACAAGCGCAGATGAACCCAAGTCAAACAAACCAATTACGACAGCCATAAAAACCATGAAAGTGATGACGATCATTGTGTAGCTCACCAAATCTTTTTTGGTAGGCCAGGTCACTTTATGAAGCTCACGCCACATGTTTTTAAAGGGCTTTGCAATATTTTTGGGCAGATTCTTAAAAAAGTTCAAAAACTTTGCACCAAAGGATGGCTTTGCATCCTTGACGGGGTTCTTCTTTTCGTCTGCCATTTTAATACACTCCTGCCTTATTTGGTTTCGCGATGAGCGGTATGCTTTTTGCAAAAGCGGCAATACTTGCTCAATTCAATGCGATCGGGCGTATTCTTCTTGTTTTTCTTGGTGTTATAATTGCGCTGTTTGCATTCGGTGCAAGCAAGCACGATATTGTTTCGTGCGTCTTTTGCTGCCATGATGAAACACCTCTTTCTACGTCAGTTACCACTTTCCTTAAAGGAGCGTGTGCCCCTTTAAGAAAAGATGATTCATTTTAAATGAATTATTCAGCTGTACGAACAACTGCGCCAGCGCCAACGGTACGGCCGCCTTC
>CAYTPJ010000235.1:0-2465 GCA_964439755.1 uncultured Oscillospiraceae bacterium
ATCTCATCTAAAGACATTTTGTATCCATAAAGGAGATTAAGAAATGACACTTTCTGAAAAGGTTTTTTATCACGGTGTTCAAATGGACAAAGGGTGCAGCGAGGGCATGTTGCTCGCTGCAAATGAAGTGTATCATTTAGGATTAGATGAAGCAAGCTGTGCTCTTTTTGCTGGGTTTAGAACAGGTATGGGAGGAGGGCACACATGTGGCGCATTATTGGGTGCACTGGGCGTGTTGAGCGCCAAGTTTAAAGAGCGCCCTGATTTTAAGAATATCTGCGCCCAATTTGTGCTTCAATTTAAAGATATCATGGCACTTCAAACGCTCGAATGTGAGGTGCTTCAAAAAGCATACAAAAAGCCCCAAGTTAAATGCGCTTATGTGATGGAAAAAACAGCAGAGTTGCTGAACAACACCATTTGTGCTTTGGAATTAAAAGACCTTCCTGCTCCAGACGATATCAAGCGTTTAAAAGGCTTAGGATGTCTGCGTGACAAGCGATTTAACGACATCTTCAACGTGCGTGTAATTACAAGAAATGGTAAAATCACCTCTAAGCAAAGTGACGTCATCTCTCAAGCTGCAAAGACTTTTGGAAGTGGCGAAATCACCATGACCACACGTTTAACGCTTGAAATTCAAGGGGTTAAATATAAAAACATAATGCCCCTCATTGCATACTTAAATGAACACAATTTAGAAACAGGAGGCACAGGGAGCCTTGTGCGCCCCATCGTTTCATGCAAGGGCACTACATGTCAATTCGGACTGATAGATACCTTTGATTTGAGCGAAAAAATGCACGAGCGCTTTTACAAAGGATATCACAGTGTATCTCTCCCCCACAAGTTCAAAATTGCAGTAGGTGGTTGCCCTAACAACTGTGTTAAGCCCAATTTAAACGACTTAGGGATAGTGGGTCAAAGACGACCTGTTTTGGACACGGATAAATGCCGTGGCTGTAAAGTATGTCAGGTAGAAAAAGCTTGCCCTATCCACATTGCACACGTGGAAAATGGCAAAGTGGTTATTCAAAACACAGAGTGCAACAACTGTGGACGTTGTGAAAATAAATGTCCTTTTAATGCAATCACATATCAAACAGGGTACAGAATTTACATAGGGGGCAGATGGGGCAAAAAATTTGCACACGGTATGCCACTTTCTACTTTCTTTACATCAGAAGAAGAAGTGCTCGACATGGTGGAAAAAGCGATTTTGCTCTTTAGAAATGAAGGCATTACAGGCGAGCGTTTTTCAGACACCATTGAACGCTTGGGCTTTGAAAATACACAAGAAAAGCTCTTAAACACTGTGCTCAACAAGGATGAAATATTAAACAAAAATGTAGTGGGTGGCGCCACCTGTTAACAAATCAAAAGAGCTGCATTTTTGTGTAGCTCTTTTAAAATAAGAAGGATTATGTATATATGAAAAAAATATTGTTATGGTTTTGTTGTATGGGTATATTGTGTTCTCTATATCTTCCTGTAAAAGCAGAAGAAACCTTCACTTTTACAGATGATTTGGGGCGAAACGTCACGCTTTCAAAGCCTCAAAAAGTCGCCACTTTGTTGGGCAGTTTTGCAGACCTTTGGGTGTTGAGTGGGGGCAAAGTATGCGCTGCGCCTCAAGATGCATTTGAAGATTTTTCTTTGCCTTTAACAAAAGACACGGTGCATTTAGGGACTACAAAACGTTTGAACTTTGAAACCCTTCTTTTGGCTGAACCTGATTTGATCATTGCAAGCAAAAATACGCCTCAACATCTTAAATTTATGCAAAATCTCGAAAAGGTGGGCATCCCTGTTGCTTATTTTGATGTCACAAATTTTAACGACTACTTGCGTGTGCTCAAAATATTTACAACCATCAACCACACCCCCGAACTTTATAAAACATATGGAGAAAATTTGCAAAGAGAAATACAAACAACGCTAAAAAAATATGCACACAATAACCCTCCTTCTGTGCTCATGCTCAGAGCCTCCTCTATGAGCCTCCGTGCAAAAAAGAATGAAGGCAATGTATTGGGCGAAATGCTTTTGGACTTTGGCGTTTCAAACATTGCAGACCAAAACACAGCCTTGCTTGAAACACTGAGTGCAGAAAGTATTTATCTAAAAAACCCTGACAAAATCTTCATCGTGCAAGTGGGCAATAACAAAGAAGGCACAGAAAAAATCATTCAAAGTTTCTTTCAGGAAAACCCTCTTTTAAAATCTCTCTCTGCCGTCAAAAACAACGAAGTTTACCTCATGGAACAACAGTTATTCAACCTAAAACCCAACAAGAACTGGGCAACAGCCTATCAAATTTTAGCAGAAAGGCTGTATCATACGCATGAAAATAAAGACTAAGCACATTGTGCTCCTTTTAGTTTTTTGTGTGCCCCTCGTTTTGCTTTTAAGCCTTTCCATGGGCAACATCTTCATTTCCCCTTTAAAAATCATAGAAGTGTTTT
>CAYTPJ010000236.1:0-2420 GCA_964439755.1 uncultured Oscillospiraceae bacterium
AAAAATACATGTATAATTCATGTTGTAAGTAAGGAGTGGATGCAGATGGAAAAAAGTATTTCACCTAAAACAACGGGTTTTAAGAAAAAGGGCAAAGCAGACTTTCGTTCGCAACTTGAAGCACAATCTATGGTGCTTTTGGGCGTTGTGTTTTTGCTCATATTTGCCTATGTGCCTATGTATGGCGTGAGCATTGCCTTTTTTGATTACAACATCATTTCAGGCATGGAGGGCGCACCTTTTGTAGGGTTAAAATACTTTAAACAGTTTTTAACAGACCCCAACTTACTCAATGTTTTAAAGAACACATTTGTGCTCAACATTTTAAACCTAATCATTGGGTTTCCCGCCCCTATCATTCTTGCGCTCATGATTACAGAGCTTAGAAGCACGGCATTTAAGCGTGTAGCGCAAACAGTGTCTTACCTTCCCCACTTTCTATCATGGGTTATCTTTGGTGGGTTGGTGCTTGAAACGGTGTCCACAACGGGCATCATCAACCACATTTTGGTGACATTGGGCATGATAGAGCGCCCCATCAACTACATTGCCTCGGGCAAGAGTTTTTACACCATTTTTACCACTGCTTCTATTATAAAGGGCGTGGGTTTCTCCTCCATACTGTTTGTGGCTGCCATTACAGGCGTAGACCACGACATGTATGAAGCGGCTATGATAGACGGATGCACACGTTTCCAACGCATTTGGTATATCACGCTCCCTGCCATCATGGGCACCATCGTGATTATGTTCATTTTACAAATTGGCTCCATTTTAAACACGGGTATCGAGCAACTGTTGGTGCTTCAAAATCCCCTCAACATGAAGTATAGTCAAACGCTTGACACGTACACGTACAAAATCGGTATGGAGCAAATGCGTTTCTCCTATTCTACGGCTGTGGGCTTGCTTAAATCCCTCGTTTCCATTATATTGCTTGTGGGCGCCAATACGCTGTCTAAAAAAGTAACAGAAAAAGGCTTATTCTAAGAAAGGAGGATAACAAAAATGACAACACACGAAATCAAAATGAAAAAAGGGCAAACAAGGCTTGTACAGCCTGCCAACTGGTTCGACTATTTAAACGTAGTGCTCATGATTGTCATGATGGTCATCATGATATATCCTCTTTGGTATTGCTTGGTAGGCTCTTTGAACGAGGGCACCGACTACTTGCGTGGGGGCGTATACCTTTGGCCTAGAAAGCTCACGTTTGCCAACTATGAAGCTATTTTCTATGATGATTCTATCATCAGTGCTTTTAAAATCACTGTTTTAAAGTGCGTAGTGGGCACAGTAACCAGCCTTTTGTTCACCTCTATTGTGGCATACGGCTTGAGCTACCCTGGGCTTCGATTTAAGAATTTTTACATCGCACTCATCATGTTCACCATGTTTTTTGGAGGTGGGCTGATCCCTTATTTCCTGCTCATTAAGGATATTGGTTTGTACAACAGTTTTTGGGTGTACATCCTCCCTTCCCTCTTTTCCGTGTGGAATATGATCATTATTCAATCCTTCATGCGTGATTTACCTCAAGCCTTGTTTGAATCAGCTCGCATTGATGGCGCAAGAGAATACAGGATTTTCTTTCAAATTGTTATCCCACTTTCTAAGCCTGTGCTTGCCGCCATTGCCTTGTTCACATTCGTTGGGCATTGGAACTCTTACTTTGACTCCATGATGTACACATCAGCGCCCGAACTGCAAACCATTCAGCTTTTCTTAAAAAAAGTGATCACAGACCCTGCATTCTCTAACTCGGTGGGCGCTGCCACCGTTGCTGCAGTGCCAGACCAAGCGCATAAAATCACCCCTCGCACCATCAAGCTTGCCACCATGATGGTGACAGCACTCCCTGTAATTGCCATCTATCCTTTCTTGCAAAAACACTTTGTAAAGGGCATTATGATTGGCGCTGTTAAGGGATAATCACTTCGTTTTATACGGTTTGAATCCGTATGAATAAATATTAGGAGGAAACTTACTATGAAAAAACTTCTCGCTCTCGTGCTCGTGCTCATGATGCTCAGCACATCTGCTCTCGCAGTGGTAGCTGTTCCAGAAGGCAGCTGGTCTGCAAAGAAAAATGAACCTGTCACCATTGACTGGTTCGTGGCTTACGACTGGTATGGCGAACAATTCAACCCTGAAATGAACCAAGGTGCCAAAACTTTGGTGACAGACACAGGCATTACCATCAACTTAACAAGTGGTAATATCGACAAGCTCAACATGTTGATTACAACAGGCGACCTGCCTGACGTTATCACCATGGATGCCATCGCAAGCCAAAGAAAATTGCTTGAAAATGCTGGCATGTTGGCGCCCCTTGAACCCTTAATCAAGGAATATGCGCCCGACATGAACGTGCCCCAATCCATGTTCGATTGGTATCGTAATGATGACGGCGAAGCATA
>CAYTPJ010000237.1:0-2415 GCA_964439755.1 uncultured Oscillospiraceae bacterium
GCTATAATGAGCTGTATGCCTTATCTTTTGAAGGATGTATCCAAAATTCTACACTTATGCTATTTTAAATACCTCATTCTCCTCTTTCTGTCAAAATCATATCTGCTTTTTCTTCGAGCGATAGAACAAATTTATCCACCGTCAATTGCCCTTCCAAATATCTTTCGATTTCATCTAAAATATACGCATTGGCACCATCGCCCACGTCATCAAACAGAGAAGGGCCAGGAAAAAACAAATTTTGCGCATACGCTCTATACGTCTTTATGTCCTCTTGGTCTGTTAAGAAACGGTACTTTTCCACCCCTTCTTCCGTCTTTAAATGCGCCTCTAATTTTTCCTCAAATGCCTCTTTTTCTTCGCCTGTGGCTTTTGAAATTGCTTCTTCTAAGTCCTTTTTTCTATCGTCAAAGCGCAGTCTGCTCTCTGCATAAAAAGGGCTTTCAATGGCTTCGTCCATGCTTGTAATCATGTAACATTTTTCTGTTTCTTCCATGTGGTCTATGATATTTTCCACATATAGCACTGCATTTTGAGGTTGTTTGCTCGTGGGGTTTACAACTACGACATAGAGAAAAGCAGGATATTTTACCACAGCCTCATTTTCATACTTTAAAGGCAAGGGCAAATAACGCTTGAGCGCATAACCTTCAAACAAATTATGTCCATAATAAATAAGGGGCTCTAAATCGTCCACACAGTATTCTGAAAATTCATCCAAATTATTTTCCGTTGTCATTTTGCTTTGCATGTCCATTAAATGGCGAAACAAAGGGGTGTCAAACGTCAGTTTCTTGCCTTCTGCCTGATGGTAAAACACATACCCGCCCAGCATGGCATTTAAAACCATGCGCTGATAGTCCTCCCCCTCTGCAAACACTTGATATTTGGAGCGAATGTGTTCGGGTTGATGGGGCCACTCATTGATTATTTGTACCAAGTCATCCCACGTTTGAGGCACAGCAAGCCCTACTTTTTCAAACGCTTCTTTGTCATAAAACATAAATTCGCTGAATATGCCAAAGGGTATGGCATATATTTTCCCATCATGTGACAGCGCTTTTTGAAAGTTGGGCGACATTTTTTCATAAAAATCCGTTATCTTTTCAGATGCGTTCAGTGGATAGCAATACCCTTTTTTGATCATGGCATTGTACGCACTTTTTCCGTCCAGCTGGTAGGTCACATCGTAATTTGCCGTTCCTGTGACGATGCTTTCCACCAAGTTGGAAACAGTGCCCCAATCTTCTATATCCTGCGCCCCAATGTCAGGGTATTCTCTTGAAAAAATCAGCGAGTATTTATCCCCCATGCCTCCCAGCACTTGCACAGGCTCTGCATGTGCAAAAACGCTTTGTAAGAGCAACACACACATCAACAATATACATGTTTTTTTCATTCGTATACCCCTCCTTTAAAATAAATACTCTGCGTTTCAAAGTCCACAATATACCACCCTTCGTTATCCCTTGGGTTTAAATCGTTTTCACCTTGGAATGTTTCCTTTATGTGTATCAACCAGCCGGGAGATAACACAAAATCGCCATTCATGTAATATCCTGCCTCCACCTTGTCCACATGGAGTGTGCACGTGGTGTATCTGGATTCAAGCACTCTCTGGTAATCCATGAGCATTTTTTGATCAAACGCTTCCCTTTTTTTTAAAACAGATGCCACAGCCTGTTCAGCGCTCAAAGAGGGCGCCACTTCTTCTTTCTTTTCCTTGATTTGGAGTGGATAGGGCACCACAGAATATATGATTTTGCCTTGCTTCTCTGTTGCCATAAAAGCGCCCAAGTCAACCATTTCTTTTTTGGAAAACACATAGGGCAATATGGGATACTCGTTCACCGTTTGCCATAACCACGTATAGGAAATATCCTCACTGTATGGATATTCCGAATTTTCTGCATACAGTTCATCTGTGGGCGCAAGGTCAGCAGGCTTCATGTAACAGCGATATTCTTCTTGAATGATTTTCTTCATGGAAGATTGAATAACAGGCGTATAATTTTCCCAGTTTGCAATTTTCAGCAATTGTTTTTCTGCTTCATCCAATGTGAAAGAAGCAGGTGGCAAATAACCATCCATGCACATGACGGTATACATACCCGATGCGTATGTTACAATTGCGTTGGACTCAACTTCCACCAACCCTTTTGCACTGATCTTTTTCACTTGGTTTTTTATTTTAGATGTATGTTTTACTGCCTGCATTTGATATCGAGGGAGCGTGATGTTTTGAGGCATGTCACACGTTATTTGTATGCTTACGCCATTTTGAAACGCATCCTTTTCCTCCACTTGTTCGCCCAGTGCGCCCATACTCATTTGTAACAAAAGAAATAAGAGTATGCCTCCGATGATCTTTTTCATGGTTTTTCTCTTTCTGTGCCCTATAAAATGACAGAGCAC
>CAYTPJ010000238.1:0-2378 GCA_964439755.1 uncultured Oscillospiraceae bacterium
CTTGAATTTCCTTTGCGATATCATTCCCACCTATGGATTGATATTCATCAACAAAGCTGTTAAAATACTCACTTATAGATTTTCCATCCGTATCACCCATAATCATTTTTGTGTATGCTTCAACTTCCAATTTGTCAAGGAATGCTTGTTTTTTTACCATTGTACGAGTAGTACCAGAATATTCAGATCGTACAAATTCAACATTAGCATTCGCAAGAGAAATCAATCCAATTGTATAACCCATTGAATTTGCCCACTGTGCCATATTATCGTAAGGATGTTCAGAATCTGCTACGATTTTTGCAGCATCACAAACGCCTACAGCACTACCACCAATACCACATCTGCGAACCGCTTCTATACGATCAAACAGTCCTGCTGCATAATCAGTCGCTACGACTGCCGTATTAATTATATAATTTGCATTAACAGGCATTATCGTCATCGGTGTATAGCTGTTACTTACTTTTGCAACTTCCATCAAATCCTTAGCATAACCTTCAACGTCTTTTTGAGCCTCATAAATGTCATTGATAGCATATATGAATACTGAAGGATCTTCACATTGTTTGCTCACAACGGCAATCGATGCGCCAGCTGCATTGGGGGATCCACCAATATAATTTCCCCCTTCTGTTCTTGGCAACGAGTACGCTACCCATTCAGCTTTATTATTATTAATTACCGTATCTTGCATATATGACCAACTCAACCACCATGGTCCAAAAAGCATGCCTGCCTTACCACTTGTGACATTTTGTTTATACATATCAGACGTCCAGCTGCCGAAATCTTTTGGAATAACGCCTTCCTGATACCATTTATTTAAAAGGGTAATTGGTTCCAATGCTTCCTTCGCTAAAGAACCATAAAAATATTTTCCATTGGTATCCACATGCCACTGTCCCGGCGTAGCCCCATAATTAGTAAAAATATCACTCACACTTCCCGTGCCACCAGACGTAGAATCATACATAGGCAAAATTGGCAAACCATATGTATCATTCACCCCGTTTCCATCAGGATCTTTTTCAATAAAGGCCTTTGCAATCACTGCAATATCTTCAATACATTTAGGTTCTGGCAGTTCCATTTTTTTCATCCAATCCTTGCGCACCCACAAAATAGGGGTAGAATCGCCTAAACCATTTGCTTTTGGAAAACCATATATCTTCCCATTTTTTGTGACTGCATTGATATCAACATTACCTGCAGATGCAAATACATCCTTGATTTCCGGATTAAGAATATCATTATAGTAAGGAGTCAAATCTGCTAACAAATCAGCCTTTACCAGCGCTTGATATTGTGAATAGTTTACTTGAAAATAATCTGGCAAATCGCCCGATGCTATCATCATGTTCATTTTCTGATTAAATGCATCACCTGATGCAGACCAAATCACTTTGGGTACCAGACCTGTATGCTTGTAAAACAAACGTGTACGCAAATTGTCTTCAATTGTCTGTCCATCCGGCAAAGTCCCACCAGCAGGGGTAGCAAGAACTGTAGTATAGGTCTTACCATTAAACATCTTCACATAAGAACCATCTTGTGCGAGACCTATAGACAACATTCCTGAAAGAAGAGAAACCACCAAGAGAAGAATTAGAGTTTTTTTCATAAGGGAATACCTCCTTCGTTTTTTTACATTATCGCATATATTTAAAAAGATTAAAATGGAAAAAAAAATCATATTTTTGGCAATTTTATTTCCCGTTACCACACAAGACATGGTGCGTACATCTTTTTATATAATTCCAAACAAAATATTCCATACTTTTTACAAAAAAGATCTTACATTTTCTATAAAAATATTGTATACTATAGATGAAACGATTCACGGACGTTTACTTTATAAACATCCAGAAAGGATATCGCTTGATGAAGATACGAAAATTCAAAATCAAAAGAATGATTGTTATATTCATATGCATCTTTTTTTCCATTTCAATCAGTGCTGTTTTTTTTTACATGAATATGGCCAAACGTTTTGATCAAACTGTTCGTGAAAGCTATCATCAAGTAGTAGAAGCCGTCGGTGCACAATTAAAGACCTCTATTAAGGAAATGCATCTCACTGCGTCCGTATTAGTATATAAAAACGGACTTTCTGAGCGTGTGGACGATTACTTAAATATACAAGAGAATCTTTTTAAAAAGAAAGAACTCAGAACCTTAATTGAAGGAGAGCTTCTTGTATATGACTTTTTCAGTTCCGTTATAGGGGGCATTGCTTTTTATACAGATGAAGAACCAAGCAAAATACTACTATATAATAATTTTCTACAAAAATTTAACAAAAATGACTGTGAAGAACTTTTTATGTATAATACATTATCCCAAATCAACAAACCCAAGCAAACTTTTTTTTCAAC
>CAYTPJ010000239.1:0-2346 GCA_964439755.1 uncultured Oscillospiraceae bacterium
GTTTTTATATACAAAAATATGAACGGCATGGGGCGAAAAGCAACGTGCTGGGCAAAAAAAGGAGAAAACGGAAAATGAACAAATCTTACTGGGCACATGTGTTTAGACAAAGGATGATGGAGGCTAAAAACGACGGTGGAGGTACACCGGAAGGGAATAACGACAAACCCAATGAAGCACCTATTCCTTTTGAAGAACTGTTAAAGAACAACCCTGCGTATCAGAGCGAATTTGACAGGCGCATGTCAAAGGGCTTGGATACTGCAAAGATGAAGTGGCAGGAAGAAACACAAAAACAGGTTTCGGAGGCTGAAAAGCTTGCGAAGATGACGGCAAATGAACGCATGGAGCACATGCACACGCAAAGGGAAAATGCGCTCAAAGAGCGTGAAGAAAAGCTTTTTAAAAGGGAGCTTGAAACGCTGGGGGCACACAAGCTGATGCAAAAGGGCTTGCCTGAAAGCTTAAAAGATGCGCTGAATTACAAGGATGAAGCGTGCCTGAACCAGTCTATTGACCATGTGGAAAAAGCATTTTTTCAAGCTGTGCAACAGGGCATTGAAATGCGTTTACAAGGTAACACGCCCAAAATGGGGGCATCGACACAAAACTTGGACTTACTGACGGACAAGGAATACTACCAAATGATGAAAAAACAAAATTTGAAAGGAAATGAATGAACATGGATAATACTTTATTGACACTCAAAACAATTGCACGTGAGGCACTCCCAAGACTGATTGAAAACCTTGTATTTCCAAACCTTGTGTACAAGGATTTCAAGGAGGAATTTAGCGACTATGGCAACACCATCAAGGTGCGCTTGCCTGTGGTGCTCAAAGCGAACGAGTTTGACCCCGAACAGGGCGTCAACTACGAAAACATGGAAGAAAAGACAGTGGATGTGGCTTTGGATAAGATTGCGACTGTGGATGCATCTGCCACAGCCATTGAAACTGCTGTGGGCATGGAAGATTTAAACAGGGTGTTTATTGAGCCTGCTGCTGCGGCACTTGCTGAAAAAATCAACAACGATGGCTTGCAACTGTACAAGGATATTTACAACATGGTGGGCAGTGCAGGGGCAACCCCTTCTACTTTGGCTGACCTTGCAAATGTGCGCAAGGAGCTGAACAAGCAAAAAGTGCCTGTGATGGGGCGTGTGGCACTTTGGGACCCTGAGGCAGATGCCAATTTCTCTACTTTGGATGCCATTGTAAACGCTGAAAAAAGTGGCAGCACGTTGGCGCTTAGAGAAGGCTCTATTGGCCGTGTGATGGGGTTGGACAACTACATGGCGCAAGGGGTTAAAGCACATCAAACAGGCATTACAGCAGGTACTGGTGTAAAAGTGAATGGCGCTGTACAAGCAGGTGCAACCACACTCAATGTGGACGGCACAACGCTCACTGGTAAGTTGGTCAAAGGCGACCTTTTGGCTATCGCTGGCAAAATGTACACGGTAACAGAGGACAGCGCAGTATCTTCTGCCAATGCGATTGCGGATATCAAGGTATCTCCTTCCTTACCTCAACTCAAGGACAATGAAAATGTAACTTTGACCCCTTCCCACACTGCAAACCTTGCCTTTAACCCCATGGCATTTGCCTTTGTCACTCGCCCCTTACACAACCCAGATGGCGAAGGTGTGATGAGCTATGTGACCAACTTCAATGGCATTTCCTTGCGTGTAACCAAGGGATATGATCAGAAGTTCAAAAAGAGCATGTATTCTATGGATGTGCTGTACGGATACAAGACCATTTATCCTGAACTTGCACTTAGAGTGTTGGGGTAAGGAGCGTGCGTATGGAGGAACTTTTATACGCTATAAAGCTTCGTCTGCCCGAAATTACAGGGCATGAAAAGGACACGCTTTTGTGTGCGTTGCTCGAAGATGCGCAAAGCGCTGTTTGTGCGTACATTGGTCAAGATACTTTGCCTCATGCACTTCAAAGCGCTGTGGTGCGCCTTGCTGTGGTGTATTACAACAGGCTGGGTATGGAAGGCGAAATTTCGCACGCAGAGGGGGAAATGCACATGCAGGTGGAAAGCTTGCCTCAAGACATAAAGCAAATGTTACAACGGTACAGGAGGGTGAAAACAGTATCATGATGACAAGACGGTTTGCCCACAGAGTGACCATTGTGTCGCCCACACAGGTGGAAGGCGATTTTTCAAGCACAACAAAAAGATATGATGGGAAAGGGCGAACTGCCTATTGTGTATTTTCAAAAGGGAAAACACAGCTTGCAGTTTCCCCTTATGGCATTTTTACCACGGGGCATGAAAAGCTTTATTTTGCGCCTTTTACGTGCATTGAAAAAGGGGATGGGATATTTAAAG
>CAYTPJ010000240.1:0-2331 GCA_964439755.1 uncultured Oscillospiraceae bacterium
TCCTACCCATAAAAATTCTTGTTTCCTACCATCTAATACGTTCTGACCACGCAGGGCGTTCGAGCGTAGATGTTTGGTACGCAGGGCATTTCATGTGCATATATTGGGTACACTCCTATCTACCCACTAACGGGACGTCGAGGACTTTCGTCCCCTACAACCTACTGTCCGCTGTGCCCTGTCCCCTGCAAACATTAGGTACACAGTGTACATGAAAACCCTACACAACATCATATATACTTTTCGGGGGAGCACGAGGGGTACTTTTGGTTCAAAAGTAGCCCCTCGCCCCGTCGTTCCCAGCCTCGCCCCGTTGTTCCCCGTCCTCTCATCCCCACAAAATATGCACGTGAGGTGAAACATGTCTACTGTAATGAAAAACAGAGAAGCGCTCCACAAGAGAACAAGAAAGCAAGCCATGATTGGTGCAGTGTACATATTGCCCAGTTTTGTTTTAATGCTCATGTTTTCAATCATTCCCATGTTTATGGCGCTGTACTATTCCTTTACCAAGTTTAATATGGCAGGTGCGCCCGAGTTCATCGGGTTCCTCAATTATCAAAAATTGTACACCAACCGTGCATTGCATCAGGCACTTATGAACACAGTGCACTATGTGCTGATGACAGTGCCTTTTCAAACAGTGTTTGCGCTGTTGATTGCCGTATTTTTAGCAGAACGGCTTAAAAATAGCATGGGCTCTTTTTTGCGCAGTGTGATTTTTGTGCCTGTGATTGTATCGCTCATATCTTCAGCCACTGTGTGGCGCATTTTGTATTCTACCAATGATGGTTTTTTAAATCAGATTATTATGGCACTGGGGGCAGAGAAGCCTGTCAACTTTTTAGGCTCCAAGCAGTATGCGCTTTTGAGCGTTGCCATTGTCGCTATATGGAAAAATACAGGGTATTTTATGGTCATTTATTATGCAGGTGTCATGAATATTTCAAGCGAAATCAAGGAAGCGGCGATTGTAGATGGTGCCAACGCAAGGCAACGTTTCTTTGCCATCACATTGCCTATCTTAAAGCCCATTACATATATGGTGCTGACGTTGGGGCTCATTTGGTCCTTCCAAGTGTTTGATTTGGTGTATAAAATGACAGGGGGCGGCCCGGGCAGGAGCACGTATACCGTTGCTTACGTCATTTACACATACGCTTTCCAAGATAAGCGCATAGGGTATGCGTGTGCGCTTGCTATTTGCTTGCTCCTTGTTATCTTGTTGATACACTTTTTGCAAGACCAATTTTTCAAAGAAAAGGAGGTCAAATAAATGAAGAATAAGTGGACAGTGGGCACATATGTCAGTTTCTTTTTCGTATTGTTTTTTGCGCTCCTTTGCGCATTGCCCCTTGTGTATATGATTATGGTGTCCTTTACGGACTCCGAGTCTTTGCTCATTCAATTGTCTGATTTGCGTTTTAATTTTTATAACTTTGAGTATGTCATGGTGCACAGAAACTTTGGGCAAGCCATGGTCAATAGCATCATTGTGGTGGTGGGCTCATGCTTTTTGGTGGACATCGTGTCGAGTATGGCAGCCTATGGCTTTGAAAAAAAGCCAGTGCCCAAAAAAGAAGTGCTCTTTAAAGGGTACCTTGCCACTATGATGGTGCCAGGGCAAGTGATTTTAATCCCCATGTTTGTTATGATCAACTACTTGGGGTGGACGAATACGTATTCAGCGCTCATTTTGCCCATGGTGGGGGCGTTTGGCATATTCTTAATGCGCCAGTTTATGAAAAGTGTGCCAGATGAACTGCTGGAAGCCTCTGAAATCGATGGTTGTGGCGAGGTGCGCCGATTTATCATGATTGTGTTGCCTCTTGTGCAACCTGCGCTCATTACGCTGACGATTTTTACCTTCACTTCTGCGTGGAATAACTTTCTATGGCCCTTGATCATCAACACCACGTCTGAAATGCACGTGCTCACCGTCACCATGGCAACGCTGTCGAGCGATGCGAAAACCAATTATGGCTTGGTGATGGCAGGCGCAACGCTCACTTTCTTGTTCCCGTTTACACTGTATATTTTCCTGCAACGTCAGTTTGTAGAGGGCATTGCAATGGGTGGGGTCAAAGGGTAAAGGCTTGCGTTAAAAAGAAAAAACGATACAAAAAAACAGCGTGTGCTTGATTGCATACGCTGTTTGTCTATACTTTTATATTATGCGAATTTGCTTAGCACTTCGGTGCTGAAAAATTCATTCGTTGTTTCAGGTGTGACGGAAAAGAGCACACCATCTAAGGTGACACATACGCCTTTTTGGCAATTGCCCATGCAGAAAGTGCCACTCAATTCTACTTTGTCTGAAAGGTTGTTTTG
>CAYTPJ010000241.1:0-2319 GCA_964439755.1 uncultured Oscillospiraceae bacterium
TCATAATTCACACTTTATATGTATAAAATACACAATATGAATAATTATACACTTGATTATTTTTTTCAATCACAATTGATGGTATGTGACCAAAAAAAAACCACAACAAGTTGATGTAAAGTTATCCACAGTTTCAAATGCGTATAAATTTATTTACATGAAAAAAAAGCTTGAAATTTGGCGCGTTTTCTGTTATGATATTGAACGTAGTAAAGCAAGTTGGAGTTATCCACAACTGCTTATCCACAGTTTGTGTTTGAATGAGGCATTTTTTTCTTGTGTCTTTTTTATAAAAACGCAAACAGGACTGCATACTGTTATGTATAAATGGGGGAAACATCTTGGATACAGAAGCTTTATGGCAAGAAGCCTGTACTTTAATGCGTCACGAAATGGGAGACGTATCCTATCAAACATGGATTGTTGCAGCGCTGAAACCTGTTGCGCTCAAAGAAAATGTGTTTTATGTGGAAGCACAAACAGATTTTTATCGTACCTTTGTAGAAGCAAGGTACGCTGTTTTGATTGCAAATGCTCTTTCTCAGGTCGCTGGGAAAACATTGACGTTAAAATTGCTTACTTTGCAAGAAACACAGGATTTGAATTTAAAAGACGGTGAAGAAACAGAAGTACAAAATCCTTTTGCTGCACAATTAAACCCTAAATACACCTTCAATACGTTCATTGTTGGCAACAATAATCGTTTTGCGCACGCTGCTTCTCTTGCAGTAGCAGAGTCCCCAGCAGATGCGTACAATCCACTGTTTATTTATGGTGGTGTAGGGCTTGGCAAAACACACTTAATGCACGCCATCGGGCACTATGTTTTATCACAAAGGCCTAATACACGCATTGAATACATTACAACAGAAATGTTTACAAATGAGCTTATCGCATCCATTCAATCTCATAAAAATGCAGAATTTAGAGAACGTTATCGCAATGTAGACGTATTGCTTGTGGATGATATTCAATTTCTTGCAAAAGCAGAGCGCACACAAGAAGAATTTTTCCATACTTTTAATGCACTGCATTCTGCTGGCAAACAAATTGTTATTTCAAGCGATAAACCCCCAAAAGAAATTCCACGTCTTGAAGAACGTCTTTCCAGTCGCTTTGAATGGGGCCTCATTGCAGACATTCAAAAACCTGATTTTGAAACACGTATTGCCATTTTAAAACGCAAAGCAACGGATGAAATGATGAATGTGAATGATGATGTGTTGAGCTTCATTGCAGAACACATTGATAGCAACATCAGAGAATTAGAAGGATGTTTAACTCGCCTTCAAGCTTATGCTTCTTTAACCAACAGACCCATTGACCAAGCACTCACAGAAGAAGCTTTAAGAGAAGTGTTCCAAAGAGCAGAACCCAAGCATGTAACTTGTGATGATATCATCAAAGGTGTCGCACTCTACTATTCCCTCTCCCCAGAAGACTTGGTCGGTCCAAGAAGAAATCGTGAGATCATCATCCCACGTCAAGTCGCAATGTACTTATGTCGAGAAGTTGCAGATGTATCCTTCCCAAGAATTGGAGATGCCTTCCAAAGAGATCATTCCACGATACAACATGGCTGTGACAAAGTGGCTATGTCCATCAAACAAAATGCTACCTTCGCATCTCTTGTAGATGATTTAAAACGTCAATTAACCAACAAATAAATTTTTACTTTCCAAATGTATTTCGTTTGGAAAGTTTTGTTTTTTTAACCAATTGTTGGGTATCATATATGTATAAATTTTAGGAGGTATGGAGCAATGGTTGACAATACGGCTTTTTTCAAATTATCCTATGGACTTTTTGTGCTCACAGCAAAAGATGACGAAAGAGATACCGGGTGTATCATCAATACAGCCATCCAAGCAACAGACAATGTAAAAAGACTGCTTATAGTGGTCAACAAATCGAATTTTACACATGATCTGATATTAAAAAACAAACAAGCAAACATTAGCATTTTAAACCAAAGTGCGCCTTTTTCACTTTTTGAACGGTTTGGGTTTTCTTCTGGGAAAACGACAGACAAATTTCAAAATTTTTCTTCTTTTTCACATGCAGAAAACAATATTGCTTATATCACAGAGTATGCAAACGCTTTTATGAGCTTAAAGTTAATAAGTTCTATGGATGTTGATACGCACACTGTGTTTTTAATGGAAGTTATTGAAGCAAATACGCTGAACAATATCCCTTCCATGACTTATGAATATTATTTTCAATCTGTCAAACCCAATGTTCAAAAGAAAAAGGGGTATGTGTGTAAAATATGTGGTTATGTCTATGAAGGAGATCCATTACCAGATGATTTTATTT
>CAYTPJ010000242.1:0-2317 GCA_964439755.1 uncultured Oscillospiraceae bacterium
GTCAACTGTTTTTGCATGCGTCCAATTAAAAATTTTTAACAAAAGAGAAGGAAAAAGTAGACTGTAAGTGAATAGGTTGCTCAAATATTTTTTTTCGTTTAGAAATTCTAACAAGACTTATATTGTTTACTCTCAAAATATCTTGTTTTCATAGAAAAACACTCATGACAGTAGAATGAAAAATCCATCTAAAGCATGAGTGTTTTAAAAAAATTTTTATATCAATAGATTTTTGTTAATATCTCTAATGATTAGAAGTATCAACGTATTTTCTTTTAGTCTCTCCTAAACAAATCCCTTGTATATACCTTCTCTTGCACGTCATCCAAACAGCTGTCATAACGATTGACAATAATGGCTTGACTTTGTGCTTTAAACTGCTCCAAATCGTTTACAACCTTGCTCCCGAAGAAAGTGCCACCATCTTTTAAAGCAGGCTCATAAATGACCACAGTAGCGCCCTTTGCCTTGATACGCTTCATAACGCCTTGGATACTGCTCTGACGGAAGTTGTCCGAGTTGGATTTCATTGTCAAGCGATACACACAATCACGATGTTCTTTTCTTTGCTTGCATCATAATCACTGCTTGCTTCATAGCCACCTGCTAAGGTCAATACACGGTCTGCAATAAAGTCCTTACGTGTACGGTTGCTTTCTACAATAGCCTCAATAAGGTTTTCAGGCACATCTTGGAAGTTTGCGAGCAACTGTTTTGTGTCCTTGGGTAAGCAATACCCACCATAACCAAAGGAAGGGTTGTTGTAATGACTGCCAATACGTGGGTCTAAACAAACACCATTGATGATTTCTTGTGTGTTCAGCCCCTTCATTTCAGAGTATGTGTCCAACTCGTTAAAATAGCTGACACGAAGTGCCAAATATGTGTTTGCAAACAGTTTTACAGCTTCAGCCTCTGTAAAGCCCATGAACAAGGTGTTAATGTCAGGCTTTATAGCACCCTCTTGCAAAAGAGAAGCAAAAGTATGTGCTCTTTCTGTCAGCCTTTCATCGTTCAAGTCCGTGCCTACAATGATACGGCTGGGGTAGAGGTTATCATAGAGCGCCTTGCTTTCACGCAAGAACTCAGGGCTGAACAAAATGTTGTTGCTGCCTGTTTTTTCTCTAATATGTGTTGTAAAGCCTACTGGAATGGTGGACTTGATGATCATGATGGCGTTGGGGTTTGCTTGCATCACCAAACGGATGACCGTTTCAACAGCAGACGTGTCAAAGAAATTCTTCTTGCTGTCGTAGTTGGTGGGCGCTGCAATGACCACAAACTCTGCATCCTTGTATGCCGCTTCACCGTCTAAAGTGGCTGTCAAATCCAGCTCTTTTTCTGCTAAATATTTTTCAATGTAGTCATCCTGAATAGGCGACTTCTTTGCGTTGATTAAGTCTACCTTTTCAGGGACGATGTCCACTGCCGTTACGTGGTGGTGTTGTGCGAGTAAAGTTGCGATAGATAAGCCTACATATCCTGTTCCTGCTACTGCTATGTTCATTTTGTTCCTCCGTTTTGTAGTTTATTGAATGTGGAAGGTTTGGTTTGATATAAGTAATTCGTTTGTCTTTTTAAAATATTCTCTGCAACGTCTAATCGTTGCTGCCAAACGAATAATCTCAGGGCGTGTGCCTAAGCCGATGTATAGTTTTGGGCGCCCGTTCTCTTTCCAATGAAACTTCATGTCTTTGTTGTCTCCTTGAAAAAAAGTTTATATACTAATTTTTAGAGTTTCAAGAGATTATTTCTTGAGTTCATCTTGAATGTACTGCAAAGAGGCAATTTTGTCAATTGTTTGTTCTAAATTAAGCAATTCCGTATTGTTGCTGTTAAATTCTGTCAAGGTATTGCGCTCTTTGTCTCCGTCCTTAAAGAATTTATCATAGTTTAAGCCACGTTTATCAGAGGGCACACGGTAGAAATCGCCCATATCAATGGCATTGGCACATTCTTCATTGGTAAGCAAGGTTTCATACATTTTTTCACCGTGACGAATACCAATTGTCTGAATGTTTTCCTTGTTTCCACCAAACAAATCGCACACAGCTTCAGCTTGTGTTTGAATGGTGCACGCAGGGGCTTTCTGAACGAGTATATCGCCAGATGTACCGTGTTCAAAAGCAAAGAGCACTAAATCCACAGCTTCGTCTAAAGACATGATAAAACGTGTCATAGAGCCGTCTGTTAAGGTGATGGGTTTGCCTGCTCTGATTTGGTCAATCCAAAGAGGAATAACCGAACCACGAGAGCACATCACGTTGCCATAACGTGTACAGCA
Organism: uncultured Oscillospiraceae bacterium; assembly: GCA_964439755.1. Taxonomy (GTDB): domain Bacteria; phylum Bacillota; class Clostridia; order Christensenellales; family Aristaeellaceae; genus CAYTPJ01. The sequence goes on from CAYTPJ010000242.1 coordinate 2,285, forward strand.
AATCTTTGTTTTCTTGGTCGTTCTGGATTTTGC
>CAYTPJ010000243.1:0-2304 GCA_964439755.1 uncultured Oscillospiraceae bacterium
GTCATGCTTACAGGGGATAATGAAAAGACGGCGCAGACAATTGCAAATCAAGTTGGTGTAGACCATTACTTTGCTTCTCTTATGCCGAATGATAAAATAAGCCATGTGGAAGAAATGCTTCAATCGCAGAAAACACTCGCTTTTGTAGGCGATGGCATCAACGATGCACCAGTGCTTGCACGTGCAGATGTCGGGATTGCAATGGGTGGTTTAGGAAGTGATGCAGCTATTGAAGCGGCAGACATTGTGCTCATGGATGACAATTTACTCAAACTGCCTCTTGCGATTAAAATTGCTCAAAAGACAATGCGCATTGTAAAGGAAAATATTATTTTTGCACTCTCTGTAAAGGCAATTATTTTGATTTTAGGTGCTTTTGGTATTGCAAATATGTGGATTGCTGTGTTTGGAGATGTGGGCGTCATGGTGCTTGCTATTTTAAACGCTATGCGTGCCATGAGAAAGTAATAGAAGAATATGAAAAAAAGAATGCCTATCCAAAAGATAAGCATTCTTTTTAATTATTTTACAACAATATTGAGCAGGCGACCAGGCACAAAAATGAATTTCACAAGCTGTTTGCCTTCGATCAGGGTTTTGATTTCGTCCAATTGAAGCAATTCTTTTTCTGCTTGTTCTTTGGTCATATTCGTGTCCACAGTGATTTTTGCACGTACTTTGCCATTCACTTGAACAGCGATTTCAACCGTTTGCTCTGTCAAGTGTTTTTCATTGTATGCTGGCCAAGGCTGATGGTGCAATGGTGTGCCAAAACTATTGTTTGCCCACATTTCTTCGCAGATATGAGGTGCAACAGGGGATAAAAGCAACAACAATTGTTTTAATTCGCCCTTTGACACAGAGCCTTTTGCATACATATCGTTGACAAGCGTCATAAGCTGTGCAATGGCTGTGTTAAACTTCATTTTTTCAAAGTCTTCAGACACTTTTTTGATTGTTTGGTTGACAGGCACAAGCATATCTTTAGAAATGCCTTCTTGATCGTTGAGCATTTCTTGCAAACGCCACACACGGTCTAAGAATTTACGGCATCCCTTTGCACCATTTGTGCTCCATGGAATGGCTTGGTCAAATGCACCCATGAACATTTCGTACATACGGAAGGCATCAGCACCAATGTCCTCAACCAAAATATCCGGGTTGATCACATTGCCTCTGCTCTTAGACATTTTTTCGCCATTTTCACCCAAAATCATACCATGGCTTGTGCGCTTGGTGTAGGGTTCTTTGGCTTTTACAACGCCGATATCGTGGAGGAACAAGTGCCAGAAACGGCTGTACAAAAGGTGCAAGGTGGTGTGTTCCATGCCACCATTGTACCAGTCCACGCTCATCCAGTAATCCAGTGCTTCTTGAGATGCAAGCTCTTTGTCATTGTGTGGGTCACAATATCTCAAGAAATACCAGCTGGAGCCTGCCCACTGGGGCATGGTGTCTGTTTCTCTTTTTGCATCTCGATTACAAATGGGGCACTTAACGTTGACCCAGTCCGTCATGCGAGATAAGGGACTTTCACCAGAATCAGTGGGTTCATAATGCTCTACATCAGGGAGCAATAAGGGCAAGTCACTTTCTTTAAGAGGCACAACACCACAATGTTCGCAGTGAATGATTGGAATGGGTTCGCCCCAATAACGTTGGCGAGAGAACACCCAGTCACGCAGTTTGAAGTTGACTTTGCGTTCGCCAATGCCTTTTTCTGTTAAAAAGTCAGTAATGGCTTTTTTTGCTTCTTGAACAGACAAACCATTTAAAAAGTCAGAGTTGACGAGGATGCCTGATTGCACATCGGGGTAGCATGCAGTTTGCACATCTTCTCCACCTTGCACAACTTCGATGATGGGTAAATCGAATTTTTTGGCAAATGCCCAGTCACGTTCATCATGTGCAGGTACAGCCATAATAGCGCCTGTGCCATAGCTCATGAGCACGTAATCTGAAATCCAAATTGGAATTTCTTTTTGATTGACAGGGTTGATGGCACGAATGCCTTTTAATTCCACACCTGTTTTATCTTTTTGAAGCTCAGTGCGTTCAAAATCGCTCTTTTTAGATGCTTCTTCTTTATATGCCATGATTTGATCGAAGTTTTCAATCTTATCTTTATATGTTTGAAGCATGGGATGTTCAGGAGAAATAACCATGTATGTGGCGCCAAAAAGCGTGTCTGGACGTGTGGTGTAAACACGCAAAGAGTAATCCACAGGTGTTAATTTAAAATCAACTTCTGCGCCTTCACTTCTGCCAATCCAGTTTTTCTGCTGCGTTTTCACACGCTCAATA
>CAYTPJ010000244.1:0-2297 GCA_964439755.1 uncultured Oscillospiraceae bacterium
TGACACCCCAGATGATGCCTTATGGACACGCTGAAATGATTGAGGCGACAGCTTGCCCAAGCCTATTATGCCCCTGCGCCGTAATATGTAAGCCATCTGCCAAAGAGCAGGAGGCATACTCTTGCGCATTGAGGAACAGACACCCTTCCTTTTTTGCCACTTCTTGGTAAACTGAGGCAAAGAGTGCACTCAATTCTTCTGCACGTTTTTCCCCTCTATCCAAGTAGTAATCTTGCCTGCCCATGGGCTTTAAAACGAGCACGGGGGCAATGAGGAGAATTTGAGGCACGGTGCATGCACCCACACCACATTTGGGGGTGTTTTGAATGATATGCACGAGCCTTTGAATGCCCACACCCAATGTTTTTTCTGTTACACCATAGCACAAGCGCAAATCATTTGTGCCGAGCATGATGGAAACGAAGGAGAGGGGTTTGTGCGACAGCAAGCAAGGAAGGAGATAGTTTTCACCATTTTTGTAAGGCTCATCAGAAGGGGTATAAATCGTTGTTCTGCCGTTCAGCCCTTCTTCTATGACGTTGTATTCGTCTTGCAGTAAATTGCGCACCACACTGCCGTAACGTGTGTTTTGGGAAAACCGTTCGGGCACAGTGGGCGCACTTGACCATGGTGACACGTAGCCATAAGTGTTCGAGTCACCATAAATCAATACATTTTTCTTTTGGTTCATTCTTCTTTCTCCAAGAAAATAGGATTTGTCCATGCTTTGTTGCCTTCTTTATCTGTGACCACGGCACGGATGTAAGAAAAAGATTTTGGATATTGATACATCGCTTCAGACAAGGGAAGGCTTGTTCTGCGAATAATTTTTGTAGGATAGCGCCCATAGCAGAAAGCTATTTTTTGAACGTCTGAACAGCGAATGTGTACTTCCCCTTCTTCTACATAAAAATCATAGATTTCAGGGCCACAAGAGGCATAGAAGTTGCCTTCTTTTAAGGCATTCAAAATGCTGTCCACATTGTTTTCAGCGTTCACCATCACATAGCCTTTGCCAATTTGGTTGTAAGTGTGGCCATCATCTGTGGCAACACCATATATCTTTTTGCCTTCGTGCAAGAGATAATCCCAATAAATGCCGTTGTCTGTGTCCATTTCGTTTTCAAGTGCACACCCCGTGTTATACAGTTCCATAGCAAAGTTGCCCTCTAAGTGCTCATATTCATGCACAGGCGTGTTGCTCCATTCAGGGTGGCAATAAATGGTCATGTTGTTCTTTTGATGGTAGCTGTCCAAATCAGGTTGAATATCCTGTGGTACACGCAATTTACCAGAAGGCAATCTTTCATCCTGCTCAAAACCATTGTTTTTTTCAGGACCAATCACCACGGTGTGGAAACAGTGTACACCATCTTGATTTTCACCAACAAAGCTGGCATCCATTTCCATGCCTGGAATAATGGTCAGATTGTTCTCCCCATAATTGTTATAATTATAATACCGATGGTCTGTGAGCGCAACAAATTGATACCCCAATTCTTGGTATCTTTCCAACGTTTCTTCGGGCGTTGTGCTCCCGTCTGAACGGGTGGTATGCACATGTAATGCCCCTTTTAAAAATAATGGAGCACCTTTAAAAGCACCTTGTCTAATCGTCATAAAAACCTCCAAATCATGTTTTGTATACACTCATTTTAACATATTTTTTTGCATAAATCAAGCATTTGTTTCAACTACAATATAACATTGATTTTTTTATATAAAAAAGCAACCTGCTTGCACAGGTTGCCAAAAAGGAGATCACTCATATTTGTCTAATCATTTCATACTTCATGTATGAAGCAAAGCTTTTTAAATGTTCTTTTGGACAATGTCTGCAATCGTAACGCTCTTTAATTTTTCTTCCAACACGTCTTGCAAATCAGCATAAAAATCGTGCAGTTTGGTCATACGGTTTTCGTACAAATCCTTGCCTTGTTCGTTTTCTAAGCACTGATTGATTTTCATCGTGATTTCAACGGTAGAAATCACATCATACATCGTGATTTCAGAAGGGTCTTTCACAAGATAATACCCTCCATTGATGCCTGTTTCAGCAGCAATCAAGCCTTTTTGGCGCAATTGCTTGGAAAAGTTAATCAAATACGCTTTGGGAATGTTTGTTTTTTCTGAAATTTCAGAAGCCGCAGCCGTTTTCCCTTTTTCTGCCAAGTACGCAATAAATCGAACGGCGTAATCTGTTGTTTGCTTAAATTGCATGCTTTTTCCTCCTCATTATGTATCGCACCTTTTGACAACTTTCGTGCTTTACGAACATATTATAACACACCAACTGT
>CAYTPJ010000245.1:0-2144 GCA_964439755.1 uncultured Oscillospiraceae bacterium
TCTTGAGTGGCACAATGAAGATTATCCCCCTGATGGTGCGTATTTTGCATCCAATGATATCAAAATTCCACGTCAAAACGTTATTTATACGTATATAAAAGCTGGGGAAACCGTTTATTTTGGTTCCAGTGTGCACAACGCCAATTATATTTTCTTTAAGAACAAAATATCCGACATTAGCAAAAAATATACTTACGACATCAGCGTTACAAACCCTCAAGGTGTTAAAAAATATTATGATGTATCAGATACAACGAAAAAAGGGTTTATTCCCACACCAGAAGCAGAACTCGCAGGTCCCAAACAATTAGGAAACACAGCTGGCTATGATGCACACTCTTTTACAGCAGATACAGCAGGCATCTATGAATTTAGATTTTACGCAAGCCCTTTTAATGATTTAGGTCAGGATATTCCTGCTATTAGTGGCGTTCTTTTAAACACCCTTCAATGGAACGATAACCAAGGCAAATCCATTGCCGCATTTGACATAACAGTTGCTGATGCAAATAAAAACGAAGTGGAAGGACGTTCCTTTTTAGATTATTTAAGTGCTACCACACGCAGAAACGTAGGTGCAAGTTGTCTTTTTGCATCATTTTATTTATTGACAAACGATGGTTACATCTATGACACGGATTTAAACGGCATAGACCCATATGGATTTTTATTTTTCGGTAATAAAATCGGCCTTAAAAACCTGAACAAAGGCGTACACTATGACACGCAATTTTATCATTCAGGCTTATACAAATCCAATGACATGCGAGAGCCTATGGGTAACGTCGGATTTACTTTATCCCCTAGTGCAGCTTTTAAAGAAGACTCTGCTTTCCGTATTTTCTTCAACTACCCTGACAATGCTGTTTTGAAGCACTATTCTTTAGAAAACCCCATTCCCCCAGCTATTGCAACAGACTTTTCATATAACAAAGGTGATCCTTCCGTTGTAGGTCAAGGCGGATATTTCTCCTTTAACACACCTTCCGAAGGCACTTATCAAATTGAAATCACATTTGATGACAGTGACCCAAACAACATTGTATTTTTGTCCAACGTAAGTAAAAAAGGTATCAACACCATTTACTGGGACGGTCTTGACCATTACGGTAAAAAAGCGCCTAAAAATACGTATAAAGCAAAAATTGTTATGAAAAGTGGTGAGTATCACTTTCCTTTAATTGACCCCGAAAACAATCCGAACGGTCTTAAAGTGTCCTTAATTAATGCAGATGATATTGCTGACATCAATTTTAACAAAAGCATGATTTATTATGATAACTCTAATATCAAAGTCGGGGACACGATGCTGACCTTTACAAGCAGAGGAGATAATACGCATCCTGACTTCACAGGCAATTTGACACAATTACAAGGCATTGATTCATCCAAGAACGGTGCGCTCGCCTATAAAAATGCTTTTGGAAACCAAAAAATATTTGACGTGTGGACGTATTTTACACGTTCCACAGATACTTTGGAAACACCTGTCGTTGTTGTTGATACAACCCTCAAAGTCCAAAAGAAAGTTGAAGGAAACGGCGCTGATTTAAACAAAGAATTTGATTTTACCGTAAGCCTTTCTGATGCTAAAATAAACGGCACATACGGCAATTTGACTTTTGTAAATGGAAAAGCAAACTTCAAGCTTAAAAATGGCGAATATGTTATTGCTCAAGACCTTCCACAATACATAAAATATACTGTTACAGAAAAAGATTATCGTGACGAAGGATATATCCTTACAAAAACGGGTGACACTGGGACTATTCGAAACGAAACTATGTCCCTTGCGACGTTCACAAATACAAGAAATACCATTTCAATCCCTGTTGAAAAAATTTGGGAAGACGGGGATAACCAAGATGGCAAACGTCCTGCTTCCATTACAGTCAATTTGCTTGCAAATGGCAAAAATACCCAAAAAACGCTAACACTTGATGAGGCAAATCTGTGGAAGAATTCATTTGAAAACTTAAATACTACAAATGCCAGTGGTAACATTACATATACTATAACAGAAGACGCTGTACCTGAATACACGACTGCGCCCATTACTGGTGACCAAACGAACGGTTTCAACATCACCAACGCTTACACACCTGAAACATTGTCTGTAACAGGCACTAAAACCTGGAACGACA
>CAYTPJ010000246.1:0-2132 GCA_964439755.1 uncultured Oscillospiraceae bacterium
CTTTGCGACCAGCAGGATTCACAAATATCACGTGTTTGAATTTGCATGATTTAAATATTTTTACCGTCTTATTAAACAATGATAAGGTAGATAAAATTACAATCGACGGAAAACATATGACTTCGGGAGTAAAATATTATTTGCCACACGTACCGATTGTGATTGTTTATCATGGCATGTAGTATATTGAAATGAAAAACACGAAAGAGGTATAATATGCAGTGGAAAGATGTAAAAATTAACATAAACTTAGAGGGAAACGTGTGGTGCGAGGAGATTTCGCAAGAGGAAATGCACATACACGCCCAATGGACGTCATGTGAAGTTCAACCTATGCTCACCATGGAATGGTCCGTGCCTCTTGTAGACACTGGATATGAATGGTATCCAAATTGTGGATGCAACAGGTGGCTACATGTGGATTGGAATGGGGCGGAAATGTCCGGGATTGCGTCTTCAGCGCCCGTTTATTGTTTTTTTAATGCAGCAGGGCAAAACAGATTCACAATGGCATTGAGCGATGTCAAAACGTTGTTGTACAATAAACTGGGTGTACATGAAGAAGACGGCACGCTTTTATGCAAAGTGGAAATCCCTTTGGATGCGTCTAAAGGAACACATACATATGATGTGATTTTGTATCGTAGTGGGGAAGATGTAAGCTTTGCAGAAGCACTTCGTAGCGTATCAAAATGGTGGGAGGAAACATGTGGATATAAGGCATTGAATGTGCCACAAGAGGCGCTCACGCCTATGTATTCCACATGGTATAGTTATCATCAAGGGGTAGACGCTCTAAAGATAGAAGAAGAGTGCAAGCAAGCAGTTAAAATGGGCATGAAAACGGTGATTGTGGATGACGGATGGCAGACGGAAGATGACAACCGTGGGTATGCGTATTGTGGAGATTGGAATGTAGCAAAAAGTAAAATACCTGATATGCGTTCTTTTGTTTCCAATGTACATGGTATAGGTATGAAAGTGATGCTGTGGTATTCTGTGCCATTTATGGGATATCAATCGGAAAATTTTGAACGTTTTAAGGATAAGTTGGTTTATAGCATAGACAGTTTGCGTGCAGGTGTGCTCGACCCTCGTTATAAGGAAGTACGAGAATATCTGATAGATACATATGAACAAGCGCTTGAAATGTGGGATTTAGATGGTTTTAAATTGGATTTTATTGATTCATTCCGTCCATATAAGGAAAACATTCCACTTAAAACAGAGGATATGGATTATACCCTTGTGGAAGATGGTATAGACTGCTTGATGACAGAGCTGCACAAGAGATTGAGAAAAATCAAGCCAAATATTCTGATTGAATTTCGTCAGAGTTATATCGGGCCTAAAATGCGAGAATACGGCAATATGCTCCGTGTGGGCGATTGCCCCAATGACCCACTTCGCAATCGTGTGGGTGTAATTGACTTGCGTATGACAAGTGGTCACACAGCAGTGCACTCTGATCCGATTATGTGGCATAAAGATGATACAATAGAGGCAGTTGCTTTGCAACTACAAAGTGCACTTTTTTCAGTGCCACAGGTTTCTGTAAAACTCAAAGAAATGTCTCAAGAACAAAAAGAAACAGTATCTTTTTGGCTGAACTTTATTACAGCACATCAAGACCTTTTGCAAAATGCGCCACTTGAAGTAGAAGGCCCTCAGAATCTTTATCCTGTGGTGCGTGCTGAAAAGGATGCTTCTGTAATCTTTGCTTTATATGATGGCAATCATATGGTGAAACTGCATAAGCATCATAAAGATGTATATTTGGTGAATGCAACGCAGAACACAAACGTGGGGATTTTGACAGATGAACTACGCTTGTTCAAGGTGAAAATCATGGATTGCAAAGGGGAAATAATAGAAGAAAACGAGATGAGCATAGAGAAAATTGGTTTGCTACAAGTGCCTCCGAGTGGTTTGGTGCAATTATGTGCAGTGCCTTGTGAATAAAGATCAGATATAGCAGTACACAATAAAACTTACTTGCATTACACAATGCGCTTTAGGCAGATGAAGCAATCAAAGTTATAAAATGGAAATTAAAAGTAGACAAGTATGAAGGAAATTTCACGCTTGTCTATTTTTATGCAAAAAAAACGATATATGTAATCAAATTAGAC
>CAYTPJ010000247.1:0-2129 GCA_964439755.1 uncultured Oscillospiraceae bacterium
TTGAAGATGTGGACACCATCAAAAATCGTTTTATGCTCCTGCAAGAAGGGGAAGATATGTGTGACGATGATGAGGATTGCGCATGTGATATAAATGAAGATGAAACAGTTGAAGAGGAAAAAGATACACCCAAAGAAGATAAAAATGTTGTGGGTAGTTACGAACAGAAAAATTTTTCCATTTCAAAAGATGAAGTGCGTAAAATATTGATATCTTCTGATAATTTGCCTGTAAATATTTCAGTATCTGACACGGATGAAATCAAAATTGTGTATTTCGCATCCGAGTTTGATCCATACAAGGTGGAAGTAGAGCAAGGGCTTTTAACGCTTTCACACCCTGTTTTTTCTATTAGAAAAGATATTTTCGGGCACCTCACAGATTTGTTCAATAACTTATCTCAACTTTTCCAAGGCAATCCAAATGCTTTTAACGGTGTGTACATCAATTTGTTTTTACCTCTTTCGTATCAAGGTGAAATTGAAGTGTTTAACACGAATGGGCGTGTTCAGATTGAAGATATAGATATGAAAGCAGCGCTGCATGTGAAAACATCTAATGGAAAAATTACCATCAGTAATGTGTCGCTTGAAGGTATGATCGCAGAAACGTCCAATGCTCGCATTCAAGGCACATATGTGAAAACACAGCAACCTACGCATTTGAAAACAAATAATGGGCGCATAGAATTAAGAGATACAGTGTCCTTAGAAGGCATTGACTTGGAAACATCCAATGGTGCAATTTTTGTAGACCGTATTCAGTCAGACATGATTTCTTTAAAAACAAGCAATGGCACCATTTCGGGTATGATTGAAGGCAATATAGAAGATTATAAAATTCAAAGCCAAACGAGCAATGGTGCGAATGATTTAAAGAACAAAGAAGAAGGCACAAAGCTTCTAAAAGTGAAAACATCCAACGGCTCTATAAAAGTTTTATTCCAATAAAAAAAGGCTGTTATGAAATGCAAAACGCAAATCATAACAGCTTTTTTATGTTCAATTATAAGAAAGTAATGGTGTGTGTGTGCGTGTTTTGTGCGCCCTTTGGAAGTTCCACAATGCCCGGCTTGTGTGAAAAAATATGGTCGTGCGTGGTGTACTCTGGGGGATTGACCCAAGGTTCAATGCACAGGTAGGGGGCACGGGGTTTTTGCCAAATGAGCAAGCTGTCAAAGCCATCAAAGTCCACACGTACACGTGCATTGCTTACATCGCTCTCCATGGTTACGCCTCTTGAATTGAGGTGTAAGAAAACGAGTGTATCATCTCTAAAATGCTCTGTGCGAAGCTTTAATTCATTCGTGCCTCTGCCCATTGTTTCGTATTTTTCAGTGATTTGAGCGCCCTCTAAAATGCTTCTTTGAAGGTCTTCTTCTCTGTCAAATACGAGCTTGATGTGGTCTACACCTTCAGGAATGCTGTATGCTTCGTGGCAACCAATGCCATAATACATTTTGTCTTCACCATTGTTGTTGACGATGTAATCCACTATAAGTGCATTCCCTTTTAATGTAAAGCGTGCTCTGAGCGCATAGTGAAAGGGATATTCTTCTTTTTGTTCATCCAGCAAGAAAGTCACGCTGTCCTCTTTTTGTGTTTCTACTTTAAAAACACTTGTTCTTGCAAAGCCGTGCTGAGGCATGGTGTATTTATTGCCTCCATAAATAAAATAGCCGTCTTTTAAGCCCCCAGCAAAGGGAAATAAAATGGGTGCACGCCCTGTCCAAAATTTGGGGTCGCCCTGCCACATGCGTTCTGCGTTGTTCTGATCCACAACACTTTGAATTTCTGCACCTAATGGGCTGATTTGTACCTTTAAACTTTCGTTTTGAATTAAAATGTTCTCCATTGAAATTGTCCTCCTGCTCTGTGTTTGATACAACTATTGTAAATTTTAATTTGCTTTTTGTCAAGGGCAAAAAAGTAAATAAGATGTAAAAGTTTTAATGATAATGCCTTTTGGAAAGGCGCTTGCGTTTTGATTGTAGGGGATTTTGAAAAAGGGGGGTAGAGTTAGAGGGGGAAGTAGTAGTAGAATAGATCTTGGGTTTTTCGCTCTTTTCCATAATTTGTTACCTCCTTTTTTATGTATTGCAATGATATTTTTTCACAAAAGCTTTTTTT
>CAYTPJ010000248.1:0-2126 GCA_964439755.1 uncultured Oscillospiraceae bacterium
CCTTGACGCAATGTAGACTATATGCTATAATACCTTTGTTATGAGTCATGTCAGTTTAGAATGTGCCGCATGCTATACCAACATCTCTCTCCCTCACTATAACACTCTTTATGCATTTCTTAGTAAAATTAGCAATCATTACTTTATACCCAAATATTTACAAAATCAATTAGAGCAAAAGGATGAAACAAAAAAGGAAGGTAATCTCATGCAAAATAATCTAAAAAGAAAAATTTCCTTTTCTCCTCCTGACATTTCTGAATTAGAAATTCGTGAAGTGGTAGATGTTCTCCGTTCAGGTTGGCTTACAACAGGTCCCAAAACAAAGCAACTTGAAAAAGAACTTGCTCGATATGTTGGTGCAGAATTTCCACAAAACAGCACCCCTTTTTGTGTGTGCTTAAATTCACAGACTGCATGTCAAGAATTAGTTTTACGCATTATGGGTATCGGCGAAGGGGACGAAGTCATTGTTCCTGCATATAACTACACGGCTTCTGCTTCTGTGGTACATCACGTAGGTGCGAAAATAATATTTGTGGATTCTCAAAAAGATTGCATTGAAATGGATTATGATGCTTTAGAAAATGCTATTACTGAACACACCAAGGTCATAATTCCTGTTGATTTAGGTGGTGTGCCATGTGATTATCAGAAAATATTTGATATCGTTGAACGTAAAAAGAGTTGCTTTAAACCCTCTAATGATATTCAAAATTCATTAGGACGCATTGCAATCATGGCAGACGCTGCACATGCATTGGGTACAACCTATAAAAAACAAATGATTGGCACTATTGCAGATTTTTCCTGTTTTAGCTTTCATGCCGTTAAAACCTAACCACTGCTGAAGGTGGGTGTGTGACTTGGAAACACATTGAAGGTGTAGATGATGCAGAAATCTACAATCTTTTTCAAACACTTTCATTGCATGGACAAAATATAGATGCGTTTTCTAAAGCCAAATTGGGTGCTTGGGAGTATGATATCATAGGTCCATGGTACAAGTGTAACATGACGGATATAGCCGCAGCAATCGGCTTAAAACAGCTTGAACGCTACCCTGACCTTCTTAAAAGACGCAAAGAAATCATTCGAAAATATGATCGTGCATTCAAACCCTTAGGTCTTCAGGTATTGCCCCATTATACAAATGAAAACACCTCCTCTGGTCACCTCTACATTACAAGAATTCCACATATTTCAGTCCAAACAAGAAATGATATCATTATAAAAATGGCTGAACAAGGTGTTGCATGTAATGTACACTATAAACCACTCCCGATGATGACAGCATACAAAAAAATGAAATTTGATATCAAAAATTTTCCAAATGCTTATGCATTGTACGAAAACGAAATTACATTGCCGTTACATACTAAACTGAGCGATGAAGATGTACAGTATGTAATTGAAAAATATACTGAAATTATAAAGAGTGTGTATATATGATGGTTATAAAATGGGAAAAATTACCTTTAAATATGCAGACAGAGGCAATCAAAGCGTATTACGATTTACTCAAAAAAAAGAAAGTGCGTCTGCTTTTTAAAAGGGTATTCGATATTGTTGCTTCAGTCGTGTTTCTTATTCTTCTGTCCCCCATGTTTTTAATTATATCCTTTGCAATAAAGTTTGACAGCAAAGGCCCTGTATTTTATCGACAGATCAGAGTAACGCAGTATGGCCGAAAATTCAAAATTCACAAATTCCGTTCCATGTATGATGGTGCCGATCAAAAAGGTTCCTTGGTCACAGTCAACAATGACAGTAGAATAAGTAGAGTAGGGCGTGTCATTAGAAAATATAGATTAGATGAGTTATGTCAACTCGTAGATGTTTTACAAGGCAATATGACTTTTGTGGGCACACGCCCTGAAGTTCCTAAATATGTAGAGCAATATACTCCTCAAATGATGGCAACATTGCTCCTTCCTGCCGGTATTACAAGCACTGCTACTATTTACTTTAAGGAAGAAGCCAAGCTCCTTGACGGAGTTCAAAATATTGACACTGTGTATATAGAACAAATACTGCCTAAAAAGATGTATTATAACCTAAAAGGGATAGAAAATGTTATCGTTGGCATAATTTATGAGCAGTATATAAAAAACAAATTTCAAATT
>CAYTPJ010000249.1:0-2057 GCA_964439755.1 uncultured Oscillospiraceae bacterium
ATCGCCAAGGGGCAGTCAATGCCTGCTTCGTTTAAACGAATGGCTTCGTCAATAACGTTTTTATACCCTCTCTTGTAGCGATAGTGCACGCCACCCCATTCAGTGATAAACTGTTGGAGGCCAGAGGAGGTCACAGAGTCTGTGACAATGGTGGCGCCCGACTTTTCGTTGAGCAAAATTGCAGAAATGAGCGCAATCAGCCTGTTACGGTTGATTTCTTTGCCTGTGCCGTCCACAATGGCTGCCCTGTCACAGTCAGCATCAAAAATCACACCAAGGTCTGCTTGGTGCTTTTTAACAGCATCTGAAATGGACTTCATTGCTTCTTTATTTTCGGGGTTTGGGATGTGGTTGCTAAAGTTGCCATCTGGCTCTAAGAACTGACTGCCCTCTACCCATGCGCCCAATTCTTCCAAGAAAGAGGCATAAAAGCCCCCTGCGCCATTGCCTGCATCTACGACCACGTGTAAGCCGAGCAAGGGTTTGAGCACATCTGTGTCCAAGCCCTTGAGCACACGTTGTTTTAAAATGTCTTTATAGCTCTCCAAGTAATCTTTTTTCGTAAAACCACCGTGGAGCACGCAAGACACGTCAATATTCTGTGCACAAGAGATGATGCCGTTTAAATCTTCTCCTTCTACACCACCACTGGGCAGGATGAATTTAAAGCCGTTCTTTTCCTTGGGATGGTGGCTTGCAGTCACCATAATGGAAGCATCTGCTCTAAAATTGTCCGTGTGTAACGACATGAACATGGCAGGTGTGGTGCAAAGCCCAAAGTCTACCACGTCTACGCCCATACTGCGCAAACCGTCAGAGAGTGCGTTGAGCAAGCTTTCGCCTGTCAAACGAGAGTCACGCCCCAAGTTCACAGAGCGCAAAGGTGTGTTGCATTTTTGTTCCATATACTGCGCAAACCCGGCACCAAATGCTTTTGCGACTTCTTCTGTCAGTTCCTTTTGTTCTCCCATTGCAGTGCCACGTACATCTGTGCCACTTTTAAGAGAAAGTAGGTTGAACATATAATCCTCCTTAATTGTCTGTCAATAGCTCCATGCCTTCTTCCACGCACCCTTTGAGCGCATAGTATAAGGGCTTGAGCTTGATAAAATCCTTTTTCAGCGTAGGCGATAGCTTTTTGCTCATCGCAAGCTTGAAAGAAGGATGGTCTTTTTCAAAGTAAATTTCCTTTTTTTGATACAAGGGCAATACTTTTTCGTCCACTCCGGGAGGTATATACAAGCGCTTGGCTTCTGCGCCTTTTAATATAAAAGAGGAAGCTTGCGCCACATTTAAAAGCTGTGTATAGTCATCAGGATATGCAAGGAGTTTGCGCCGAAGCACTTCTGTAAACCCTTTGTTTTCGCCCCAAATGCCCAGCCCCCATGTTGTAAAATCGGGCGACAGCTCAAACCAATAAAAGGGCATCCCATGCTTGTCCACCCCTTCTTTGCGAAAGGCAAACCACAAGTGATCCCTGTACGGAGATTTATCCTTAGTAAATCGCACATCACGGTTGATGCGAGATAAACATTTGTGTGGACGAGTTTCAAAATCGCTGTCTATTTGGAGCATGGTGTCTTGTAGGTCTTCAATGAGCGCATAAAAAGGCGCACGCACAGCCTGATAATACTCATCTCTGTGCGCATCCATAAATTCCTTGCTGTTGTGAAAGCGAATATCGAGAAAAAATTCGCTTGTCTTTGATGAAAAACCGGAAAACAAAGGATTTTCCTCCTACTCAACAAGGCTTTTAAAGCCTCATGTCTTTCCATAAACAATTATACTCCATTTACAGTTTTTTTTCAACTCAAATTGTATATATTTTTTAAATTATTGCATGTAGGTTTGTCTTTTTCAATTTGTATTGTTTAGTGTTTTTGCGCTGTGCATTTAAATATACATAAAATATTGTGTTTTTTATGAAATTATGAGAAAGAAAATGGACGTTTCAAGGCTTCCAAAATTTGTAAAAGTTGGAAAAATGTCAAATTCGCTTGTTTTTCGGTTGGAAAAATGTCTTTTTTCTTTAAGCACTGCAAAGATAAATATTTTTA
>CAYTPJ010000250.1:0-2044 GCA_964439755.1 uncultured Oscillospiraceae bacterium
TATGTGTATTATCTCCTAACATATAAACTTTTCAGTTTAATCCTGGCAAAGAAAAAACATAACTCTTGGTGTGTTCATACAATTTTTTTAGATTGTTCTTTTAATTTACCAACATCATTTTGATATACATCAAGTACGCTTACACTACGGCAGTGTATGCAACTCCTTTTTTGATTTGTACAATACTTATATACGTCACAAAATCACTCCATCAGAAATACACACAATTCTCTCACAAGCTTCTGCAACAAGAGATTCATGTGTAACAATCACTATCGTTCTCCCTTGTTGATGCAATTCTGAAAAAATATCCATGATCAATGCCGTGTTCTCCACATCCAACGCCCCCGTAGGCTCATCGGCCAGTATAATATTCGGGTTGTTAACAAGTGCGCGTGCAATTGCAACACGTTGTTTTTCTCCACCAGAGAGCTTAGAAACTTTACACTTCGCCAAGTGTCCAATTCCAATTTGTTCAAGCTGTTCCATTGCCAATGAATTTATTTTCGTAAATTTTGTGTTAGAAAACAAAAGGGGAATACCTACATTTTGCAAAACTGTATCCTCTTCAACCAAAGCAAAATGCTGCATGACAAAACCGAAATTCTTATTTCGCAAACGTGACAATTCTTTTAATGGTATTGTTGTCACGTCTATATCATCCAAATAATACTTTCCTTTAGAGGGCTTATCCAAACATCCAAGAATATGCAACAATGTTGATTTTCCTGCTCCAGATGCTCCTTTAATCGCAAGCATTTCTCCTTGATGTACAACAAGATTGATACCATTTAGAATGTGCAATTCAACGCCATTTCGACCGTTGCAAATGCTCTTTTCAACAGATTCCAGTTTAATATTCATTTTATTTTTCTCCTATTCATATTGTTGCAAATTTTTCAGTGATTCATCTATACTGGTTGTTATTAAATGCTTTATAAAAAAACTGCTAATTGAAACAAGCATCAGCACAGTATACACAGATACAATTCCATAAAACCAATTTGCACGAGTATGTGTCATCCAATCAAGCATAAACCATCCACTTCTACCTGCAAAAACGCACAATGCTAATACTAAAATAATTTGAAAGAACATACAATAGCCTTCAATGACGATTACTTTCTTTCGATTCATTCCAAGCAAATAGTATATTGTAAATATTCTCTGACCATATAAATGTTGTATCACACTATTACTCAACACACTGAATGCAGCCAGAAAGAAAAAAACAAAAAAGAAAATCATACCACTATCAATAAAAGCACTCGAATCTTCTTCATAATGTTCAATAAGTGACATCATTTTAGAAACTTCACCATACTTCCCCCATGCAGAAACCAAAGTATCTGTCGAAACATTTGACATTTCCCGTTTGAGAAATATGAACAAGTTTTCCGGCATATTCAAATCTGAAGGAGGCATGAATGATGATAAATCCAAAAAATCATTGCTTTGAACAATTATAACAGGAGCGTGTTCAATAATCGATTCTGCTGAAAACATGGATGTGCTTGCACCACCCGAAGGAAATAAATACTGTGTAGGCTCTTGCAATACTCCAACGACATAAATTTTTTCTGTCTCATTTTCAGTAAATTTACATTCTGTTATATCACCCACCTGTAAGCCTAACTCTGATGATACAACAGCAAGCTTCATTTTTTTCTGTGTTTTCTCCCCATTCAGCCATTCACCTGCTTTAAGTTGTGGCAAATAGTTATTCACAATGCCTGTGGTATAGATAGCCAAATTACATGATGTATTTTCGCACCTCACATTCCCCATATACACCCTGTCAACAGACTCTACCATTGAGTCTGCTTTGATTTTATTCATAACGTCTGACACATCATAATACTCAAAAGTGTTGAGTACAACTACTCCTTCTGCTGGCAGTTCTTTCATTGCACGCAAATTGTCTATGTCCTTCATTACGAAAACAAAGAGCTGGGCGAGCATAATAACAGATATAACTATTTCAAACGCCAAAATTGCATTTGATATTTTACGTTTCCAAAGAAGTTTTGCAACAATACTGAGT
>CAYTPJ010000251.1:0-2013 GCA_964439755.1 uncultured Oscillospiraceae bacterium
TACCTAGGTGTTGAAAATGAGGATTACGTTGTCCATAACAATGTCTATGAAATCAAGAAAGACGAAAATGGCAGCATACCCACATCCCAAATTAAAAATTATTTTTGGACAAAACCTATTTTGCCAGATGATTGGGCTTTGAATGATCCGTGTATTGACGATGAAAAACGTAATACGGTACTTGATATGCTTAGAACAAAAGAAAAGAATATGGTCGTAGCCATGAAAGACTATGATTATATTTTCCTATCATCAAAAGAAAAGAGCAATTTCACTGTGGAAGCCAATGATGCCATTACACAAGTTATTCTATCTCAAGGAGAAGTAAATGTTGAATGGAAAAAATGGCAAGAATCTATCGCGCCGAAGGTTGAACCTGTGTTGAAAGAAGTGAATATGGAATTGCTGGGCAAATAAGAAATATAGGTATTTAAGGAAAAATTGAATCATTTTAATACAATGTTTTGATAGCGAAAAGAGCGACCTTCCTGTGAAAATAGGAAGGTTTGCTTTCGTAAATATATTTTACAAGTGTTTAATTTTGTATTAGAAGGTCATGAATGAGCACGTCAGAATAATCTAGTGATAAAAGCAACGCCACTAAATCTAAACTAAATTATAGAAAGGAAAAATGCAGTTTAAAACTGCATAAAGAAAAATGTTATTAAACAAAGAACAAAAAAACTATGCACATGATATGATGATTGAGTACACGCAGTGTTTCGATGAAGGTAAAGATGTGGCGCAGTTTAAGGCAGAATGTCAAAAAATCAGTGAGGAATTTGAAAGTGAACAAGCCTTTGAACAAGCAGTTTTGCTGAGGGAAAAGCTGCTCAACGCCCCTATGCGTAAGGATTTTGCTTATGTCGAACCTTCCTCCTTAGAGGAAATTAGAAAAGAAAAAAGGGGCAAACGGAAAGCATTCCTTCTTTTGATGAAAAGCAATTGAAAAATCATATCAAGGGTGCTTTTGTGGGCAGAATCAGTGGCTGTTTACTTGGGAAACCTGTAGAAGGGTTTAGAAGAAAACATATAAATGCAATTTTAGAAGATACGAACAATATGCCGCTTCATCGTTTTATGGAGAAAAAAGAGTTTGGCGAAGATTTGAAAAAATATCTGGAAGAAGAAAAAACGGACTATGATGTACGTTGCTTTGCAGATTGTTTAGAAGGCTCAGCCCCCATTGATGACGATACCAACTATACTGTGATGACATTAAAAATGGTTAAAAAGCACTTAAATCAATTAACCAGTCAAGATGTATTAAACACATGGTTGAGCGATATGCCCATTGCAGCTACTTTTACAGCAGAGCATGTAACGTATAGAAATGCAGTGATGGGGCTTGATGCAACAGAAACAGCCAATTATTTTAACCCTTATAGAGAGTGGATAGGCGCCCAAATCCGAGGGGATTTTTACGGTTATGCACACCTTGGCAACCCTGAAAAGGCAGCAGAGATGGCATACTTGGACGCTTGCATTTCTCATACCAAAAATGGTATTTATGGTGAAATGTTCATTGCTGCTATGATTGCTGCTACTCCTCTTATGGACATCAAAAAAGTAATTTACGCAGGCCTAAACGAAATCCCCACACAATCCAGACTGCATGAAGCAGTACAATTGATGATGAAAAGATATGATGAAAAGAAAACATACAAAGAAGTGATTGACGAAATTCACACGCTGTATGATGAGTATTCTTTGCATGGATGGTGCCACACGATATCCAATGCTATGATTGTGGTTATGGCATTGCTCTTTGGTGAAGGGGATGTGGGCATGTCCATGTGCATGGCAGTGGAAGCTGCTTTTGACACAGATTGTAACGGCGCTACCGTAGGCTCCATCTTGGGCATGATGTATGGCTTTGACAAGATTGATGCACGTTTTTATCAATGCTATAATTTGAAATTAAACACCTCCATTATGGAATACAATTATGTAACGGTGGACCAATTGGTGGATGAAACAATGGATGTTATTAAGAGGATGAAAGCGTAAGGA
>CAYTPJ010000252.1:0-1976 GCA_964439755.1 uncultured Oscillospiraceae bacterium
AAAAATTAGAAAAATTTTTGCAAAAAATTGAAACAAAATGCACTTGTAGAGCGTATAAATATATGTGGATTTTAATTTACAATTTATTTACAATAAAATCCTTGAATAAAACACGAAAAAAGAGTATAATAGAAGGCGGAATTATGCGTGTTCCATCTTCAATACTTTTTAGAGAAAGGCGAGAAAAGTGCGATATAAAAAACGAACAGTATTTATGTTTTTATTTCCAGGGCTTGTCGGGTTATTACTTTTTTATTTGGTGCCTCTTTTGGGTGGTGTGTATTATAGTTTAGGGGACGGTAGCCGTGTCAACACATTTATAGGGTTTCAAAACTATGTGGATGTTTGGCACAACAAGATGTTTCAATTGGGGCTAAAAAACACATGGGAGTTTGCGCTCATTTGTACCCCTTTATCCTTTGTATTATCCCTCATTTTGGCGCTTATGCTTTCTTCTTTAAAAAAAGGGGGCTTGCTTGCAAAGAATGCGCTCTTTTTACCTTACCTCATGCCTTCCAGTGCCATTTTGATGATTTGGCTCACAGCATTTGACTATGGTGGCATCATTAACAAAATGCTTACAACGCTGGGCTTTGAAAGAGTGTATTTTTTAGAAGATTATACATTGCGTTTTCCAATCATTTTGCTTTATCTTTGGAAAAATGTTGGTTTTTGTAGCATCATCTTTACTTCAGCCATTCAAGCAGTGCCCAAGGCTTTCTATGAGTTTGCGTGGTTAGAAGGCGCAAGTAGCTTTAAAATGCATACGAAAGTGACTTTGCCGTGCATTGCGCCTACTGCATTTCTCGTGTTTATATTCAGTTTTATGGGCGCCTTTAAAATATTTAAAGAAGTGTTCTTTATCGGAGGTGCATATCCGGATAAAGCAGTGTACACACTCCAAAACTATATGAACAACATGTTTTCTAAGCTCAATTATCAATATGTGACGGCAGCTGCTTACATTTTTGCACTTATGGTGATTGCACTGTTTGGCATAATATTCTTACTACAAAGGAGGGCAGGCCATGACGGTGATTAAGCGTTCCTTTTTGACATTGATTGCAATTCTGTTGCTCTTGCCCATTATCATGACTTGCTTATATTCTTTCTTCCCAAAGACAGAGATTAAAGCATTTTTAGACAGTAGAAACAACTATGATGATGAAGTGTTCATGCCCTTTTCACTTTCTCCAAAAGAAGTGTCTTTAAGGCAACACTATGCAGTGCTCATTGAAGATCCAACAATTTTAAAATTGCTTGTAAACTCGATGTTTTATACATCCGTAACATTGGTATTTCAAGCCATGATTATCCCTATGTTTTCATTTGCCCTTGCAAAAATGAAGTTTAAAGGGCGAGGCATGCTCTCTTTCTTTGTGGTTTGCCTCATGATCTTGCCCTTCCAAGTGACAATGGCGCCCAACGTGTTGACCCTTAGAGCGCTTGGACTATTGGGCACAGTGTGGGCTGTCATCTTGCCTATGGCATTTGCACCCTTTTACATTTTCCTGTTGAGGCAGTTTATGATTGCACTGCCTAACGAGATGCTCGAAGCAGCATCTGTGGATGGTGCAGGGTCGCTTAGAACATTCTTTGTCATTGCTTTGCCTCCTTGTAGACCTGTTTTGGGTGCTGCGTTCGCATTGTCGTTTGCAGACTTATGGAACATGGTGGAACAGCCTTTGCTCTATTTAGAACAGCATACGGACAAAATGCCATTGTCTGTTATGTTTAACCAATTGAGTGAAGAAAATGCAGACATAGCTTTTGCCGGGGCAACATTGTACATGATACCTGCCCTTCTGATATATTTATATTTCCAAAAGGATATTGAAACAGGTGTCCAATTGAGTGAATTAAAGTAGGAGAGAGAACATGAAAAAAGATTTGAAGAAAATGGCTGGAAAATGGATGTTGATTTTTATTTCTGTGGTGTTTCTGTGCATGTTTTTTGCTCAAACAGTGCAGAATTT
>CAYTPJ010000253.1:0-1949 GCA_964439755.1 uncultured Oscillospiraceae bacterium
CTTTTACAGTGATAGCTCCTTGTTGCCCAGTATTATAGGATAAGACGGATAGGTTGTCAAGGCGCTCATTAACGATGTTATATTTTCGTCTGCCATTATTAGATAAAATTGCGACAGACGGACGAACTCCTTGTAAAAAGAACTCTGATGTTTCATTCGCTCCACCATGGTGAGATACCTTTAAAATATCTGCTTTTTTTATAGCGTGCCTGTCATATTCGCTTAAAATATCTGCTGCAAAGTATACATGAACATCATGCATTTTAGCATCTACTGTCATACAGAAAGCATTAGCATCTGAAGAATATCGTGTGCCGTTGTCATAAGGCCATAGCACAGTAAAAACAATGTTTTTGGATTGAAATTGGTCGTAGGCTTTTACATACTGAATAGGTATGCTTCTATCTTTAAGTGCCTGAACAAGCGCAATGGATTCTTGAGATACATCTTGATCGCATGCACCTTGGGGCAAGTATACTTGATCAATCGCTATTTCTTCTTTCAGAAGCTCTGTAACACCACCAATGTGATCCATATGCAAATGGGTAATTACAAGCTTATTGATCCTTCTCCCTTTCGCAAGCAACATTCTGCAAAGGTCATAGCTGTTTTCTCCTGTATCGATCACAATTGTTTCTCTATCGTCAAATATAACGGCACAATCCGCATTTCCTACGGAAAGCTGGGTGTATGTAATACCTCTTTCTATGGTGCAAAGATGAAGGCATGTGCCTGCAAGGAATAATGCACACAATGTGATGGTTTTTTTCTTTGTTTGCAATATGCAATAAGGAGATAAAAAGAAAAGAATGCATAAAAAGAAAGGGAAAAAAGCAAGAGGAATATCAGGTACCCGTATAGATGCGAAAGACAATTTTGAACACAATATGCTCATTTGTACAAGTCCACTCGTCAAAGTGTTTACAACAGGTGCAATAAAGAGCGCAAGAGGCATATAGATAAAGCTGATTATCAAAACAATGATATAGACAGGGATTAAAAGAGCCACTATGGCACACACAACGGGGCTAAAGAATAGACCAATGATTGAAAATCTGTGAAAAATCATAGAAGACAATAAAAAGGTTCCAAAGGAGGCTGAAAAAGTAACACTCAAGGCTACACGGATTTTAGGATTGTGAACAAAAGATAGCCAACCTTTAATTTTATCATTCAATAATAGAATGGATAATGCTGCAAAAAAGGATAATTGAAAGCCCCATGTGAATAAATCGAGTGGGTTCAGCAGTAAAATAAGTAGAAATGCAAAGGATAAAACGCTCAATGGATCTGCTCTTTTTCCTCTTGCATTTGAAAAGAGTAAAACGCACGTTAGAATAGAAGCTCTTAGCACACTGGGTGCAAAATCTAATAATGCACAGTACAAAAAAAGAAAGATAAGCAAGACAATTGCTTTTCCTTTGGGTGCCAAAAATCTTTTGAGCAATATATGAAGGAAGGCAACGATAAAACCTACATGCAATCCGGATATTGCAAGTACATGTGCAATGCCTGTTTTTATAAATGCCATATTTGTGTTTTCATCTATATCATCTCTCACGCCAATAACAAGCGCTTTGGGTAAATATGCATATTCTTGAAACACAGCGTCAAACTGATTGCTTAATCTCTTTTTGAATTTCAAGGGTAAATATTGAAGGGAGGCTTTGTTTTTTTGTATACTCAAATCTTCTATTCCATATAAACCCACTTGCACATTTTTAGTTAGGAGAGATAAGTTGAAATCAAACCCATACGGGTTGGATTTTCCAGACGGATGATAGAGTGTAGAATACCCCCTTAGGGTATCCCCTACCTCTGGAATTTCAATGCTATCTCCTTCCTTAAAATAAAAAGTAAGGTAAACGCCTTTTTGTTTAAACTGTTGATGATCGGCACTCGTCAAGATAACATCGTTTAAGTGTATTTTCACCTTATTGTCTTCTGAT
>CAYTPJ010000254.1:0-1934 GCA_964439755.1 uncultured Oscillospiraceae bacterium
GCATCGTCATCCCGTGGGATAAGATTGTCAAAATCGGCGAAAATGTCATCCTCGTACAGCTCGACCAAGGGGACTTGGACGAGGAACAATGAACAGTGTTTTAAACTGGATATCAAAATCCACCGACAAAAAATCGGTGGATTTTGTTTGTCAACGCTTATTTTAATATGTAGTTTATTGCATGATATGCCCCATCGTTTTGTCCACCATGTCCTCTATATCCACTTTGCTCATGCCGATTAAAGAGGTGTCAAGCGTATTGTGAAGAGGGGCTGTAAAGGAGGCAGGAATTACGCTTTCTCCATACATCATGCCATACACAGAGCCTACGGTAGCGCCATTGCAGTCCGTGTCAAACCCAGCTTCTACGGCGCTCCCCACAGCGTGTACATAGTCTTTTGCATAGAGTAAGCAAGCCACCACAATTTTGGCATTAGACAGCACGTGGCACCAGTCAAACTCATCGTGTTCATCATATTCCTTATGGATTTTTGCAATCGCTTCTTGCTGTGACACGCCTTGTTCAAAATCGTGTATCACATCTTGCATATCCCGATAAAATCTCGATGTTTTGGGCACATAGCACAGCGCAAGCTTTATGGCATCTATCATAGTAACATTGGTAGATGCTGCAATAGAGAGCAGTGCAGACACAAACATACCTCCGTAAATGCCATTTTTAACGTGCGAAATGCTCGCATCTTTGTATGCCATATATGCAGCCTCTTTGGGCTTACAAGGGGCAATATAGCCGTAATAATCTGTGCGAATTTGCGCACCAATCCACTCTCTGTACGGATTTTGGCGCACAGCAGAAAATGGAGGCATATACCCTAAAATATAGTTCAAGTATGCCACACGCTCTGCCGTACAATAAGCATTTTTGCCCTGCAAATTCACCCAGCTTTCGAGCACTTGTTGCGGGGTAAAATCATGCCCATATTGCTCAATTACCTTGTATGCCATCA
Source organism: uncultured Oscillospiraceae bacterium (assembly GCA_964439755.1). Lineage (GTDB taxonomy): Bacteria > Bacillota > Clostridia > Christensenellales > Aristaeellaceae > CAYTPJ01. The sequence continues at coordinate 969 of CAYTPJ010000254.1, forward strand.
CCATATAGTTGGTGTCGTCATCCACAGGTGCGCAGTCAATATAGTCCACAAGCATACTGCGTGCCCCTTCAAACCAAAGTTTCTGTTTATCTTCTTCATTATAATCTTCTGCACGCACATATCTGTGCATGGGATAATTGCCTGTGCGTTTGAGCATGGGCACAAAGTTGTTCGTGTGCCTACATTCCAAAGGCTTGCCAAGCAAACACCCACAAATGCGCCCCAACCATGCCCCTTTGATTTTGCTCTTAAGCTGTTCTTTTGTTTTACAAGGCGTGAGCACAAAATCACTTTGAGTGTACAGTGCCTCTATGTCTTCATATACATCTGGCTCTACAAAAGCAAACTCCGTGCGCATTTTACTATTACACACATATTCAAAAAGCGCTTCTGCCATGCGTGCCTTTGTTGTGCCTGCACTCAGTTTGGATACAGCATCAAACACTTCCTTGTATTTTTCAAAATCCTTGCCCTCTAAAAGGCATTGACGATACTCAAAATGCAACTGTGCTTGATAGGTATCCCACGTTTGCAAATCTTTATAAGAAGGCGCAAGAGGCTTGCCCAAGCGCAATTCTTCCACACTGCGTGTGTCCTCCTTGAGCAACACATCTGCCGAAATATGCAAGCATTTGATCAACTGCGTCAAGTTCTCCACATCTGGTTTGGACGTGCCATTTTCCCATTTTTGCAGTGCTTGCCTTGTCACGCCCACCATGTTCGCCAATTCTTCTTGGCTCAAGCCTTTTACTTTTCTAATTTTGTATAATTGTTCCCCAAACATGCCTTTCGCCTCCCCAGTGTTTTTGTTGTTTTCATTATATCACACACCTTAAGCACGATTCAACCAATCGTAGGTTGCACATATGCAACCACAAGTTGCATTTTCCTTTTTAGAGTGTCAACTTCACAGTTTTTATACCTTTTTCTTGACAATTATTGTAACCTGTTCTATAATTGAAAAGC
>CAYTPJ010000255.1:0-1925 GCA_964439755.1 uncultured Oscillospiraceae bacterium
CAGCAATCCCCTTAAAAAAGCCTGACTTACCCGTTGCTTTTTCAAACGCCTTTAAGGCGTTTTTTTTATTTTTTTAAAAAAAAATATTGACAAAATAATTACTTTGTGGTTTAATATTTGATGTTTGAAAGTTTAGTTTCCCTAAACTCTCAATTGTTACTCACTGTTTAGTGATAGTAAACCAAAAAGGAGGACGTATTCAGATTGAACATCGGCGATAAATTAAAGCTTTTAAGACAGCAGAAAAACTTGACACAAGAAGAAATGGCAGATCGATGTGAACTTTCAAAAGGGTTCATTTCTCAAGTAGAGCGTGACCTTGCTTCTCCTTCTATTCAAACGCTCGCAGATATGTTAGAGTGCTTGGGTGTTTCCCTTCAAAGCTTCTTTTCAGACACGCAAAATGAAAAAATCGTGTTTTCAAAAGACGATATGTTTGTGAAAGAGGATGAGGAATTTTTAAAAGGCGACATCACTTGGCTTGTGCCCAGTGCACAAAAAAACACAATGGAGCCCATCTTAATTTCTCTCGGGGAAAACGGCCAATCTCAAGAAATTCCTCCACATGAGGGAGAAGAATTTGGCTACGTATTGCAAGGCAATATCACACTCATCATCGGTGAAAAAAGCTATAAAGTCAATCAAGGCGAAAGTTTTTCCGTGCATCCCTTATCCCCTCATCATTTAATAAACAAAGGCAAACGCACTGCAAAAATTCTTTGGATATCCACACCCCCTATTTTTTAACAAATTACTTATTGGAGGCATTCTCATGTCAGACGAAAAGAAATTGATTACACTTGAAAACATCAGCAAAGAATATGACGGCACAACTGTACTGGACAACATCAATCTTTACATCAAGAAAAAAGAGTTTTTAACACTCTTAGGTCCTTCCGGGTGTGGCAAAACCACTACTTTGCGCATCATTGGCGGGTTTGAAACGCCAGACAGTGGGCACGTGTATTTTGACGATAAAGACATGACAGAGCTTCCCCCTTACAAACGCCCTGTCAACACGGTTTTCCAAAAATACGCTCTTTTCCCGCATTTAAATGTGCAAGATAACATAGCTTTTGGGCTTAAAATAAAGAAACTTCCCAAAGAAGAAGTGCAAAAAAAGGTGGACAAAATGCTCTCCCTCGTCAACCTTTCAGGCTACGGCAAACGCAGTGTAGATTCTCTTTCAGGGGGGCAGCAACAGCGCATTGCCATTGCACGTGCACTTGTAAATGAGCCAGATGTGTTGCTTTTAGATGAACCACTTGGTGCGCTCGACTTAAAACTTCGCAAAGAAATGCAGCTCGAATTAAAAAGTATGCAGCAGCGCCTTGGCATCACCTTTATCTTTGTTACGCACGATCAAGAAGAAGCGCTCACCATGTCTGACACCATTGTGGTCATGCACGGAGGCAAAATCCTTCAGATTGGCACACCTAAACACATTTATGACGAACCTAAAAATGCCTTTGTTGCTCGTTTCATTGGCGAAAGCAACATATTTGACGGCACAATGATTCACGATGAACTCGTTTCTTTCTGTGGCGCAGAGTTTTCTTGCGTGGATGAAGGTTTTGAAAAAAACGAGCCTGTGGACGTTATTATTCGCCCTGAAGATATTTTGCTCGTTGGGGAAGATATGGGGCAAGTAACAGGCATTGTGCGCTCTGTGCTCTTTAAAGGTGTGCACTATGAAATGATTATTGACGCAGGTCAATCGGTGTGGAAAGTGCACTCTACCACGATGCAACCAGAAGGCTCTCGTGTAGGGCTATCCGTTGTGCCTTTTAATATCCACATCATGCACAAGATGGAGGAAGAATAACATGGCGATTTCCAAACTGCCTCCTTGGGCAATAACTGCCATGGTGATAGGTCTTCTCCTATTCATCGGCGCAATTATTTACCATTTCAAAAAAAGCCAT
>CAYTPJ010000256.1:0-1921 GCA_964439755.1 uncultured Oscillospiraceae bacterium
GTTTGATCCATTTTTAATCCCCCTCTAATTTTCTTTGTGAAGTGTATCACGTTTCTATTATACATGGTTTTTGCGAAAAATGCAAGTGCAGAAATAAAACGAATTTTATTATATTTTCACTATGTGATGTGGTGTAAATTTGTATATAATATACATTTGATGTCATGGAAGGTATTGTAACATACATTCATATAGATGCTGGGGCACAATGGGCTTTGCGAGATGGTCATTCATGCCTTTTTGCTTAGATTTCACCACATCATCATGCAGGGCATTTGCAGAAATAGCAATGATAGGCAGTTTGGAATAGTATGCATCGGATGAATTTCTAATGATGGACGTTGCTTGATAGCCATCCATAATAGGCATGCGTATATCCATCAAAATCATGTTATATGTACCTTTTTTGCTCGTTTCAAGCATTTTTATGCCTTCTAAACCGTTGCATGCATGGTCCACTTGAACACCTACTTTTTGAAGTAAGCGACAAATGATATTTGCATTTAAATCATGGTCTTCACACAAGAGCACATGTACATTTTTGAGTGCATCAAAGTGTTTATTATGAGCATTGGGCATAGAGGTTTCCTTAGAAAGAGGGATTTTAAGCGTTACGATCACTTCTGTGCCTTTGTTTTCTTCACTCAAAATATCAATTTTGCCTTCCATTAGGTCAACAATGCTCTTTACAATGGAAAGACCAAGGCCTGTGCCCATACGGCTGTCAGCGTTGCACCTGTTTTCTTGTTCAAAAGAATTGAACACTGTTTTTAAAAAATCTTTTTTCATACCACAGCCGTTATCTTTGATAGAAAAACAAGTTGTTACAAAGTCGTCTGTTATTTCTAATTGCTCAACAGTGGCAGTGATTTTTCCACCTGCTTGTGTAAATTTTATAGCGTTTGTCAATATGTTCACAAAAATCTGTTGTAAACGTTGCTCATCCGCATATATTTTTTTCCAAACCTTGTCGCCTTTGTTACATTCAAATTCAATATCTTTTTCTGTAATTAGTGGGTTAATTGCAGACATGATGGTCTGAAAGAGTATTTCTCCATCACAATGGGTAGGGCGAAGCTCCATTTTACCATTTTCAATTCGGCTGATATCCAATGTATCGTTGATTAAATTGAGCAACATTTTTCCAGCTGTTTCAATTTGCTTCATGTCATTTTTCAGGTCATTTACAGTTGTCCGATCTTCTGCAAGCGCAGCAATGCCTAAAATACCACTCATGGGTGTACGCATATCGTGGCTGACACGGGATAAAAAGATGGATTTGGCTTTGTTTGCTTTATAAAGTTGGTGCGTAATTTGCTCAAGCTGGTGAGATTTTTGCTGTGCACGCTGTAAATTTCTTTCATTGAGTAAATGAATGGAGAGGATTTTTGCAATATATACGAGTGTTTCAATTTGAGAGGGGTCTTCTTTCCAATCTCTATGCGTTGTGTGGCAATCATCATATCCAATCCATCCTTTGAATTTACCATGTTCTAAGATGGCGCATTGTAGCATGGATTTGATGTTTTGCGATTTGGCAATTTCGTATTGTTCCACAGGTAAATCTTTAATATCTGGGCAAAAAAACAAGCCGTTTTGGTCGAAATTACGTTGATAATAATTTAGATCCTTGATGTAGTGGAGGTTTTTCAAATGATCAATTTCAGGGGTGACACCCTTTTCACACCACTCAAACGTGTTGTTACAGCAGGTATCATCTTCTGTGTTTTCAAAAATATAAACACGGCTGACTTCGTAGGTGTCTCCAATTAGTTGGAGAGCTTGATTGATTCCTCTATCAAAATTTTTATTGAGATAAAGAGAGTCTAAAACCTGGTCTTTAAGATCTGAAGAAAACAAGCGAATGCCCTCCCTTATTGTTGTATAAACACACAACATGTGTTGTGTGAATACACAAACA
>CAYTPJ010000257.1:0-1914 GCA_964439755.1 uncultured Oscillospiraceae bacterium
AATGCACACATGCATAGCGCCTTATTTGATCCCGAGGGATTTTACAACGATTATCCTTGCAATATAAGAGCAAATGATTTTACTACTTTGAAAAAATGCATACTCTAAAACAAGCATAACACAAAACTAATAATGTAAAAATAATTACATGTTTAATGTATGTTATGCTTATTCTGCAAGACATTGACATACCATAATTTATGCTTGCATCCGAATTGAAAATCACAAAAACATTATATAATACATTGTTGCGGAATATTTTTACCATAATGATACAAATATTACATCCTTCTGTGTTGCCATTTTCACACTTTGAATGCCTCTAAATTGTATACTTTATTTGACTCCTTTTCAAGCTTCAATGTGGCTTTAAAAAAGATCAGACATACATCTGCTCCTAAAATACTTATATTTTATTTTTCTGGTTTATAGTCAATCATGTTGTCCTTAAAGAACTTTTGGATATCTTCCAATTGTTCTTCAAAATCAGCAATTTGCTTTTCCAAGTTTTCTTTTTCTGTTTCAAGTGCTTGAATTTTTGCATCTGCTGTTGCTTTTTCTTCTGCAATGCGTGCAATTTCCTTGCCTGCATCTTCAATTGATTTCTTGTCGGCGTCTGCCTTTGCTTTTGCATCTTCCAAAGCTGCCTTCAAAGTCACCACTTCTGCTTCTGCTTTTGTAATAGCTTCTTGATGTGCCTGCACAGCAGCTGTTTGTTCTTCTTGAACCTTTTTATGGTCTTCTGTCAAGGCAAGGAGAGCTGCTTCTTTTTCTTTCACTGCACTCGTGAGTTGTTCCACTTGCGCTGTCAAATCTTCACTCGCCTTTTTTTGAGCTTCCACTTGCGCTGTCAAGTCTTCATTTACCTTCTTGTTTTCTTCCACAGTTTTTTCAAGGGCAACTTTGTCCTCTACCAAACCATTCACTTGCTTGGTCGTTTCTTCATTGGTCGCTGTCATTACCTCGAGCTTACCATTCAAGTCTTTTTCCATTGTTTCGTGGGATTTTTCAAGCTGTTCTAATGCGCTTGAAACCACATTTTTTTCTGTACGAACGCCACTTAAGTTGTTAGAAAGAACAACAATGACGATCACTGCAACGACCAAGCAGGCTGAGAGTATTAAGAGTGCCTTTTTCATAGTTTCCATGCTCCTTTGTTTTTTATGGTATTATCTTTTCTATTCGCCACAACCCCATAGTTTTCCTTTTTTTATAAAAATATTTTTTATATTTATTGGACAAAATATTTTTAAATCCAAATAGAAAGGAAATTTTCATGGAAGATAAAAAGAAAAAAAGCCTTCCTCTGCGTGGTGTTCAACGCACGCTCAAAGAACGAATAAACAGCGATGTGTTGGGCAGTTATACAGGGCAACCCCTCTATGACGATGATGAGCCTGTGCAAGACAGTGACGACCTGTAAACCTCTCCCATATAAAAAAGAAAGAGCGTACTTTGCCCTTTCTTCTTTTTTTATAATTCTATCCAATATCTTTTTGTGGTTTTCCCATCTTTTGTAACTGTGTTTTCAAAAATGCCTCCATTTTTCAGAATTGTTTTTTCAGAAGCAATATTATCTTGATCGCACACCATCAGCACTTTTTCAATTCCCAGTTGCTCGCACTTTTTTAAAGCAAGTGTCACCATCTTAGTGCCATATCCCTTCTTTCTTTCAGAAGGTCGAACACCATCTCCCACGTGCCCACCATACAATAACAAGTGTTCATTGAGCGTATGCCGAATGTTCACAGCACCTACAAAAATATTTCTTTTGGCATCCAAACAAAAGTATGTGCTGTCAGGTACAAGCCCACTCGGGTCATTTTCTTGCACCTCTAAGCTTTGAATATATGTGTTATACGCCCTGTAATCTTCTTAACATATTTCTTCTTTGTTTTAATGCTGTTTCTATAT
>CAYTPJ010000258.1:0-1882 GCA_964439755.1 uncultured Oscillospiraceae bacterium
TAATACCTTCTAGCCACACTAAAAAATCATGCGGCGATAAGGCATCATCTGCCAAAACAAATATTTATTGTAGGGGACGGCGTCCTCGACGTCCCGAACAAACACCATCACACAACAAACATCCAACATTTCACATTCTGCATTCTGCATTGTTCATTCTGCATTATTCACCATCATCCGTTCTTCTTATTCTTCTGCAACAACAGCGCAGGGATGTCCTCTTTCGCATCATACGCATTGCGCAAGGCGGCTCGCAATGCCAAAAACAAAGGCAATGTGATCACCATGCCCAATATGCCGGCGACCAATCCACCAAAGGTTAAGAGCAACAACACATACACGGGATGTAACCCCGTTGCGCCTCCCATTAACCGAGGGGAAATCACACTTGCTTCCAATTGTTGCACGATGAAGGTGACAAGCAATGCAAAAAATGTTGTCTGCAATCCCAAGGGCAGGGAAAAAAGCAATATGGGCAGAGCACCAATCAAAGGGCCTACGTAGGGAATGAGTTCACATACACCCATGATAAGCCCAAGCGCCAACCACGTGGGCAAACCCACGATGAGCAAACCAAATGCCGTTAATAAAAATACGCAGAAGGCAATGAGCAATTGCCCTCTGACAAAGTATAAAGCCTCTCGTTGCATGTTTTTGAGCGTGACGAGGGCTTTTTTTCTATATTTTAATGGTATGAGCAAGGAGAGTTTAAAGGAAAACGCTTTTCTGTCTTTCAGAAAATAAAAGGCGAGTACAGGAGATAAAAAGGCACGAGATACACCTTCTACAATACTCCGAAAGGAGGAAAAGAATTTGGGCGCTTGTTCAAAGGCAAATTGTGAAGTTTTATCTATCACAATTTCTGGGGATAATTGGTCAAAAGAGGAAAGCGTATATATTTTTTCAATAAAGGGCACATCTTTCATATTTAAAAAGAAATGCTTGATGGAAGATAGAAGCGTGGGCAAATCTCTTATAATAGAAGAAATTTGAATAATAAGGGGAGGAACGACTAAGAATAATAGCAGGAGCAAGCACAAGAGCAAGCAAAATAGGGCAATAAAAGCAGAAAGTGCAGGGGAAAATTTCTTTTCCAGCGCATTGACAAAAGGGTAAAGAGGTAAACAGAGCAAGAGGGCAGTGAATATTTGTACGAACAGAATTTTGAGGGGTGCAAAATAGTACACGAGAAAAAAGAGGAGAAAAGCAAACACAAGCCATTTAAAAATAGTTTTTTTATTTTTAAAAGCGTTTTGCATCCTTCTCCTCCTTTTTGACTACATACTGGATTACATTCTAAATGCTTTGTACATTTTCTTTTTCATTTGTTTTTTGATTTTTTCCATTTGGCTTTTGGGCATTTCGTGTATTGTGTACCCGATCAATACCCCCAATGTGCCTGCTGCTAACATTTTTTTCATCATTTTCTCCTCCTCCTTCTATTTGATGGTGACAACACCACAGTCGTTTGTCACATTTGTAACAGAATAGGTGAATGTGTAAAAGCGCCCTGTTAAGATATCATCCAGTGGTCCTAAAGAAATTTGCAGTGCAATCACCCTTTTATTTTCTCCATTTAAAAATGCGTCCGTCACAATGCCCAAGCGTGTGCCCTCTGTGTCTAAGACATGTGTGAGCTGAAAAGAAGCATTTTTTGGACAGCGTGTTGGTTTGTTTTTTGAGATGACAGAAAAATTTCCGAGAATGGAAAGTGCATCTGCACTCAAAAATCGTGCACCATAGAGGTTGGATCGCACCACAATGCCACAGAGAAATTGCCCGTCCGTGCTCAAAACACCTCTTAAAACATGTCCAATTTTTTTGGAATTTAAAATCACTGGCAGCCCAATCATCCTTTTTAGGCTCAACATTTCACATCACC
>CAYTPJ010000259.1:0-1878 GCA_964439755.1 uncultured Oscillospiraceae bacterium
AACTCCCGGTTAACCCCTTTTTACGCTTGAAATGTTATAGCAGATATGCTATAATAAATATAATATCTTAGGAGGATACCCCTATGAAAAAACTGGTTTCTTTGCTACTGGCTGCCCTGATGGTCTTGTCCTTGGCTTCGGCTTTTGCTGAAACAGTCGACACGTCTAACCGTTCCCCTATTTTAACGGTGGATAATAACACACTTTCTCTCCCTTTGGTGCCTGAAAAAGAAACATTTACTGTAACAGTAAAAAAACGCCCCCTCTCTAAAAACAATTTCTCTGAAAAAGAATGTGCCATCAAAACAGAGGAAGAAACAAATGTGCACATTGAATGGAATGAAATTCCAGAGTCTGGTTGGAAAGAAAAAATCAACATCATGTTTGCATCGGGTGATTTAACGGATCTATTTGTTGGCGGTATTGATGTTGTTGCAAACCATGAATCTTTGCTTCCTTTAAATGACTTAATCAAAGAAAATGCTCCTTACATGAGCAAACTTTTTGAAGAACGCCCTGAATTTTACAACAGCTTAAAATTGGCGGATGGCAATATCTATTCTTTACCAACGGGTAGTAGTTTCGAACCTGATAGAGTGGGTGATATTGCGTACATCAACACAGAGTGGCTTCAAAAGTTGAATTTGGAAATACCTACCACAACGGAAGAATTTTATCAAGTATTAAAGGCATTTAAAGAAAAAGATCCAAATGGCAATGGGTTAAATGACGAAATCCCATTCTCATTTGTAGGTTCAACAGATCTCTATCCACTTTTTGGTGCGTTTGGTGTGATTGAAAACAACGAACATATTCAAATTAGAAATGACAAAGTTGTATTTTCCTCCAATACAGAGGGTTTCCGTGCTGCGCTTGAGTTTTTCAATAAGTTGTACACCGAAGGCTTAATGGATATGGAAGGCTTTAGTCAAACACAGGATCAGTTGACTGCCAAAGGTAAACAAAGTCCTTCTGTTTTAGGGGTTGCGTTAGAGTACAATTCACAGAACTTGGTAGGGATGGATAATGTTGAAAGTTATCAAAGATTACCCACTTTGAAAACCGAAGGATTTGAAACTTATTATCCAGAAGTTGCATTAACAGATGGCAATTTGAGTGGTTTCGCAATTTCGTCAACTTGTAAGGATCCTGCGACCTTGATCAAATGGTATGACTATTTAAGTTCTGATTTTACAAGACGTACTCGTTGGAGTTTTGGTCCGGAAAATTCTACATGGAAATACACGGAAGAAGGTCTTTGGACAAACACCACTGAATTTTTACCAGAAGGAATGACCTATGGTGAAATGCGCCACACAGTATCTGCAGGTGCTATGGCTCCTTGTTATGCGAGTGATGGAAAAGTTGGCTTAAAGTATTTTGATGAAACGGCGATGGAACGTTTTGAATCATTATATGTGTTAGAACCCTTTTTCCCAGAACAAATTATGCCAGCAGGTTTTGATGATCCATCTATCAAAGAAGAACGTGATATTCTCTATACGGACATTGACCCATTTGTTAAAAACTTTATTGCTACATCAATTTTAGAAGGTGTAGATGATGCAAAGTGGGATGACTACAAGAATAAATTGAACGCTTTGAATGTGACAGAATATGTTCGTCTTTGGCAAGAAACCTACAACATTAGAAAGTAATAAAACAATATGAAGGACAGGGGAGCAAATGACTCCCTTGTCTCTTTGAATAAAAATGCAGGGGATATGTGGAAAAAATGTTCTAGCGTACTATGCGATCAGCAAAAAAGTGTATTGTTCTGTTAATAGGGTGAACGTGCGTGTAAACACTTTGCTTGGATATATTTGTTCAAGATGGATTGCTGATTGGAAACAACCGACTAAATTTAATGATGAAACC
>CAYTPJ010000260.1:0-1871 GCA_964439755.1 uncultured Oscillospiraceae bacterium
AAAGTTTTTTATCTCCTCATAAAATAAAATAATTTATGAAATGAACGTGAAAAAAAATACATATTTTTATTGAACTTTTCGCACGCTCACTTCTCCACTGGAGAGTATCATTTTACCATGCTTTTGTGTTTCTACCACAAGGTTCCCGTTAGGGAGAATTTCTGTTGCTTGCCCAATGTATGAAACGCCATTTTTGGTGAACACCACTTGATGGTGCAATGTTAAGCAATTTTCACTATATGTTTGCATCCAAAGAGGAGCACTTTCCCTTTGAAAAGCGTGCATATCTTGGAGCACACGTTGTGTAATCTCTGCGCACAGCTGATTTTTTTCCACTGCGCCCACAACCCCTGCAATGTTTTTTATATCCTCAGGGAAATTTTCCGTTGTTAAGTTGATGCCTATGCCCACAATGAGCGCATCCACTTCATTTGTTTCCATACACAAAATGCTCTCTGTGAGTATGCCACACACCTTTTTGTCCTGCACATAAATGTCATTGACCCACTTAATTTGCGCATGATTTTGATATTTTTTTAACACTTGGAACACAGAAAGTGCGATGCGCTGGGTAGACAGAGCTGCTTTTTCAAGAGGCAAATGTAAAGGAAAAAGCAATGTCATATAAAGCCCTGTTGCTTTGGGGCTGAAAAACTGCTTGTCCCCTCTCCCACGCCCTTTGGTCTGCATTTCTGCTGTAATTAGATAGGTGTGCGCACTGTCATTGATGCGCCGAGCGTGCATGTTGGTAGAGTCCACCGTGTCCAAACACACGAGCTGAACCTCCTTTATGCCTTTTTCAAAAAGCAAGCGAGAAAGCGTGTCTTTGTGCACAGGGTGCATGTTGTTCTGATAGCAATACCCTTTATTTGTAGTCGCTTCTATCAAAAACCCCTCTTTTCTGAGTGCACCAATCGCTTTCCACACAGCAGCACGAGATACTTTAAACGTTTCTGCCATCCTTTGCCCTGACACATACCCCTCTTTTTGCTCTAAAAGCAAAGAGAGCACCTTTTCTTTTAAATTCATATTTTACGCCTCACATATGGTAGCAAAATGTTACACGGTCAAAAAAACATTCATTTTCAGCATCATAATCAGACGATATATCAAACCCTGAAAGCACAAAGCCGTGTTGAGAAAAAAATCTGCCTGCCCCTACATTGTTTTGTTCAAACTGCACTTTAAGAGCTGTGCACGCATAAAACCTGAGCAAAGTTTTTGCTTTCATCATGAGGAGCGTGCCATATCCTCTCCTTCTAAACCCTTCAAGCACAAGCATATTGCTGAGTTTAAGCACAGGCGCATTGCCCTCTTTTTTTACTTCAATAAAGGCACACATGCGCCCTTCGTTGTTGATGAGCGCATACGCACTGCAACTTTCTTCTTGATACAGCGTGCGCACAAAATGCCTATGCGTTCTCTCCATGCCCTTTTCTTTTATATGCATGGAAAAACCTTCTCTTGTCTTTTCCACTTCTGCCTGGTAAAACAATGAGGTATCATAAGAATAAATGAGGGGATACGCTTTGTATTGTTGCTCTGTAAGCTCTATAATCTGCACGTCTGATTTCCTTTCTTCCTCTGTGTAATGGAATAACAACTACATGTATAGAATATCATATAAAAGATATTTCGTGCAACTATTTTTGAGCAAAAAAACACATTTATATAATAAAAAAAGACAAGTTACTGTTCGCAACTGTCCTTACTGCATCATACGATACAAAAAAGTGGAGGCGCCACCCGGAATCGAACCGGGGAGATAAAGATTTTGCAGACCTTCGCCTTACCGCTTGGCTATGGCGCCATAAAAAAATTGGAGCGGTAGACGAGGCTCGGACTCGCGACCTCCACCTTGGCAAGGTGGC
>CAYTPJ010000261.1:0-1867 GCA_964439755.1 uncultured Oscillospiraceae bacterium
AGGGATAAAATCGTTTTTGCACTGTGCATTGAGAAATATCAATGATCAAGTGGATTTTGTGTTTGGGTATGATGATTGCGTCAACCATAAAGTGTGGACACCAGTTGAAATATCCACTTCCTTATTTGTATCCAAAATAGTGGCTTTCTTTGTGAAGAACGAACGATTAAAAGAAATTCAAAAGAAATATGTTTCCAATCAGTTGGAACTTTTGGATAGCATGAGCATTTACACGTATGTAATTAACCCTAAAAATCACAAACTTTTATACATCAATAAAGCATGCAGTGAGTTTGCGCCTAGTGTACAAGTGGGAGATACTTGTTATAGTGCAATTCGTGGATATAAAGAACCTTGTAGTGACTGTCCTATTCGATATTTAGACAAAACGATGCACTCAAAAACATGCGCTTTATACAATTCACAGTTTGATTTGAATATTTTTTCAACGGTATCTAAAATTCAATGGGGCAATTGCAAAGACGCAGTTGTGTCCTTTAATTTGCCATTATAAAGAGGGGCATATGTGCTCGTTTTATTCAGAATAAACGGACATGGTGGCATGCTTTAAATGTGTTTTTTTAACGACAAAAATACAAACAATGGACATGATGTAAGGCGTCACTGCGCTTGCAAGCCATATGCCGTTGATATTGAAAAATCGTGGTAAAACAAAGAGCAAAACAGGGGTGACCAACACGGATTCGATTAAAAGGAGCATAGCAGATTTGTTTTCATTTAGTGTCGCAAATAGGTAAGATTGTATGATTTTAACAATGCCTACGGACAAGAAAATGAATGCATTGATCGTCATCGCATCATTAAAATACCCAGCTGCTTCTGTTGAAATACCAAAGAACAAACCAAGCGGTTTTTTAAACAAAAGTATGATGGCCATAATCAAAATGCCGAGCACAAAAGAAGTGATATAGCTTAATTTTTTTAGCTGATCAATGGTGGTCACATCGCCTTTGCCAAAGTGATAGCTGAACAAGGGTTGCGTACCTTCGCCGATTGCCCCCATCACTCTTTGTAAAGGAAATGTTAAGTAAGTTAGAACAGCGTAAGCGGCAACAACGCTTTCGTTGCCATATTTTAAACATTGAATGTTTGTTAAACCGAGCACCAAAGAGGGCACTAAATAAATGATGAATGGTGAAAAACCTATTTTTAAAATTCTGCCTGTATAGCACATATTTTTAGCTTCTTTTAAAGAAACAACTATGTTTGTGCGCTTGTTATCGTTTTTGAGCACATAAAGCGCCAAAACAGCTGACACGGCTTGTGCAAATATCGTTGCAAAAGCAGCACCGTTAATGCCCCAATCCAAGATAAAAATGAGCACATAATCGCCTATAACGTTTGTGACCATGGAAATAATCATAATCGTCATAAAAATGGTGTTTTTGCCGTGATTGCGCAAAATAGGCAACAAGCCTGCACCAAATATGGTGAAGATAGCGCCTATAATGGTAATGGTGATATATTTTTGCGCAAGGGGAAACAGCGCATCTGTTGCGCCCAACAAACGCAAAACAGGGTCTTTTATAAAGTATAAAACCAGTGTACAAACTGTGCTGAAAAGGCATAGCAAAAGGAGCGTTTGTTTTTCTATGACAGCGCTTTTTTTGATTTCACCTCTGCCTTTGAAATTGGAAAATAATACAGCGCCACCTGACCCAACACCAATGCCAACGGCAATAATGAACGCAGCAATAGGCCAGGCAATGTTGATAGCGGCAAGCCCTGTATCGCCTGTTTTAATACCTACAAAAAATGCGTCTACAACGCAGTAAAGGCTTTGCACCATGCAGGCAATAATGGTTGGAATCACACATTTAAAAAAGATCTTTGTCATACTTGCACC
>CAYTPJ010000262.1:0-1834 GCA_964439755.1 uncultured Oscillospiraceae bacterium
TACACCAAACAGCGTACAAAATGCTAGAGGGAATTGTAAAAAATCCGTGTCAAGTTGTTGACATTTCTCCTACAACAACATGACACGGATGGTTTAGAATAATTCTTTGACAAAATGTATAAAATGCGTTACAATGCACATATACAAAAGCAAGAAATAAAAAAAGGGGCACTTTGTGCAATGAAAATAGTTGTGTGTTCTTTAAATGAAGGCATTAGGCAGAATTTTGCTTTTTTAGGGGCAGGGTGTTTGTGTGATCAAAAAGAAAAAGCATTTTGTGCAATCGAAAAACAAACCCCTGATGTACTGATACTGAGCAATGAGCTTCTTTGTTCAGATGGTTTGTCTGTGTTAAAAAAACTTCAGACAGAGAAATTGTGCGATTTTCCCAGTGTGTTGTTTTATACGCAGAGAGAAAACGGCGTGTTGCTCGAAAAAATAAAAGCAATGCCTGTGGATGCATTGCTTTTTCATGCGCCTACTATGGAGGAGGTAAGAAGGATATACGAGCAGGATTTTTTGTTTCATGTACCCAAATTAAAAACACATACAGAATACTTGCGCTATAAGGCGATAGAGCTTTTCTTACAGCAAATACACATGAAAAGAAATTTAAAAGGGTATAGATATTTGGTGATGGCAGTTGAACTATACCTTGCGTCCCCCAATTATTTTAAAGAGGATTTGGACCACAGAATGTACGCATATGTGCGTGAAAAGAACAATACATCAAAAAGCGCTGTTGAAAAAAATATCAGAAGCGCCATTGAACGCACCTTTTTATATGGCGATATCCGTGCGCTTGAAAAGCTCTTTGGATATACAGTGAGCGAAGATAAGGGCAAGCTTACCAATTATCAAATGATATCTCAAATTGCAGAGCATGTGCGCATTGTGCTCAATCGCCGTCCATGTGAAAGGTAGCGATATATTTTTCTCCCTTGTAGTCGTAGAGAATTTTTGAATTTTTAACAGGGATTTCCCGATGCGTTTTCCATGCCAAGAGCATGCCTGTGACTTTTCCAAAAGCATCTGCATATCGACCAATTACATAGGGCGTGTCCTTGTTGTTTTTTACTTGCACACAGCGATAAGACAAGGGGAGAGAGAGCCCAAACGGTAAAAAAGTGTTAAAATATGTTTTGAATTGTGCACTTTTCCCTTTGTATACATAAGGAGGCAAAGTGTCAAGCGCTTTTCTTTGGCTATTTTCTTTAAGCTCAACAAAGGAGGGGGAGAGAAAATTCGAGGTAGGTTTTTTTGCTTTTTTTATTTTGTATTTTTTGCAAGCAGAAAATGTGGGCGCAGGTTTACAGGGTTGTGCACACAGCGCACTGTTTTTGATTTCATTGTCTTTTTGCCAAGCTTTTTGAAGCACATAATCAAGGTCTAAAGCGTTTTTTCCGTAAGACAGAAGCAACATGTGTTTTGCGTTATAGATGCAGAAATTGCTGTGCATGAGATTTTTAGAGGCACAAAAGTGCGTTTGATTAAAAGGAGTGCATTTTGTTTCTAAAAGCAATGAAAAATCTTCATGTTCGCTCGATGCGTAAACGAAAATGGCACATTCTTCCTCCCCTTTTATCATGAGGAGCGTTTGATGTTCTGTAAAGGACAGGACACCACAAAATCCACTTTTTTCCTCTCTCATTTTTTGATACATTTTTTTCACCTCTATTTAAAGTATGTGCATATTTTTAAATATATGTATTGTAAAAAAGCTGTGCATTGTAAATTGAAAGGCACATTGTTTTTACATAAAAACCTTATAAAAAGATAAAATTCTGGATATGAAAAAAGCTCTGCAAGAGATTTTCAGAGCTTTTTAAATATG
>CAYTPJ010000263.1:0-1812 GCA_964439755.1 uncultured Oscillospiraceae bacterium
ATACATGTGCCCTTTAAAGGCGTTTTGAGGGGCATACAAGCCGTTCTGTTTTTAACCCTAAGGTTTTCACCTTGAACGAATAAAAAACGATTTTACTAATCTCAAAAGCCTGAAAACAGCTATTCAAAGAGAAATGCTCAAGTGAAAAGCGCTCAAACAACAGAAAAAAAGCATTTTTGCTGTTTTTGTGGTTAGCGAACAAAAAAAGAAAGGATAAACAATGTGGAATCAGCAAAAAAAACGGAAAACGTGAATTGAACATAAACCCTATCACAAACCCTATCACAAAACCCATGCTGAATGAGAGTCAACTGCATGTGTACCAGCAGTTTTGTGTGTCGTTCATCGAAGAAAATGCGCGGTGTGGACTGTTCTTAGACTGTGGACTAGGGAAGACCATCATCACGCTTACGGCCATAGAACACCTCATGTACGACTCGTTTGAAATTGGTCGGGTGCTTATTATTGCGCCTCTTCGTGTGGCACGAGATACGTGGCATAATGAACTGCATAAATGGTCGCACTTGTATGATTTGACCATTCAAAGAGTGCTTGGAACACCTAAAGAAAGAGTGTCTGCGCTGTCCAAGAAAGCAGATATGTACATCACGAATAGGGAAAATGTGGAGTGGCTCTTAAACCATTACTCAGGACGAAAATTCCCTTTTGACATGCTTGTAATAGACGAGCTCTCCTCGTTTAAGAGCGCAAAATCAAAACGTTTTCAGGCACTGAAAAAAGTAGTGCCCAGTTTTAAAAGAGTCGTGGGTCTTACAGGTACACCAGCGCCTAATGGTTTGATTGACATTTGGTCACAAGTGTTTCTGTTGGATCAAGGTAAACGCTTAGGCCGTACACTCACATCTTACCTCAATCTGTTTTTCTTTGTGCCCAATAGTTGGCTGCCTTATAAGGTGGAACTTAAGGAGGGCGCAGAAGAAGATATCTATAAACGACTGTCTGACTTGTGTCTTTCCATGCGAGCAAAAGACTATATTAAGATGCCAGAACGCATAGATAACGTGGTGGAACTGACTTTGTCGACAGAGGAACTTGAAACATATAAGCAACTCGAAAAAGACATGCTCTTGCCGTACAAGGACGGGGATGTGTTTGCGCTCAATGCAGCCACTTTGTCAGGAAAGCTCTTGCAATTGTCAAACGGTGCTGTGTACGATGAATTCTCTAACACAAAAGTAATCCATGACAAAAAAATAGATGCCTTAGAAGACATCGTGGAAGCAGCGAACGGAAAGCCTGTGCTTGTTATGTATCACTACAAGCACGACTTGGAACGTATCGAAAAGCGCTTGGGCAAATATTCCAAAGACCAACCGAACGGTGTACGCCATCTTCAAACTTCTGAAGATTTAAAAGACTGGAACGATGGAAAAATTCGAGTGGCATTGGCACAACCTGCATCCACAGGTCACGGTCTAAACCTTCAAGAGGGAGGCTCTACCATTGTGTGGTTCGGACTTACTTGGAGCTTGGAACTGTATGAGCAAGCGAACGCTCGTTTGTTCCGACAAGGACAAAAAGAAACGGTGGTCATTCACCATTTGGTTGTAAAAGAAACATTGGACGAACAAGTTATGCTTGCATTAAAAAACAAAGCCGCGGGACAAAATGCACTGCTCAAAGCTGTAAAGGCACGAATAGACACACTGTAAGAAAAGGAGAGATAGAATGCTGGAAAAAGACTTGGTCAAACAAATCAAAATATATCTGTCGTCACTAGGGAGTGACATTTTTTATTTTAAGGAGCACGGTGGCCCGTATGGTACAAGTGGTGTGCCCGACATTTTGTGT
>CAYTPJ010000264.1:0-1766 GCA_964439755.1 uncultured Oscillospiraceae bacterium
AACCTTTTCCAAACTTTTTCCTTTTTTTCTGTTTTATGAATTAAAGTAGATTTTTTATCAAACCTTTTTAATAAAATCAAGGATCAATCAGGTTGCCCTGTGCCTATTTGTTTAACAAATGCCTCAAATGAAATCATTTATAGCACTCAAAACAACGTTTTCCAACAGAATACCTTTTTGAATACAGCTCCTAAATCTTACATACCCATATTATATAATCAGCCAGATTGGACACTTTGTGCATACATTCCAAAAGGTGATTATACCACGATTTATTACACCCTATTTTTGGAATTTTTGTCCATGCTTGTCATTTATCTATTCGTTTACATCACATCAGGGCTTTTTATCTATAAGATGGCGTATAACGCAATGTCCGACTTTGTACACGAATTATCTCAAGGGCTTCCCATGCTCTACAAAGGAAAAAGAAAAAGGGTTTTTTATGAATATGCCGAAAAAATCGAAGAAATGCGAAAAGAAATTAGACGACTCATTACGCAAACAGAGCAGACAAGCAAACAAAATGCGTACCTTGAAAATCAACTTCTATTGAGTAGAATCAACCCCCATTTTATACACAATACACTCAACAGCATTCGTTTGCAAGCAGCGCAAGAAGGGAAAAGCGAAGTATCTGACACCCTCTTATCACTCAACAATTTGTTGTACCACAACTTAGGTAAAAAACGTGTGGTCACCTTGGCGGATGAATTGCGTGCCGTTGAAGATTACATTTTCCTCCAACAACGTATTTACCCCATTCTTTTTGTTAAGCACATTCTTGTAGATGAAAAAACGCTTTCCATTCAAGTACCAGCATTCACCTTGCAACCCATCGTTGAAAACAGTATCAAACATGCCAAAGTAAAAGAATTGAAACTTGAACTGACCATACTGCATAAAGAAAATCAGTTAATCATTTCCATTAAAGACAATGGCACAGGCATGAACAAAGAAAAATGTAATTCTCTGAACGCACAACTAACGAACAACAACGCTCAAACGATGGGTATAGGGCTTGATTATGTAAATTCATCTCTAAAAATCGCCTATGCAAATAGAGCACATTTAATCATCAAAAGTGCCTCCAACGAAGGCACTCAAACTGATATTATTATTGAACAAATATAAGGAGAAAATCATATGTTACACGTTTTAATAGTCGATGATGAACAACTTGTACGCACAGGAATTCGATACGGTGTGCCATGGGAAACATATGGTATGACCATTGTAGCTGAAGCAAACAGTGTGGACGAAGCCATCTCTGCCATACAGAAAAATCAAAATATCGACATTGTTTTCACAGACATTGTAATGCCTCAAAAAAACGGTCTTGTGCTTTTAGCATGGCTTAAAGAGCATCATCCTTTCATTACTGCTGTCGTGTTAAGTTATCACAATGAATTCCACTACATACAAGAAGCTTTGCGATTAGGTACGGTGGATTATATTGTCAAAACGGAGCTTGACAATGGGAAAGAAAAAAGCACTATGCTCACCATCAAAGAGCGTGCTCTTTTGAACAAAAAAAATCGCCTTTCTCTAAAAAAACCCCTACACCAAAACACATATCTTGCTGCCATTGGTATTGTAAATATTAAAAAAGACCAACTTACTGTTTCTCAAACAGACATCGATGCTGCTCTATCCTATTACCCAATCAGTGACCAAGCAGGGCTTTTTCTCTTTAAAAACGAAATAGATGACGCACAATTAGACGCTTTGGTGCAAAACTATTCGGAACACCATATTTTTCTTCG
>CAYTPJ010000265.1:0-1682 GCA_964439755.1 uncultured Oscillospiraceae bacterium
ATAATAGAAACAAAAGTGCCCGTGGCGCTGGAAAAATATGATTTTACATTGTCCGAGCTTGAAAATGGGGATGTGATTGTGACCAATGATTATAAAAATAGCAGGATACAGCTGTTTTTGGATATGCATACTGTGCAAAATGCAAAAGATAAAGAAACAAATATACTGTATGTAAGCGTGAAAAAATCCCTTGTTGGGGGTGAATTGGATAGCCCCATGCAAAAACAGGGGGAAGCACGCATTAAAAAAACAGCGTTGGCGCATGTAGTGGAAATTAGACGGGGCACGCAAAATGCATATATCAGCCTTTGGAAAAAAGGAGAACCTTTTTTAAAGGCATCGGACGAAATGGAAGCGTATTATGCGTATGACAGGATGGCTGAAAAACTCTTTCAAAATATGGCAGAAGGCGATGATGGAAAGGCGATGTTTTTAAATCCTGAAGACAATGTTCTGTCTGATTTGATAGACTATCAAATGCAATACTTGAGCTATAAAGTGCCAGAGTGGGGACGACAGGCGGATAAAAATGCTATGCCACCTTTGAGCCAAGATCTTCTTGAATGGATGGATAAAAAAAGCCTCCTTTTGAGCAAATGATTTAAAAAAAATAAAAAGAATTTTAAAATATTTTTTTAAATTTACGCAAAAAGGGCGAAAAAATGCCATATACAAAGTGCTCAAACCCCTTGAAAATACAGGGGTTTGGGCATGTTGTGCACTTGTGGGAAAAAGATTTCCTAAATTTACAAAAAACACTTGACAAAGGGAAAAAAGTGTGATATAGTTAAGACGAGCTTAGAAGACAAGGGTTTTTGAAAGCCACATGAGGTGGATGGGTGCTCGGAGGATCCTTTCAAATTTTGATAAAGTTTGTGAGGAGGAAGGAGCAACACACTCATGAAACCAAAAGGCACAGTGTAATGACGTGCTTTATGGTTGAAACTTGGAACTTGATTGATTGTGAAAGGGGGCGATTCCAGTGAACCAGAACGAGGAAATATCTTGTCTGGCAGCCTGTTTTGCCCATGTTTCTTTGTAACAGTCTTTTCCTTATAATGGGCAAAATAAATAATTAGGTTTTGCAAACATTTCAAAGGAAACCTTGAATAGGTATTTGAACTGTGTTTTTGGCAAAACAGGCTGCACCTTCCAAATTTAATAGGAGGTGTTTTTTACTTTCCATTTTCTTCTTAATTGATGCGAGTGGAAGGGGAGGCTTTAAGAGAAGCAAAATCTTGAAAAAAGAAATGTATGGCGTGAACACTTGGTGGTATTGGTGAACGCAGGTAAACAAAATGTTCAAATAAAAAAGACATAATAAAAGGCTTTATATCTTGAAAAGATGTAAACTTTAAAAGGTCTGAACATGGATTGGCAAACTGTATGCGTGATATACGCAGAGCATAGAGCGTTCAAAACTTTTCCATGGTGAAATTGCAATAAAGGGCCGAGGAAAAAGCACACGCTTTAGAAGGTCAGAATAAAAGATTTCCTTTAGGTTTTAGAATATTCGATTTTTGAATAACGGTAAACTTCGTTGTGTTTCGCAGTATGTTTCTTGAATGTGTTTGTAAGCAATTGGATTTGGTTGATTTTTTAAACCTTGTAACGAGCAGGCAAATCAAACCAAACGTTCTGTATTTTGTTTGTTCCTGTTAAAAGGAATAAAACACGTGTAT
>CAYTPJ010000266.1:0-1647 GCA_964439755.1 uncultured Oscillospiraceae bacterium
TCAAAATTCGTGATGATGTTAAATTCCACGACGGCACAAAGCTGACGGTAGAGGTATGTTGTAATCCAAATAAATTGGGTTTTCATCGCTCAAATGTACGTAGAATTTTTTTACTTGATGGGGAGGTAAGTTTTTTAATTTTGAAGAAGTTTGTGTTTCATCACTGGATAAGAAAATTGCATTCTGCGTGGCTTTGGCAGTGGCTTTGTGTGCGTTGTGCCCATATTCGCCATGAAAATCGTGTGTAATGACAATTTCGGGTTTGAATTTACGAATGAGAGAAGCAATATATAAGCTTGAATTTTTTTCTCCACCAAAAAAGGAAAAAGCATCGTTTATTTCATATGTGCGCTTGTCTTTATAAATACCCATTATAGGATAATTTTTGACACCACATGTCCAAATACAGTCGAGCAATTCATTTCGCCTGTAACCTGGTTCAGATGTCATAAAGACCACTTGCACTTTTTTTCCCAATTCACCTGCATAATAGGGCATCAACCCACCAAACCACAATATTTCGTCATCAGGATGGGCAACAATGAGCAAAATATCTGCTTTTTCAGCAGGTTCGCTCCACTTTTGAACATGAGCAGGCAATTCACCTTGAGCAAAAAGCTCTAAATTGATTACCTTGATGGTATTTTTGGACTTGAAACGGAAATCTGTACGTCCACCAATGGGGAATACATCGTTTATATATGCTTCGTCTTTTTGATAAAAAGGCGTCCATTTGCCTTCTACCTTTTCTTCTAACACAAAGTCTTTCATTGTGATGCCAAACTGCATGTACAAATTTTCACAAGGTGTATCCGTATGAAAGGTGATAACACCTCCTTTACGCATATACCAGCCATTTCTGTAATTTTTATTCAGCATGTATTTTACTTCTTTTGGAGCGAAGTTCACAGATATTTGAGTGTTTTCTGTAATATTCACTGCTTCTTCTGCAAAAGAAAAAGAGAGGCAACAAACAGAGAATAAAATACACAGAAAAAGGAAAAGGTGTTTTTTTATGCGACAGCTTGAGTACATGGAAAATATCTCCTTTAAAAAATTTCTCTTTCATTATACATGAGTTAATTAAAATAATCAAGGTATATACAGAATATACTGTGTTTTTCTTCTCTTTTGCTTGCAATTTTGCAAATAATTTTGTATAATAAAAATAAGTCCTGTGGGCAGGGAATTTTGGTATTTTTTTAAAGGAGGAAAAGGAAAAAGTGACAAAGAAACCTTTTGCAACACGCTTACTTTTGTTAATGGTGTTGTGTTTGATGTTTATCAGCGTTCGTTTGATTGCGCTCATCCCTCTTTTATTGCCTATTGAATGTGCTCAAATGAATGACAAAGTGCTCTTTTTAATAAAGATTGCATGTTCGTTATTGCTGTATTTTTTTGTAGTGTGCCCTCAGCGCATCTATCAAAACATGGTGTTGCGCTTTTTATATTCGGGCAAACACATTCACTTTTTTTATTTAGATGCAGTAAAGAGAAGTTGGTTTCGGATAAAAAGAGTGCTTAAATATCTCGTGCCTTTTGTATGTTTGGTGGGGCTGTTTATGTACCTATTTTGGTTTGGTGATATTACTTCGCTTAAATTGCTCAAACCAATTGGCACGCTTTTTGGAGCAACAGGCAAAACAC
>CAYTPJ010000267.1:0-1568 GCA_964439755.1 uncultured Oscillospiraceae bacterium
CTTTAGAGAGGTTGAAATGTATGTGATTTTGTATAAATAACGTTCCCACACCATCTAATGTTCTAATAAGCACATATTTTGCACCTTCTTTAAGCAGGGCGTTTTTGATGACTTTATATGTGTTGTCTGCTTCTACTTGCCAAACTGCATATAATAAAATTTGTGGCAATGTTTTGGGTGTGTGTTGATAAGAACAAGTATTGCGCATGAAATTCCCTCCTCCTTTTTTATAGGATAACACATATTTGCCGAAAAGTATATATAATTGTCCGAAAAATGCCTTTTATTTTCAAAAAAATACCGTATAATGTAGGTGCATACTAAAAAAAGGAGAAAAGACAATGCAAGATGGTGTTCGACAAATGATTCCTTACGAGCAAAGAACAAAAGGTGCTCAAAAATATTGGGATTTTTATAACATGAAACAAGGTGCAGGCTTTTATCAAAAAGAGTTTGGTTTTTATTCTCTTGAAAAATGGCAGAACGAAGAAGGGCTTGACAAAAATGCAAACCTAAAAGAACTGTTTCAATACGATGATGAAGGGCGCTTTGATTTGTACGGCTTAGGATGGTGCGAAGCAGGGTTTGAGCCGATTTTTGAAGAAAAAGTGTTGGAAGATCGGGGAGAATATGAGCTGGTGCAGGACTTTGCCGGGCGTTCTGTACTTTGTTTTAAAGGCAGAAGAAATGGGTTTATGCCAGAATACGTGGATCACCCTGTCAAAGACATGAAAAGCTTTGAAGAAAAATGTTTGTGGCGTATGGACAAAAATTCCAAAGTGCGTGCTGATAAAATGAAAATCTATTTAGAAACAGCCAAAGAAAAGGCAGCACAGGGACTTTTTATGGGGCAAAATCTTGTGGGTGGATATATGTATTTGCGTTCACTGATGGGGCCTGAAGGGCTTTTGTATATGTTCTATGATGACCCAAAGTTGGTGCATGCGTGTATGAAAGCGTGGTTTGATTTAGCAGATAGTGTGATTGAACGGCATCAAAAAGAAATCAGCATTGATGAAGTGTTTATTGGAGAAGATATTTGTTACAATCATGGCCCTTTGATATCTCCTGATATGATGAAAGAATTTTTATTACCGTATTATCAACAATTGCTTACAAATGTTAAAAAGAGGCAAATTGACAAAACACGCCCTGTGCATTTTCAAGTGGATACAGATGGTATGTGTGAACCGACCATTGATTTGTATAGATCAATTGGCATGACGCACATGAGTCCTTTTGAAGTGGCATCCGGTTGTGACGTGATCAAAACAGGGCAACAATATCCTGATCTTCGCATTTCAGGTGGTATTGATAAGCGCATTTTAGCATCCACCACAGAGGAAATAGACAAAATGGTGGATAAGATTTTCCCTGTTATGCAAAAGCGTGGAGGCTTTATCCCTACATGCGATCATGGGGTACCAGAAGAAGTGACCTTGAAAAACTATATGCATTTTAGAAAACGTTGCATTGAATTTAGATGAAAATATACAGAAAGAAGTTGCTAAAAGGCGACTTCTTTTTTATAGAAATATTAAGATATAAAAAAACCACCTTGTTAGGTG
>CAYTPJ010000268.1:0-1552 GCA_964439755.1 uncultured Oscillospiraceae bacterium
CATTATCTGTCGAACTCTAAAAATACAATAGAAATTTTATATTTTTTATCAAACTTTTGAGGTTCAATCAATGGAGGATACAGGGACGTACATACAGTATTTGGATCATACATTATCCAGACTGCTGTTGGCGTTGAGCGTACCAGCCAATGTAAAAGGTTTTTTTAAAAATCAAGCTGTAATTGCCATCGTGATGGATTTTTCGTTGGTGTATTGCGTCACGAAAAACTTTACCCTAAAATTGCAGAACAAAATGGCGAATTTATCGCACTGCTTGCAGAACATTTTAGATTTATGCATTTTGCGGAAATCATTGATGCGATTGATTCCTCTTTTGGTTTACAACCCACTGATATGCTTTTGACATGGCGAAAGAAACGTTTGGGATATTTGATATAAGTGTACTAAATAGAAAACTATATGCTGTAGCCCCGTTTCCCGAAGCTGATGGAAAATACAGAAGTGCCAACACACTTGTTTTGGGTGCAAAATTTGAAACAACTCATTATATGGATTTCCCTATGAAAATGAAAAAGCTCGATGAACAAGTTGATGCATTTCTTTCAAAAAAAAGAGCTAAAAAAAGTGTATTTATTGAAGAAGCGGTGCGTATCCATCATCAACTAACTGTAATACACGCCTTCAACGACGGAAACGGAAGAACTGCAAGAGCATTTGTAAGCATGCTTTTTTAGCAAAAATATCCCACCCGTTTTCTTTGATGAACGAACAAAAAACGAATACAAAGATGCTCTTGAAATGGCAGATGCCCGTCAATTCAACAACCTCTACGAAGTGTTTTACCGTGCCATTTTACATTCTCATTCCTCGTTAACAAATTTTCTCTATTAACATTTTATGTCTTTACCTCCATAATACATAAGTCAAATATGAAATTCATTTAAACACTTTCTTTTCAATTCATTTGATTTTAAATAATTTTCTCCCCCTTCACTTCCACCTTTTCCCCGTTAAGAAACTCAAATGTCAATTGCTTATCCGAATGCACAACTATTTTATCCACAAGGGAACAAAACAAGGTTTCGTCAAATTCCCGAACAACTTGGCTATCTTGTTTTTGTTGTCCTTGTTTTTTTATATCGTTTTTGTCTTGTCCCTGTTCGTCTTGCACCTTGCATTTTTCTTTTGCTTCCCTTTTTCTATGTTTATCCTGTTCTGCTCGTTCTTTCTGCTCGTCTTGCATATCCAGTATGCCGTGTTTATCTTGTACTTCTCACTCTTTCTGCTCGTCTTGCATGCCATGTTTGCCCTTTTCTTCTTGTCCTCGTTCTTCCTGTTGTCCGTGTTTATCCTGTTCTTCTCGTTCTGCCTGCTCGTCTTGCCTGTCCTGTACATCGTATTCCCCCACCGAACGGAGCCATATAATGTGTTGTTGCATGTATGCACAGTGCTTTATTCGCTGTTGTTTTTGACTTTCTGTTTGCTTGATTTGCGCCAATAAACTATAATATTTTTCTTCCGTTTGATCGTAAAGGGATGCATATGCTTCTTGATTTATGCAATGGTTTTTGTTGTCCTCTGTCATTTTTTC
>CAYTPJ010000269.1:0-1514 GCA_964439755.1 uncultured Oscillospiraceae bacterium
GTATTGAAAAGTTGTTCATTATATGTTATAATTATATTGAAAAGTCAGGAGGCGATAAAATATGTTGTATAGAAAGATTGAAAATGTAATCGAAGAACACCTAAAATCCTCTTCAAAAAAGATACTTTTGGTGGATGGGGCAAGACAGGTTGGAAAAACTTACATTATCCGACACGTGGGTCAAAAGCTTTTTGAAAATTTCATAGAAATCAATATGATTGAAGATTTTGAAGGGGACAAGCTGTTTGAAAAAACGAAAACTGTGGAGGATTTTTATCTTCAAGTGAGTATGCTCCACGGAGATAAAATGAAGGGCAAAGAGAACACTTTGATTTTTATTGATGAGATACAAGCATACCCTCATTTGTTGACGATGCTGAAATTTTTAGTTCAGGACAATCGATATCATTTTGTTGCAAGTGGTTCCCTTCTTGGTGTTACGCTTTCACAAACCACCTCCATTCCAATGGGGAGCATTCGCAAAATCAGAATGTTTCCCCTTGATTTTGAAGAATTTTTGTATGCAAATGGGATGAACAAATCTGCATTTTCTATCATTCAAAAAAAATTTGATAATCGGGAATCCTTAGACGAAACTCTGCATAATAAAATGATGCTCTTTTTTCGCAAATACATGTTGGTGGGTGGTTTGCCCGACGCAATAAACTCATATATTGAAAAGAAAAACATACAAGATGTAAGAGAAATACAGGGCGAAGTGCATGAATATTATGCAACAGATGCTTGCAAATATGATGCTGTAAGAAAGCTTAAAATACGTAGAATTTACGATTTAATCCCTTCCAATATGGAAAACAAGAAAAAGAGGATTGTTGCACAAAACATTGAAAACAAAAAGGGAAAAACCTTCAGCGATTATAGCGATGAATTTGAATATTTAATCAGTGCAGGCATTGCCCTTCCTGTTCAAGCAGTTTCTAACCCTGTTTTTCCACTTGTCCAATCCATGGGCAAAAATTTGCTCAAGCTTTACCTAAATGATGTGGGCATTCTTTCGGGCATACTTTATGGCAATAATATTCGGGCAATTTTGGATGATGAAAAGAGCATCAATTTAGGCGCTGTTTATGAAACTGTGGTGGCAAGCGAGCTGATTGCACACGGATATAAACTGTGCTATTATGACAATCGTAAAAAAGGTGAAGTGGATTATCTGATAGATGATTGCAAAAGTCTGTCCGTAATTCCCCTTGAAATCAAGTCGGGAAAAGACTACACAATCCACAGTGCACTCAATGCTTTTGTGTCTAATGAAGATTATCATATAAAGGAAGCGTTTGTTCTGTCCAACGAACGACAAGTGAAAGCAAAAGGGAAAATTACGTATCTGCCCATTTATTATGTGATGTTTTTTCAAAATCAGGGGAACGTAGATATAGAATATCAGAGATTTTAAAAATTGCAAATTCTCACACTAAATGCTACCACAAATTCCTTCTCAATGTAACTGCAACTTTAAATTGTACACTTTGCATTTATTTTGAGAATTTACT
>CAYTPJ010000270.1:0-1503 GCA_964439755.1 uncultured Oscillospiraceae bacterium
GATTTTCTGTATTACATTAGATTTTGATAAGTTTGAAAAAATGATGCAAGAGAAGATGGAAGACGTGCCAAGTGAAATGCATGTGATCACAAATTTTGGATTGATACTGTATAGCACAAACCCGCAATATATAAACAAACCACTTTTTATTGAAGAAAAATTAGAGAATAAGTATTATAGCACTTTAAATCAAAAGAATAATGTGTTGATAGAAAAGGATGACTTGTCTATTGTGTCTTTTATAGACAATGGGGGTTTTTCGATGTTTTCTACTTTTGATATAAAAAAAATAAATAGTCCATATAATAATTATATTGTTATCATGAACACTTTGTTGATTGTGTGCATTGCTTTAATTTTGAGCTTTTTTATGAGCGTTAAATTGTATGACTCTGTCGCAGATACCGTTGAACATATCAACAATCCTTTTCTTTTGCCCAAACGAACAAAGTACTTTGCTGAATTTAATTTGATTGATGAGTCTATTGATAAAATGGAAAAGGAAAAGCATGACATTTCAAATGAACTGACACGCTCTTTAAAGGAATTGAATGAGGCGAGCAACACTGCCCTTCAAGCCCAAATCAATCCACATTTCTTATTTAACACGTTGCAGATGATCAATCTATCCATTATAAATGAACAGGGGCAAGATAGCGAGGCAGTTCATTTAATTGGGTTGATGAGTGATATTATGCATGCAGCAATGAGTACAAGTGATTATTTAATCCCCATTGAGGAAGAGCTGGAATATGTGGACAAGTATATGGAAATTCAAAAAATGCGTTATAAAGGACGCTTAAAAACAGAAATACTTATTGATGACGATGCGTATCCTTATCGCACGTTAAAATTGATATGCCAGCCTATTGTAGAAAACTCCATCAAGCATGGTTTTTCTAAGAAAACAGAAGATTGGCAAGTTTCTATCCGTGTATCTGTTGATGAAGAGGAACAAATGTTGCAAATCAAGGTTTCAGATAACGGCACGGGCATGAGTCAAACAGAACTACATAATTTGAAGGAACACATCAAGCAAAACGCTCTAAAAAAGTCCTCTAACATAGGGCTTTCAAACATTGATACACGTCTTCGTTTGCTGTTTTCTGACCACTATTTTTTATCTATTCATTCTGAAACGGACAAGGGAACGGAAATTATTGTTCGTCATCCATTGGCTTAAAGTTTATCTGTAAAATATAATGCGACGATATAATGAAAAGGCAAGAAGAGGCATGATTTTCTTCTTGTTTTTTTTGAATGTTTTCTTGTAAGATATTTTCCAAAAGCGCTTGACTTTATCCCAAAGTAGCGTATATATAAAGGTGTCTAAATGATTTTAGGCAAACAATAATAAGGAGAAAAAGTGCACATGAAAAGACATACTGTGAAAGATGAAAAAACTGGTACTATAAACCAAAGAATACGCAGTAAATTCTCCTTGATTTTAAGAAAATCATCCCCTCAAAACACTTGATAATAAAGCCTTTTAGAGCGAATATA